>CADCLH010000013.1 GCA_902802215.1 Oscillospiraceae bacterium
TGGTGCCGGTGGTGGGACTCGAACCCACACGATGTCGCCATCGGCGGATTTTGAATCCGCTACGTCTACCATTCCATCACACCGGCGTGCTGCGAGTGAAAGTATAACCGATGATGCGGGAAATTTCAAGACCTTCTTCATCATCCCCCGGACAAAGGAATGCAGCCGCCTCATTTGAGGCGGCTGCTGTTGCTACATGGCTTCGATCTCTTTGATGTTGTACTCATTGCCGGTGATCAGGAAGGTGTTGCCGCTGTGGCAGTAGGGGCACTCCTTGCCGTACTGCATGGTGGGGTAGGTGCCCTTGCAGTCCTGACAGTAGGTGACGGCCTTCAGCTGCTCGATCTTCAGCTCGGTCTCCTGAAAATGCTCGGTTTTGGCTCTGGCGTACTGCCAGAAATCGCTGAGGTATTCCGGGATGATCCCGCTGACCTCGCCGACCTCGAGCGTGATGGAGCCGACCTTGGTGAGCTGATTTTCGACCATCAGCTTCTCCACCGTGTCAATGACGTAGTAGATGGTCCCGAGCTCGTGCATTATTTGTTCTTACGGACGATGCGCACGCACTGCTTCGCGGCATACTTGAGCATCGGGCCGACCTTGTCCTCGCAGCGGACCATGGTCGAGGCCTCGGGCACGTCGCGCTCGAGGTGGATGGCGTCGAACATGCAGCGGGTGGTGCACAGGCCGCAGCCGATGCAGCGGTTGGGATCGACGACGCTCACGCCGCAGCCGAGGCAGCGGCTGGCCTCCGCCTTGACCTGCTCCTCGGTGAAGGTGAGCCGGTCGTGCTCGAAGGACCTGGCCTTCGCCGGATCGTGCAGGATGGCCTGACGCGCCGGACGGTCGAAGCAGTCGACGCCGAGGACGACGCTGTCCTTGTCGAGCTCGTAGAACTCGCGCAGGTTGCGGCCGACCGTGAGGCTCTGGCCGTCCTGAACAAAGCGGTGCAGGGACTCGGCGCCCTCGCGGCCGGCGGCGATGGCATCGATCGCGAACTTGGGCCCGGTGTAGACGTCGCCGCCGACGAAGATGTCGTCCTGCTCGGTCTGGTAGGTGACGGCGTCGGCGATGGCGTTGCCCTTCTTGCCGGTCTTGAGCGCCCCGACGTCGAGGCCGCCCCAGTCGATGGCCTGGCCGACGGCCGCGATGACGGAATCGACCTCGATGGTCTCGAATTTGCCGGTGCCGACGGGCGCGCGGCGGCCCTTCTCATCGGGCTCGCCGAGCTCCATGAGCTCGACCTTGAGGGCCTTGACCTTGCCCTCCTCGCCGAGTACCTCGACGGGCGCGTTGAGGAAGCAGAACTTCACGCCCTCTTCCTTCGCCTCGGCGACCTCTTCCTTGTCGGCGGGCATCTCTTCCTCACTGCGGCGATAGATGACAAAGGTCTCGGCGCCGCAGCGGACGGCCGTGCGGCACACGTCCATGGCGACGTTGCCGCCGCCGATGACGGCGCACTTCTTGCCGAGAGACGGCTTGTTGCCGAGATTGACCTCGCGCAGGAAGTCCACGCCGCCGTATACGCCCTCCAGCTCCTCGCCCGGGATGCGCAGCTTCGAGCTCTTCTGCGCGCCGATGGCGACGTAGAAGCCCTTGAAGCCCTGCTCGCGGAGCTCCTGAATGGTGACGTCCTTGCCGACCTCGGTGTTCATCCGGAACTTGACGCCCATCTTCTCAAGGACCTCGATCTCACCCTTGAGCGCGCTGCGGTCGAGCCGGTAGCTGGGGATGCCCATGACGAGCATGCCGCCGGGGGCGGGATTGCGGTCGAAGACGGTGACGTTGACGTAGCCCATGCGGGCCAGGTAGTAGGCGCAGCTCAGACCCGCGGGGCCGGCGCCGATGATGGCGACCTTCTCCTCATAGGGCTTGTCGATGGGACGGCGGTAGAGCGGCGCGGGGATGTAGCGTTCCTCGCTCTTGAGATCCTGCTCGGCGATGAACTTCTTGATCTCGTCGATGGCGACAGCCTTGTCGACCGCGCCGCGGGTGCAGGCGTCCTCGCAGCGGCGGTTGCAGACGTAGCCGCAGACGGAGGGGAAGGGGTTGTCCTGCTTGATGAGCTTGAGCGCGTCCAGATACCGGCCTTCCTTGGCGAGCTTGATGTAGCCCTGAATGGCGATGTGGGCGGGGCAGGCGGTCTTGCAGGGCGCGGTGCCGGACTCGTGGCAGTTCTTGCGGTTGTCGACGACGTAGTTGGGGTTGAACTTGTCCTTGCCCCACTTGAGGCCGGAAGGAAGCTCCTGTTGCGGGTACTTGACCTCGCCGTTCTTGGTGCACAGCTTCTGGCCGAGCTTGACGGCGCCGGCCGGGCAGACCTCGACGCACTTGCCGCAGGCCACGCAGTTGTCCTTGTTGACGTGGGCGCGGTAGGCGGAGGCGGAGAGGTTCGGGGTGTTGAAGTACTGGCTGGTGCGCAGGGCAAAGCACACGCCGACGTCGCAGTTGCACAGACCGAAGATCTTGTCCTCGCCGTCGATGTTGGTGATCTGGTGGACGTAGCCGTTGTCCTCGGCGCGCTGGCAGATGTCGAGCGCCTCCTGCTTGGTGATCGGACGGCCCTTGCCGGTCTCGATCAGGTAATCGGCGAAGTCGCCCAGACCGATGCAGCAGTCGTCCTGGATCTCGCCGGAGCCCTGACCGTAGAGGCGGCGGGCGTTGCGGCAGGAGCAGTAGCCGACGGAGAGCTTGCCGTCATACTTGTCGAGCCAGTGGGAGATGTGCTCAATGGAGACGGACTTGTTCTCGGCGTTGATGGCCTTTTCCACGGGCAGGACGTGCATGCCGATGCCGTCGCCGCCGGGGGGGATCAGATGGGTCTTGCCCTCCAGGGGCAGGAAGGTCATCTTGTCGAAGGCGTCGGCCAACTCGGGATACTTCTCGACCTGCCAGAGGACCATGTTGGTCATCTCGGCGATGCCGGGGACGAAGAGCTGGACGTACCACTGCTTCTCGTGCTGGGGGTTCTCCCAGTTGTACTCGACGATGCCCTTCTCCGCGGCGTCGGTGAGCAGCTCGACGACGCGCTCCTCGGTCTTGCCGGTGAGCTTGGCGATCTCCGCGGTGGTCTTGGGCTTGCGCAGGCCCATTTTGAGCATGACCTCCGCGATCTCGTCGCTGGAGCATGCGCGGTCCAGAATGATGTACTCGGGGTCGGTCTCGGTCAGCCGTTTCAGGCCGAGCTTGTAGGGGATGCGGTCGGTGATCATTTTGCCCAGGTCAAAAAGGATCTCTCTTGCCATAGGTGGTCTCCTTTCCATTTATAGCGAGTAAAAAAGCCCATAGCTTTTTAAAATTTTAGCATAGTTTTTGTGCAATTTCAAGACGAACTTGCGGACATGGTGCCGGTATCAAGCGGAAACAGGGAATCGCAAAAAGACACTTGTCTTTTTCTCACGGACGGGTTAGAATACGGGAGAAAAAGGAAAGAGGGGATCGGTATGCTCGATCAGTACTTGATTATCCATAAAAGCATCCTGCCGGAGTACTATGAGAAGGTGCTCGAGGCGAGACGGCTGCTGG
Source organism: Oscillospiraceae bacterium (assembly GCA_902802215.1). Lineage (GTDB taxonomy): Bacteria > Bacillota > Clostridia > Oscillospirales > Oscillospiraceae > Limivicinus. The sequence goes on from CADCLH010000013.1 coordinate 3,526, forward strand.
AGGACGGGAAGCTGAAGGACGTCAGTCAGGCGGTGCGCCAGGTCGGCATCTCCCGCAGCACCTACTACAAATACAAGGACTATATCCTCGAACCCACGGATATCTCCGGGGGCAGGAAGGCCGTGCTCTCGATGATGCTGACGCATGAGCAGGGTGTTCTCAGCGCGCTGCTGATCCAGATCTCGCAGGCGCGCGCGAGCGTGCTGACCATCACGCAGAGCCTGCCGATCCACGGCAAGGCCAGCGTGACGATCTCGCTGGACATCAGCGATCTGAGCGTCAACATGTCCGAGCTTGTCGAGGCGCTGAGCGCGACCGCGGGGGTCGAGCAGGTCCGTCTGCTCGCAGTCGAATAAGAAATCGGGGGGGCTGTTGACAGACAGCCCCCCACTGTCGGAGAATGGCATATGGCAGGGAACACGCTGGATTTACAGGACAGAAAACAGGTGCGGGATATCCTGAGCCTGATCGCAGACTATGACGAGGCGGTCGCGAAGATCGCTGCGCTCGGACCCGCCGACCGGGACAACGCGAAGGAGGCGATCCACGCGCTGAGCGAGCGCGAGGCCGCGCGGGTGCTGAGCGGCATGGACGTGGAGACCGTTAACCGGGACCGTCTCGGCATCCGGGTGGCGGCGCTGCGCTCGGCGGGGATCACGGACATGGAGAAGCTGTGCGCGCTCTCGGTCGACCAGATCAACGCGATCAAGGGGATCGGGGACGAGGCCGCGTATCTGATCTTCACCGTGGCGGGCAGGATACGGCAGGAGGTGCGCACGGATCTCAAGGTGCGCCTGTCGCTCGACAACCGGAGCGAGGAGGCGTCAAGACTTTTGCAGGCCGTGGGCCATTCCATGCGCAACGGCCCGTCCGTACGCGAGGCGCAGAGCCTGTACGACGCCTACCATGATACCGTCAAGGAGGCTTATCAGACGGCGCGCCCCGCCTCCGGCTCCCTGCGCTGGCTGTTCACGTCGGGGCAGAAGAAAAAAGCGGCGGCGGACGCCGCGCTGTATCTCTACTCCCTGCTGGCCGGGGAATACGGGGAGCGCGTCGGCGCGCTGCTCAAGGAGTTCGACGCGCTGGAGATGCCGGACACGGAGGCGCTCTGGAGAGACTTCGAGCGCAACAGCGCCGCCTACTACGCCCAGCTCGACCGGCTTGACCGGGAGCTCGGCGCGGCCATCGACAACAGCTACAGCGGTCTGCCGGAGGAGCTGGTCCGCGCGGTGGAGCAGCAGCCGATCTATGTGGACAATCTCAAGGCCACGCTGCGCACGTATCAGGAATTCGGCGTGCGCTACATCCTGCGGCAGGGGAACGCCCTGCTCGGCGACGAGATGGGCCTCGGCAAGACCGTGCAGGCCATCGCGGCCATGGTCTCGCTCAAGGCGCTGGGCGCCACGCATTTCATGGTGGTCTGCCCGGCGAGCGTGCTGGTCAACTGGGCGCGCGAGGTCGCGCAGTTCAGCGATCTGCTGGTCACGCTCATCAAGGGCGGGGACTTTGAGGCCTCGCGCCGCTGGCAGGACCGGGGCGGCGTCGCGGTCACGACCTACGAATCCATCAGCCGCTTCGCGCTGCCGCAGTCCTTCACCTTTTCCATGCTCATCGCCGACGAGGCGCACTATGTCAAAAACCCCGCCGCGCGGCGCACGCAGGCCCTGCTGATCCTCAGCCGCAAGGCGCAGCGCACGCTCTTCATGACGGGCACGCCGCTCGAAAACCGCGTGGACGAGATGTGCTTCATCGTCAGCTGCCTGCGTCCGGACATCGCGGGGGAGATCCGCCAGATGAAATACATCTCCGCCGCCCCGCAGTTTCGCGAAAAGCTCGCGCCGGTCTATCTGCGCCGCACGCGGGAGAACGTCCTGTCGGAGCTGCCCGCGCTCATTGAAAAAGAGCAGTGGGTCGAGATGACGGCGGAGGAGTGGAAGCAGTATATGCTCTCGGTCATGGAGGAAAACTTCATGGCCATGCGCCAGGTCTCCTGGGACATAAGCGACGTGCGGCGCTCCTCCAAGGCCAGACGCCTGCTCGAGCTCTGCCGGGAGGCCGAGGAGGACGGTAGAAAGATCATCGTCTTCTCGTTCTTCCGTCAGACCATCCAGAAGGTCAAGGACCTGCTCGGCGAAAAGGCGCTCGAGCCCATCACCGGCTCGGTGAGCGCCGCGCGCCGCCAGCAGATCGTGGATGAATTCACCGCCGCGGGCGACGGGACCGTGCTGATCTGCCAGGTGCAGGCGGGCGGCACGGGTCTGAACATCCAGGCCGCCAGCGTCATCATCTTCTGCGAGCCGCAGATCAAGCCCTCCATCGAGAATCAGGCCATCTCTCGCGCCTACCGCATGGGCCAGCTGCGCTCGGTGATGGTGCACAGGCTCCTGTGCGACAACACCGTGGACGAGCGCATCCTCGAGCTGCTGCGCGAGAAGCAGGAGCAGTTCGACCTCTTCGCCGAGGAATCCGCCACCGGCAGCGAGTACATGAAGGCGGAGCAAAGCCTTTCCTCCGCCATCATCGCGCTGGAGAAGGAGCGGCTCGAGAGCATGGAGGCCCCGCCGGCGGACCCGGAGCTTCCGGAGGAGAGCGAATAAGATGACCGGGGAGCCGACTCTCCCCGGTCTTTGCACAGCGGAAAAACATATAAACCGGAGAGCCTTTCGGACTCTCCGGTTTATATGGATAGAGGACAAAAATGAAAAAGAAGAAAACTCACTTGCAAGCATAAGATACCAAGAAGATGTTTCATAGATCACCCAGATTTTGTTTCACAATTGTAAAATGAAATTTTTCTTTTTGAAGGATTCGTCGGGAGCCTGCGGAAAACGGTACGGAACACGGCGTCCGACTTTGCACAGGCAAAAAATGTCTTGACATTTTGAAACATTTGTGAAAAAATCAGTTAACGCCCGCGGAGACTCCGCACGGCGCGATCACGGCACGGGAGGACGTCTGAAATGGCATCGTCAACGAAGAAAGCGCTTGCGGACGCGTTGAAAAAAATGATGGCCGTCAAGCCCATCGACAAGATCACGGTCAACGATCTGGTGGAGACCTGCGGCGTCAGCCGCCAGACCTTTTATTACCACTTCAACGACGTGTACGACCTGCTCGAGTGGGTTTTCGAGGAGGACGCCAACGCCAATCTCCCGCGCGAGGTCGTCTACGACAACTGGAAGCACGACGTGACGCTCTGGTTCAACTACCTGTACGAAAACTCCGCTTTCGCCCTGAACGTGTACAACTCCAACAGCAGGCTGTACATGCTGCGCTACATCAAGGGCCGGCTCTATTCCTGCATCCGCAGCTTCTCGGAGATCGTGGCCGAGGGGCGCGAGATCGACCGCGCGGATTTCGAGTTCATTGTGGAGTTCTACTCCAACATCGTCGTCGGGCTGATTTCCCAGTGGATGGATCTGGGGATGCAGCTGCCGAAGGAGATCACGACGGACAAGGTGCTGCGCGTGCTGGACAACAGCATCGAGAACATCATGGAGCGTTTTCAGAAAAACTGACGCCCCCAACAATCGGAGACCCTGCGCCTGCCTGTTTTTCCGCGGGGCTCCGGCATAAGAATAATCCCTGCGCTTTAGCGCAGGGATTATTCTTATGCCCATCAGCGGCAGGCGGTATCATACGGTATTTCCTCTGCGCTGCTGATGATCCTTCTGAATTGCCTGATATCGCAATAGGGCATGGAAACCGTCTCCGCAGACGCTCTGTCCCGGTCGTCTCTGTCTCCGACGTAGAGAAGCTGATCTGCCCTGCACCCGGATTCGGAAACAATCGTCTCCATGATCCGCCGGGACGGCTTCTGCTCCGAGATCCCGTTCTCTTCAAATGCGAAAACAAGATCATACGCCATTCCCAGCGCCTTGAGCTTATCCGCCGCCGGGTAATCCGAATAGACGATGATCCGCTTTCCGTCCCGATGCTGCCGGTTAATAAAAGCGATCACATCGCGGAAGGCGCAGGCTTTGATGCTGTCCAGTGGAGCCCGGAACATCCAGTAACGGATGCGTTCTTCGATACGCGCCGCCGGCAGCTTCGCTTTTTTTTCAAGCTCCAGGAACAAGTCCTCAAAGCCGGCCCGCTTCCATTCGCTCTGTTCTCTCAGCTTCCTGAAGAGAAAAAGCGCGTAGAGCTCCCGCAGCCGATCGGGCCTCGGGACGTAGTAGGCAAGCAGACGGCCCAGCATCCGTATCCGCATCTTTTTCTGAGAATAGAGGGTCCCGTCCACGTCAAGGACAAAGCCCTTCAGCTTGTTCTGGTCCATTGTGATCCCACGCTTTTGCAATCAGAATAATCAGCCCGCAAGCGACAAAACTGCCTGCGATCGCCGAAGCGGTTTGCCCCGTATGCTGTGACGGTCAGAGGCCCGTTCAGGAAATGGGAAGGATCGTGCTGTCGGTCAGGACCGAAAGCTGCGGGATGTCCACGATCATCAGGATCACAAACAGAACGGTAAACACCAGCACATAGAGCATCAGACCTTTTTCGTGGAACAGCTTTTCCGGCTTCTGAACAGCGGAATCCTGCGCGAAGGAGAGGTAGAAATAATAGCTGAACAGCCCGATCAGGATCGGCATGAGCAGCACCAGCTCGATGCGGTATTTGATCAGGAAAATACCGATGAAGAAAACGGAACACATCGCGTAAAAGAAGGATGTCAGCAAAAGAGATTTTTCGGTGTAGTATTTGAAGGATTTCCGGTACAGTCCGGCGAGCGTCTTGTCGTTGATCATCCGGTATTCGGCGAAGCGCTTGGTAGCCATCAGAAAAGCGCCGGCCATCCAGTAGCCCAGCAGGAGGCTGGAGGGCGGGATGGTGCTTCCGGAAGCGATAAACCAGCCCATCAACAGCCGGATCGCGTTGTTGATGGATTCGGACAATACGTCGAGGACCGGGACGTCCTTGGTCCTGATCGGCTTCACATTGTACAGCAGGCCCATCAGCCACAGCCAGATACTCATGAATAAAAACGGGACGTTGACCAAGAGAGAGAGCGCAAAGCCCAAAACGGACAGGCTGCCCCACAGAAGCCACACGATCCTGGCGTCGACGCCTTCGGAGACCACGCTTCTATATTTTTTTGTCGGGTGGTATTTGTCGAACTCCGCGTCCAGCCATTCGTTGATCACATAGTTTGCGGAAGCGATAAAGCAGGTGGCAAAGAAGCCGGCGCACAGCCGTCCGAAGAGCTCCGGCGAGAACGGCGTGCCTGTCAGCAGCATGGCTGCGACAAGACCGGGAAGGATGAACAGCTGCTTGATCCAATGATCCAGACGCATGATTTTGATGTATTTGCGAACCGTACGGTTCCGCCCTTGCACCTCTAGCTGTGTGCTCATCAGAAGAAGCCCTCCTTGAATACCTGCCGGTTTTATCGGAAATCGGAATCCCGAAGCAACAAAACGATACTACCATGGATGGATCGAAAAGTCCACATGTTTACAAACGACTGTTATTGCCCGATCGTTATTCTGCAAATAAAACGCGTCTTGTTCTTGAAAGCGTCATAAAAATGCGGTATAATCAAACAGTTAACGCAAATCGCAGCACACAGGAAACAGGGCGGCGTTCGGCCGGGAAAAGGGAGCAGAAATGCAGGAGAGCATTTTCATAAAGGGCGCGCGGGAGAACAATCTGAAAAACATCGACGTGGAGATCCCGCGCGACAAGCTTGTGGTGATCACGGGCCTGTCGGGCAGCGGCAAGTCCTCGCTCGCCTTCGACACGATCTACGCCGAGGGCCAGCGCCGCTATGTCGAGAGCTTGAGCTCCTATGCCCGGATGTTTCTGGGGCAGATGGACAAGCCGGACGTGGACTACATCGACGGTCTGTCCCCGGCCATCTCCATCGACCAGAAGACCACCTCGCGCAACCCGCGCTCCACGGTGGGCACGGTGACGGAGATCTACGACTACATGCGTCTGCTGTGGGCGCGCGTCGGCGTGCCGCACTGTCCGAAGTGTGGGCGGGAGATCCGGCAGCAGTCGATCGACCAGATCGTTGACCGCATCATGGAGCTGCCCGCCGGCACGAAGCTTCAGCTCATGAGTCCGGTGATCCGCGGCAAGAAGGGCGAGCACGCGAAGGTGCTTGAGGACGCGCGGCGTTCGGGCTACGTCCGCGCCCGCATCGACGGCATCTCCTACGATCTGACCGAGGAGATCCGGCTGGAGAAAAATAAGAAGCACGACATTGAGATCGTGGTCGACCGCCTTGTCGTCAAGCCCGAGATCGTCCGCCGCCTGACGGACTCGGCCGAGACGGCGCTGGGGCTCTCCGGCGGCCTGCTCGACGTCGACGTCGCGGGGCGGGACGAGCTGCTGCGCTTTTCGCAGAACTATGCCTGCGAGCACTGCGGCGTCTCCATCGAAGAGCTGGAGCCGCGCCTGTTCTCCTTCAACAACCCGCACGGCGCCTGTCCAACCTGTACGGGCCTCGGCGTGCAGCTTCTGGTCGACCCGGAGCTCATCATGCCCAACCCCAATCTCTCGATCATGGACGGCGGCATCGTCGCCTCGGGCTGGAACAACATCCGCGGGGACACGATCTCCCGCATGTATTTTGAAGCGCTGTCCAAGCGCTACCATTTCAAGCTGACCGAGCCGCTCAGGGACCTGCCGAAGGAGGCCATGGACGCCATCCTCTACGGCACGAAGGGCGAGCCGCTTCAGCTTCGCTACGAGCGCAACGAGGGTTACGGCGTCATCAAGCGCGAGTTCGAGGGCATCATCAACAATCTCGAGCGCCGCTACAAGGAGACGCAGAGTCCCGCCATGCGCGCCGATATTGAGGAGTGCATGTCCGAGGTGGACTGCCCAGCCTGCCACGGCAGACGCCTGAAGAAGACGGCGCTGGCCGTGACGGTCGGCGGCATGAGCATCGCGGATTTCTCGGACCTGTCCGTCGTCAAGGCGCTGGAATTCATCGACGGTCTCACGCTCAGCGAGAAGGACAGCCTGATCGCCGAGCGCATCCTCAAGGAGATCCGCGCCCGTCTGGGCTTTCTGACGAGCGTCGGCCTCGGGTATCTGACGCTCTCGCGCTCGGCGGCGACGCTCTCCGGCGGCGAGACCCAGCGCATCCGTCTGGCCACGCAGATCGGTTCGAGCCTGATGGGGGTGCTGTATATCCTCGACGAGCCGAGCATCGGTCTCCACCAGCGCGACAACGAGAAGCTCCTGCATACGCTCAAGCAGCTGCGCGATCTCGGCAACACGCTGATCGTCGTCGAGCATGACGAGGAGACCATGCGCGCGGCCGACCACATCATCGACATCGGCCCCGGCGCGGGGGTCAACGGCGGCCGGGTCGTGGCCCAGGGCAGCGTGGAGGATCTCTGCGCCTGCCCCGAATCCGTGACCGGCCAGTATCTGAGCGGGAAGAAGTCGATCCCGGTCCCGGAGCGCCGTCGGACGGGAAACGGCAAGCGCCTGCTCATCCGCGGCGCCTGCGAGAACAACCTCAAAAACATCGACGTGGAGATCCCGCTCGGGCAGTTCGTGTGCGTGACGGGCGTATCGGGCAGCGGCAAGTCCTCGCTCATCAACGAGGTGCTGTACAAGACGCTGGCGGCGGTCAAGAACCGCGTCAAGGTCCGCCCCGGCAAGTGCGCCGGGATCGACGGGCTCGAGCATGTGGACAAGGTCATCGCCCTGGACCAGAGCCCCATCGGCCGCACGCCGCGCTCGAATCCCGCGACCTACACGGGCGTGTTCAACGATATCCGCGACCTCTTCGCCTCGACGCAGGACGCGAAGCTCCGCGGCTACAGCCAGGGGCGCTTCTCCTTCAACGTCAAGGGCGGGCGCTGCGAGGCCTGCGCGGGCGACGGTCTGGTCAAGGTGGAGATGCACTTTCTCCCGGACGTCTACGTCCCCTGCGAGGTCTGCGGCGGCAAGCGCTACAACCGCGAGACGCTCGAGGTCCGCTACAAGAACAAAAACATCGCCGACGTGCTGGACATGACGGTGGAGGAGGCCTGCGCCTTCTTTGCCAACCAGCCGCGCATCCTCCATAAGATCGAGACGCTCTACGAGGTCGGTCTCGGCTATGTCAAGCTCGGCCAGTCCAGCACGACGCTCTCCGGCGGCGAGGCGCAGCGCGTCAAGCTCGCGACCGAGCTGTCCAAGCGCTCCACAGGCTCGACCGTCTATGTGCTCGACGAGCCGACCACCGGCCTGCACGTCGCGGACGTGCACCGCCTCATCTCCATTCTCGACAGGCTCGTGGACGCGGGGAACACCGTCGTCGTCATCGAGCACAATCTGGACGTCATCAAGGTGGCCGACACGGTCATCGACCTCGGCCCCGAGGGCGGCGACCTCGGCGGCAATCTGGTATTCTCCGGCACCCCCGAGGAATGCGCCGCCTGTGAGGCGAGCTATACGGGCCGCTTCCTCCGCCCGCTGCTGAGGGAGGGGAGATAATGGACCAGGAACAGAGCTTTCAGGAGCTGTCCGGGACCGTCGAGACGGTCATCTACAAGAACGAGGCCAACGGCTACACGGTGCTCCGCCTGCGCGACGGCGGCGGCGAGGCCGTGACGGTCGTCGGCTGCTTCCCCTTTGCCGCTCCGGGCGAGTCCATGATCGTCAGCGGGGCCTGGACCAGCCACAGCGTCCACGGCCGCCAGTTCAAGGCCGAGTTTGCCCAGCGCCTGCTCCCGACCTCCGCCAACGCGATCTATGCCTTCCTCGCGGGCGGCTCGGTCAAGGGCGTGGGGCCTGCGACGGCGTCCCTGCTGGTCGACCGCTTCGGCGACAAGACGCTCGATACGATCCTCAACCACCCCGACAGGCTCGCCTCGGTCAAGGGGATCAGCCTCAGCCGGGCGCAGCAGATCTCCGCGGGCTTCCGGCAGCAGGCCGGGCTCCGGATGCTGATGGAGTTTGTGTGCTCCTTCGGCCTGCGCCCCGTGCTCGCCATGCGCATGTACAAGTACTACGGCGACAAGGCGTTGGAGCTTCTGCGGGACAACCCCTATCTGCTGTGCAGCGCCCTGATCGGCGGCAGCTTCCGCGAGGCCGACGCCATGGCCCTCGAGCTCGGCGTCGGCGGCAGCAGCCGCAACCGCATCACCGCGGCGGTCCTGTTCGAGCTGGTGCACAACACCGGCAACGGCCACTGCTTCATCCCGCGCGAGAAGCTCGCGGCGGTCACCGCCGAGCTGATCGGCGTGGAGAGCGAGGAGGCCGACGACTGCATCGGCGCGATGATCGAGGACGGGCAGCTCCGCTTCGAGGAGATCGCGGGCGTGCGCGCCTGCTACCTGCCCGAGCTCTATGAGGCCGAGACCCACGCCGCCGCGTGCTTCGCGGCCATGAGCCGCCGCCTGTACAACGACCGGCTCGACACCGAAAAGCTCCTGCAAAAGCTGGAGGTCCGGCAGGGGATCACCTACGCCCCGCGGCAGCGGCAGACGCTGGAGCTTGCGCTGAAGCATCAGCTGCTGGTGCTCACCGGCGGGCCCGGCACGGGCAAGACCACCTCCATCCGCGCCATTCTCGCCATGTTCGACCAGCTCGGGCTGAAGACCCTGCTCTGCGCGCCGACCGGGCGCGCCGCCAAGCGCATGACCGAGGTGACGGGGCGGGAGGCCGCGACGGTCCACCGCCTGCTGGGGGCGAAGTTCGACGAGCAGGGCGACCGCGTGGTTTTTACCAAAAACGAAAAGGACCGGCTCGACTGCGACGCCGTGGTCCTCGACGAGAGCTCGATGGTCGACATCCTGCTCATGGACGCGCTGCTGCGCGCCCTGCCGCCGGACGCGCGGCTCGTGATGGTGGGCGACGCCGACCAGCTCCCCTCGGTCGGACCCGGAAACGTGTTTTCCGCGCTGATCCGCAGCGGCGTGGTCGCCTGCGTGCGCCTGACGGAGATCTTCCGCCAGAACGAGGGCAGCCGCATCATCCGCAACGCGCATATGATCAACCGCGGCGAGCACCCGGATCTCTCGGAGAACGCGGGGGATTTCTTCCGGCTCAGACGCCTGCAGGCCGCGACCTCGGTCGAGACTATCACGGAGCTCGTCACCGTGCGCCTGCCGCAGAAAATGCACATCCCTACGGCGGAGATCCAGGTCCTGTCCCCGACCCGCAAGGGGGAGACGGGGACCGTCATGCTCAACAAAAAGCTACAGGAGGCCATCAATCCGCCGACTCCCGACAAAAAGGAGAAGGCCTTCGGCGACGCCGTCTTCCGCGAGGGCGACCGCGTCATGCAGGTGCGCAACAACTACGACGTCCTCTGGCAGAGCGCCGACGGGCGCGAGGCCGGGACCGGCATCTACAACGGGGACATCGGGACCCTGCTCAGCGTCGACCCCGAAAACGAGACGCTGACCGTCGACTTTGACGGGAGGCTCGTGACCTACGGCTTCGACGCGCTCATCGAGCTTGAACACGCCTGGGCCGTCACGGTCCACAAGGCGCAGGGCAGCGAGTACCGCGCGGTGATCCTCGCCCTCGGCGGCGGCTCGCCGATGCTGATGACGCGGGGCGTGCTCTACACCGCCGTCACGCGGGCGCGGGAGCTGCTGATCCTCGTGGGCGACGATGCGTTCGCGTATCAGATGATCGACAACTTCCGGCGGTCGCGGCGCTATACCGCGCTGCGCGTGCGGCTTCGCAGTCTGTGCGGTGCGGAATGATCGACCGGATTCTGGACTTCTTCTATCCGCCGCGCTGCGCGTTCTGCCGCACGCTGCTGCGGACGGGGACCGGACTCTGGGTCTGCCCGTCCTGTCTGGAAAAGCTGCCGCGCCTGACAAGGGACGAGCAGCGCCGCGACGTGCCCCACACCGAGCTCGTGCTCGCGCCGCTGCGCTACGAGGGCGTCGTGCGCGAGTCGCTGCTGCGCTACAAATTCGGCGGACTGACGGCCTATGCGGCGGTCTATGCGGAATTTCTCGCAAAATGTATTGACGAAAACGGGATTTCCTGCGATAGTATCACTTGGGTGCCCCTGAGCAGGCGGCGCCTGCGTCAGCGCGGCTACGATCAGGCGCGCCTGATCGCGGAGGAGCTGGCGAAGCGGCTCGGCCTGCCCTGCGAGCGTCTTCTGGTCAAGCGCCGCCATACCCGGCCGCAGTCCGGGATCTCCGACCGGGAGAAGCGGAAGAACAACGCCGCCGGGGTGTACGCCATATTGAACGCGGAGCGCGTGAAGGGAAAGCGCGTTCTGCTTGTCGATGATATCGTTACCACCGGCGCTACGCTCGCGTCCTGCGCCGGGGTCCTCGCCGACGCCGGGTGCGCGGCGGTCTTCGGGGCCGCTGCGGCGACGCGGTCCTGAGGCGCAATACAAGGAGAGTATCTATGAATTTATTTGAAAGAGACATCGCCGTCGACCTCGGGACCTCGTCGACCCTGCTGTTTGAGCAGGGGAAGGGCGTCGTCGCCCGCGAGCCGACCGTCGTCGCGGTGGACAAGTTCAGCGGCAAGATCCTGAAGATCGGACAGGACGCGCAGAAGATGCTCGGCCGCACCCCGGCGAACATCGTGGCCATCCATCCGGTCAGCGCAGGCGTGATCTCCGACTACGAGATCACCGCGCAGATGCTGCGGGAGCTGATCGGCCGCATCACCTCGCTCAGTCTCTTTAAGCCCTGTGTGCTCGCCTGCGTGCCGAGCTCCATCACCGGCGTCGAGGAGCGCGCCGTCATCGACGCCGCCATCGAGGCCGGCGCCCGCAAGGTCTATCTGCTGGAGACGGCCATCGCCACCGCCATGGGCGCGGGCGTGGACATCACCAAGGCCGACGGGCACATGGTCATCGACATCGGCGGCGGCACGACCGAGGTCGCCATCGTCTCGGGCGGCGGCGTCGTGGAGTGCGAATCCATCAAGACCGCCGGCACCAGCTTTGACGAGGCGATCGTCAAGTTCATCCGCCGCAAGTACGATCTGCTGATCGGGCTCTCCACGGCGGAGGAGCTCAAGCGCAGCATCGGCTGCGTCATCCAGCGCCCGGATCTGAGCTATGAGGAGATCAAGGGCCGCGACCTCTCCAACGGCCTGCCCAAGACCGTGCGCATCAGCTCCACCGAGCTGATCGAGGCCTTTGTCGAACCGATGAACCGCATTCTCGAGACCATCCACGCCGTGCTCGAGCGCACGCCGCCTCAGCTCGTGGGCGATCTGGACAAGAACGGCATCATCATGTCCGGCGGCGGCAGCCTGATCTACGGCATCGACCGCCTGATCGAGCGCTCCACCGGCATCCGTACCATGGTCGTGGACGACGCCGTCTCCTGCGCGGCCTACGGGGCCGGCAAAATGCTCCTGCATCTCGACACCCTTCAGGACGGCATGATGAACTTCTACCGCAAGCGCCAGCTCCGGGGCTGAGCGCACAGTCACGGCGGCCTTTCCGCCGGATAAACGGAGGCGAACGCATGAACCTTTTGGCTCTGCTCAAACAGAAAAAGAAGCCGCCGGTCTGCTCGGCGGTCATCGTGGCGGCGGGCTCGTCCCAGCGCATGGGCAGCGACAAGCTGATGAAGAAGCTCGGCGCGATGCCCGTGCTTGCCCGCACGATCCTCGCCTTTGAAAACTGCCCGCTGGTCGACGAGATCATCATCGTCACCCGCCGCGACAGGCTGGAGGAGATCGCCGATCTCTGCCACAAAAACGGCCTGCACAAGGTGCGTCAGGTGGTCAGCGGCGGCGCGACAAGGATGGAATCGGCGCTGGCCGGCGTGTCGGCCGCCCGTCACGGGGCGACGTATATCGCCATCCACGACGGGGCGCGCCCTCTGGTCAGTCAGGAGCTGATCGAGAGGACGATCCTGGCTGCGCAGAAGTACCGCGCCGCCGCGCCCGCCATCCCCAGCACCGATACACTCAAGGCCGTCGACGCCAAGGGCTTCATCGCCGGAACCGTCGACCGTGAGAGCATACGCCGCGTCCAGACCCCGCAGGTCTTCGAGGGCGATCTCATCAAGGGCGCGCTGACGAAGGCCGTCAAGGACGGCCTGACCCTGACGGACGACTGCTCCGCCATGGATCGGATGGGCGTCAAGACCTTCCTGGTCGAGGGAGACCCGACCAACATCAAGATCACCACCCCGGACGACCTTGTGACGGCGGAGGCGATCGTCAACGCGAGAGGAGACTACCATGCGAATCGGGTATGGGTATGACGTCCACCGTCTGGTCGAGGGCCGCAGGCTGATCCTCGGCGGGATCGACATTCCGTGGGAAAAGGGCCTGCTCGGGCACTCCGACGCCGACGTGCTCACGCACGCGCTGATGGACGCCCTGCTCGGCGCCGCGGCGCTCGGGGACATCGGGCAGCATTTTCCGGACAAAGACCCCGCCTACGAGGGCGCGGACAGCGTGCTGCTGCTGCGGCGTGTCTGCGCGCTGCTCCGGGAAAAGGGATGGCGCGTCGGCAACGTGGACTGCACCGTCGTGGCTCAGCGCCCGAAGCTCGCTCCCCACATCCCCGCCATGCGCGAGAAGCTCGCCGAGGCGATGGAGGTCGGCGTCGACCGCGTCAGCGTCAAGGCGACTACCGAGGAGGGGCTCGGCTTCTCCGGCGAGGGGCTGGGCATCGCGGCCCACGCCGTCGCGCTTCTGGAATCGGAATAACAAATAAGCGGTCTGCGCATAGGATGAGGCAGACCTGTGCGTCCAAACCCGACTGTCACGTCCCGCACGGTTTCGTGCGGGGCGTTTTTTATTATGTTGCCGTACTGTACGGCGAAAGGAAGCGATAAGTGTTGAGGTATCTGATCCTGTGCCGCTCGCTGACCTATGCGCAGAAGGCGGCGGCCGTGCTGGAGCGCCGTGGGATCGACGCCCCGATCATCAAAGCGCCGCTGAGACTGCGCGAGCGCGGCTGCGGCTATGCGCTGAGCGTGACCCGCCGGTTCCCGGAGGCCGTCTCGCTGCTGAAGGAGCAGCATCTGCTGACGGGTCGGCTCTACAGCCGAACGGAGGACGGAGAATACCGGGAGGTGACGGAATATGATTTACCTTGACGCGGCTGGTAAAGCCGCTGTCGGTGGGGAGGGAGATGCTGCGCGCCATGCAGAGCTGCGCCAGCCCCGGCCGTGGCGGGCACGAGCCCGCCATGCGCGCGGCGGAGACGGTCTACCGCTGCCGGGAGACGGCCGCGCGGCTGTTTCACGTCCCCGATCCCGAGCGCGTCGTCATGACGATGAACGCGACGCACGCGCTGAATCTCGCGATCCGCTCTCTCGCCTCGCGCGGCACGCGCGTGCTCATCTCCGGCTATGAGCACAACTCCGTGACCCGCCCCCTGCGCCTGCTCGGCGCGGAGGTGATGACCGCGTCCTCGCCGCTGTTCGACCCGGACGCGGCGCTCAAAGCCTTCCGGGAGCGCATCGCGGATGCGGAGCTCGTTGCCTGTACCCACGTCTCCAACGTCTTCGGCTTCATCCTGCCGGTCTATGAGCTCGCGGAGCTCTGCCGGGAGCGGGGCGTGCCGCTGATCGTGGACGCCTCGCAGTCGGCGGGGATCCTGGACGTGGACTTTGAACGCCTCGGCGCGGCCTTCATCGCCATGCCCGGACACAAGGGCCTGCTCGGCCCGCAGGGGACCGGCCTGCTGCTGTGCGGACGCGAGGGGGAGCCCCTGCTCGCGGGCGGCTCCGGCTCGGACAGCCGCGAGCAGAGCATGCCGCCGTACCTGCCCGACCGGCTGGAGGCCGGGACCCAC
>CADCLH010000014.1 GCA_902802215.1 Oscillospiraceae bacterium
ACAAGGACAATGCCGTCAACGCCTATAAAGTTGCGGTCAAGACCGTCGACCGTGCGGCTGCCAAGGGTCTGCTGCACAAGAACAACGCGGCGCACAAGAAGTCCGCGATGGCGACCAAGCTCAACGAGCTGGCGTAAGGACCACATGGCTTTAACGAACCGGAAAGCAGTCTGCTTTCCGGTTTTTGCCTTTTTTGATTTTGTTCTGCGCGTTCCTGTGCATTGACGCGGAACTGGAAATAAGGTATAATAATTTTTATGTTTATCAACCGAAAAAGCGAGAGTTCCGCATGAAAAAAAAGCTTCTGCTGATTATCAATCCCGCCGCGGGGCGCGGGGCATACAAGAACAATTTCGCCGACGCGATGCTGGCGCTCTCGGACGGCGGCTTCGACACGACGCTGGCCTTCACCGCCGGGCGCGGCGACGCCACGCGGATCGCTGCGGAGCAGGCGGCGGACTATGAGACCGTGGCCTGCATCGGCGGCGACGGCACGCTCAGCGAGGTGCTGGCCGGGCTGATGCGCCTGCCCGCTCCCCCGCCGGTCGGCTATCTGCCCATGGGCACCACCAACGACGTGGCCACGACCCTCGGCCTGCCGAAGAACGACACCTGGGCCGCCGCGCGCAGGATCGTCAGCGGCACGCCGCACGATTTCGACGTGGGCGGCTTCGGGGACAGGGACTACTTCTCCTACGTCGCGGCCTTCGGCGCCTTTACCGAGGTCAGCTACGTCACTCCGCAGGAGCAGAAAAAGACCCTCGGCCATCTGGCCTATGTGCTCCAGGGCATGCAGCAGCTCGGCAAGATCGAGAGCATCCACACCCGCGTGCGCTACGACGGGGGCGAGTTCGAAGGGGATCTGATCTACGGTAGCATGTCCAACTCCACCTCGGTGGCGGGCGTGCTGCGCCTGCCCGAAAAGCTGGTGTCTCTGGGCGACGGCATGAGCGAGCTGATCCTGGTCCGCGACCCCGGTTCGCTCGCGGCCTTTGCCGAGATCGTCAACTCGGTGCTGTCGGAGCGCTTCGACAGCGAGAATCTGATCATCTTGCAGACGCGCTCGGCCTCCTTCCACTTCGACCGGCCCGTGGCCTGGACCCGCGACGGCGAGGCCGGAGGCGAGTATACCGACATCGCCCTGCGCAACTGCCCGCGCGCGGTGAAGATGATCTTCTGAGGGCGTATCGCCGAAAAGCGGGCAAGCCCCTTGCAATCTGAAAACGAAGCCTATATAATGTCACAGTCAAAAGCGCAGCAGGAAAGGAACGAAACACATGAAGCGTCAGAAAATCTCCGGCATCTTCGCCGATCCCGCCTCCCTCGCGGGGCAGAGCATGACGGTCTGCGGCTGGGTCCGCACCGTCCGCGATATGAAAAACTTCGGGTTCATCGAGCTCAACGACGGCAGCTGCTTCAAGTCGCTGCAAGTCGTGTTCGCGCGCGAAAGCCTCTCAAACTACGACGAGATCGCCCGGCAGAACGTCGGCGCCGCCCTGATCGTGCGCGGCACGCTGGTGCTCACGCCCGAGGCCAAGCAGCCCTTTGAGCTCAAGGCCGAGGCCATCGAGGTCGAGGGCCCCTCCACGCCCGACTACCCGCTGCAGAAAAAGCGCCACAGCGTCGAATTTCTGCGCACCATCCAGCATCTGCGGCCGCGCACCAACCTCTTCTCCGCGACCTTCCGCGTGCGCTCGGTCGCCGCGCAGGCCGTGCACGAGTTCTTCCAGAGCCGCGGCTTCGTCTACGTCCACACGCCCATCATCACCGGGAGCGACTGCGAGGGCGCGGGCGAGATGTTCCGCGTCACCACCCTCGACCTCAACGACCCGCCCCGCAAAGAGGACGGCACGGTCGACGACAGCAAGGACTTCTTCGGCAAGGTCACGAGCCTGACCGTCTCCGGCCAGCTCAACGCCGAGAACTTCGCCATGGCCTTCGGCGACGTGTACACCTTCGGCCCGACCTTCCGCGCCGAGGTCAGCTACACCCAGCGCCACGCCGCCGAGTTCTGGATGATCGAGCCCGAGATGGCCTTCGCGGATCTGGACGACTACATGGACACCGCCGAGGCGATGGTCAAGTACATCATCAACCGCACCCTCGAGCGCTGCCCGCAGGAGATGGCGTTCTTCAATTCCTTCGTCGACAAGGGCCTGCTCGACCGCCTGCACAACGTCGTCTCCAACGACTTCGGCCGCATCAGCTACACCGAGGCCATCGAGCTCCTCAAACAGAGCGGGAAGAAGTTCGACTACCCGGTCGAGTGGGGCATCGATTTGCAGACCGAGCATGAGCGCTATCTGACCGAGGAGGTCTTCAAAAAGCCCATCTTCGTCACCAACTACCCCAAGGAGATCAAGGCCTTCTACATGCGCCTCAACGACGACGGGAAGACCGTCGCGGCGGCGGACTGCCTGGTGCCCGGCATCGGAGAGATCATCGGCGGCAGCCAGCGCGAGGAGCGGCTCGAGGTGCTGGAGCAGCGCATGGACGAGCTGGGCCTGAAAAAAGAGGACTACTGGTGGTATCTGGACCTGCGCCGCTACGGCACCTGCCGCCACGCGGGCTACGGCCTCGGCTTCGAGCGCATGGTCATGTACCTCACAGGCGTGTCGAACATCCGCGACGTGGAGCTGCACCCCCGCACCACCGGCAACGCCGACTTCTGAACCGAATACAAACGACGAGCGCGCCGAAAATCGGCGCGCTCGTTTGCGTTTTGTGTTTTACCTTTCCTCGCGGAAATAGGGCAGGCCCAGGGAGGCCGGGGGCTGGTTCTCGCGCTTGTTGCGCATCGACGAGAGCACCAGCACCACGATGGTCACCACATAGGGGGCCATCTTGTACAGCTCCTTGACGGCGAGGTTCATGCCCGAGGGGATGTACATGTGCAGGATGTAGAGCCCGCCGAAGAGGAAGGAGGCCAGCACGCCGACGTTCGGCCGCCAGACCGTGAAGATGACCAGCGCGATGGCAAGCCACCCTCGGTCGCCGAAGGCGTTGTTGGTCCACATGCCGGAGGCGTAGTCCATGACGTAGTACAGCCCGCCGAGGCCCGCGATCATCGAGCCGATGCAGGTCGCCGCGTACTTCTGGCGCGAGACGTTGATGCCCGCGGCGTCGGCGGTCGTGGGGCTCTCGCCGACCGCGCGCAGGTGCAGGCCCGTGCGGGTGCGGTTGAGCACCCAGGCCGCCGTCAGCGCGATGAGCACCGCGAGGTAGGCCAGGAAGCCGTAGCTCAGAAAGAGCTTGCCGAAGGCGCCCATGCTGTCCCCGGCCGGGAGGTGGCGGCGGAAGATGTTCGAGGTGTTCGTCAGGATGATGGAGGGAAGCTCGCTGCCGGAGAGCTTGATGAGCAAGGCCGGTGACGTTCTGGTTGGCGCGCAGCGTGACGGTCAGGAAGCAGTACAAAAGGCCCATCAGCAGGCTGCCGAGCAGGCAGCACAGCAGCGGGATCAGGATGGCGGGGGCGGCCCTCATGTCGGCCGCGGTTTTGCCCGCCTCGTAGTAGAAGGAGCCGATGACGCCGCAGATGCCGCCGACGTACATGATGCCCGGGATGCCGAGGTTGAGGTTGCCGGATTTCTCGGTCAGGGTCTCGCCGGTGCTGCCGAGCAGCAGCGGGATGCCCTGCATGACGGCGCGGGGAATGAAGGAAACAAGGTCAAACACGGCTCACTTCTCCTTTCCGGCGCCCTTGGTGAGCTTGATCTGGTAGTTGATGAAGAACTCGCTGCCGATGATGAAGAAGAGGATCACGCCGGTGAGGATGTCGCCGAAGCTCGAGTTCAGGCCGAAGTTGGTGGCGATCTCTCCCGCGCCGCGGCTGAGGAAGACCAGCAGCAGGCTCGTGAGGATCATCCAGACGGGGTTGAACTTGGCGAGCCACGCCACCATGACGGCGGTGAAGCCGCGCCCCTCGACCAGCGTGGGGGTCAGGGTGTGGTTGGTGCTGCCGACCAGCAGCAGGCCCGCCAGACCGCACAGCGCGCCCGAGAGCAGCATCGTGCGGACGATGACCCGCTCGACCTTGATGCCGACGTAGCGGGCGGTGCGCTCCGACTCGCCGACGACGGCGATCTCGTAGCCGTGCTTGGAGTAGTTGAGGTAGATGTGCATGGCCACGCACACCACCGCCACGACCAGGATGTTCAGCAGGTACTTCTGCCCGGCGATCACCGGGAACCAGCCGATCTGGCTGTTGGGGTTGATGATGCCGATCTGGCCCGAGCCCTTGGGGTTCTCCCACACGACGCAGAAGTAGGCCACGAGCTGGGTGGCGACATAGTTCATCATCAGGGTGAACAGGGTCTCGTTGGTGTTGTACTTCGCCTTGAAGAAGGCCGGGATGCCCGCCCAGACCGCGCCGGCGAGGATGCTCGTCACGATCATGCAGAGGATGACCAGCCCGTTGGACAGCTTGCCGGAGAGCAGGATCATGCAGGCGGCGGACGCGAGGCAGCCGATCAGGGCCTGGCCCTCGCCGCCGAGGTTCCAGCAGCGCATGCGGAAGGCCGGCGTGACCGCCAGCGACACGCACAGCAGCATGGCGATGTTTTGCAGCAGCACCCAGATGCGGCGGCTGGTGCCGAAGGAGCCCGCCCACATGGCGGCGTAGACGGCGATCGGGTCCTCGCCGGTGACGAGGGTGGTGATCAGGCCGCAGACCAGCAGCGCGAGCAGCACCGCGCCGCCGCGGATCGCCCAGCTCTTGTACCAGGGCAGGGCCGCGCGCCTGGCCACATGGAACAGGGGGGTACGGGTCTTATTGTTCATGGGCGTTCCCTCCCAGCTTTGTCATCATCAGGCCGACGTCGCGCTTCTTCGCCCCGCGGCCGGGCACGATGCCCGAGACCTTGCCGCCGCAGAGCACCAGGATGCGGTCCGCCAGCTCCAGCAGCACGTCCAGATCCTCGCCCACGTACAGCACGGCCACGCCGCGCATCTTCTGCGTGTTGATGGTGTCGTAGATCAGGTAGGAGGAGTTGATGTCCAGGCCGCGCGTGGCGTAGGCCGTCAGCAGCACCGTGGGCGCGTTGGAGATCTCGCGCCCGACCAGCACCTTCTGCACGTTGCCGCCCGAGAGACGGCGGACCGGCGTCTCGACGCTGGGGGTGGCGATCTCCAGAAAATCGACCATCTCGCGGGCCAGCTTGTACGGCGCCCTGCGGTTGATGAACACGCCCTTTCCGCTGCGGTAGGAGCGGAGCATCATGTTCTTGCCGAGGTCCATGTTGCCCACAAGGCCCATGCCGAGGCGGTCCTCCGGCACGAAGGAGAGGGCCACGCCCATGTCCTTGATGGCCAGCGGGTCCTTGCCGAGCAGCTCCTCGCGGCTGCCGTCGTCGTTGATGTAGGAGATCGAGCCGGCCTCCACGGGCTGAAGGCCCGCGATGGCCTCGAGCAGCTCCTTCTGGCCGCAGCCGGAGATGCCCGCGATGCCGAGGATCTCCCCGGTGTAGGCGGTAAAGCTGACGGAATCGAGCTTGACGGTGCCCTCCACGTCGCGCACCGTGAGGTCCTTGACCTCGATGCGGGGCCGGGGGTCCTCCGGCTCGGGCCGATCGATGTTCAGCGTCACGGCGTGGCCGACCATCATGTTCGTCATTTCCTGGGCGTTGGTGTTCTTCGTCGGCATGTCGCCGATGAACTGGCCGTGGCGCAGGATGGCCACGCGGTCGGACAGGGCCTCGACCTCGTGCATCTTGTGGGTGATGATGACCACGGCCTTGCCGTCGTCGCGCATGTTGC
The DNA here is from genome assembly GCA_902802215.1 of Oscillospiraceae bacterium. Classification (GTDB taxonomy): domain Bacteria; phylum Bacillota; class Clostridia; order Oscillospirales; family Oscillospiraceae; genus Limivicinus. The sequence goes on from CADCLH010000014.1 coordinate 5,755, forward strand.
GCAGCACCGCGAAGAGCTTGTCCGTCTCCTGCGGGGTCAGCACGGCCGTCGGCTCGTCGAGGATCAGGATGTCCGCGCCGCGGTAGAGGACCTTGACGATCTCCACGGTCTGCTTCTGGCTGACCGACATGTCGTAGATCTTCTGCTCGGGGTCGACCTCGAAGCCGTAGGCGTCGCAGATGGCGCGGATCTTCTGCGCGGCCGCCTTGAGGTCGAGCTTGCCGGGCAGGCCGAGCACGATGTTCTCCGCCGCGCTGAGCACGTCCACGAGCTTGAAATGCTGGTGGATCATGCCGATGCCGAGCTCGAAGGCGTCCCGGGGCGAGCGGATGACGACGGGCTTGCCGTCGATGGCGATCTCGCCCTCGTCCGGGAAGTAGATGCCCGAGAGCATGTTCATAAGCGTGGTCTTGCCGCTGCCGTTTTCGCCGAGCAGGGCCAGGATCTCGCCCCGGTAGATGTCCAGCCAGACCCTGTCGTTGGCGAGGACCGGGCCGAAGCGCTTGGTGATGTTCCGCATGGTGACTGCGGCGACTTTATTGTCCATGGGCAGTACCTCCCAAACACAGAATGGGTCGAAAACGAAAAAACACTGCCTGCCGGGGCCGTTGTGCGCGGTCGGGTACAGTGTTTCCTTCATGGAGCAAAGGGCAGCGCGGCCAAACGACTGCGCTTCCCTTTGCTTCATACATCCCCGCTCCCGGAGAGGGAGCGGGGATCTTGAGTTGATGATCAGGCGTCGATGTTGGTGATGCCGTCGATGTCGATGTCGAAGGAGGGAGCGCTGCGGAACACGGACTCCGCGAACTCGCCGCCCACGATGGACTCGGTGTCGGGGGTGAAGGTGCCGAGGTCGTTGACGTCGGCCTGGTAGGTGGTGACGGGCTTGCCGCCGACGGTGAAGGTGCTGGTGTCGAAGACCTTGGTGGTGCCGGCGATGAGGGCGGCCTTGACCTCCTCGAGCTTCTCGGCGGTGCCGGGAGCGGCGACGTTCTCGTTGAGCTCGGTCATCTCAACGGCGCCGTTGGCGAGGGTGCCGGTCCAGTCGGCGTTGAGGGTCTCGCCCTTGGCGACGCGGCCGATCATGACCTCCATGAAGGTGACCCAGTTGATGCGGGAGGCGATGATGAAGGTGTTGGGGCAGTCAGCGGCGGCGGAGCCGTTGTAGAACACGAAGGGGATGCCCTTGGACTCGCACTCGGTGGGAGCGCCCATGGAGTCGGCGTGCTCGGAGAGGAGGACGCAGCCGCGGTCGATGAGCTTGATGGCGGCTTCCTTCTCAAGGTCGGGGCTGAACCAGGAGTTGGTGAAGGTCACTTCCATGGTGGCGGAGGGGCAGACGCTGCGGGCGCCGAGGAAGAAGGAGGTGTAGCCGGACTTGACCTCGGCGTAGGGGTAGGCGCCGATGTAGCCGATCTTGGCCTGGTCGGCGGTGATCTTGCCCTCCTCGATCATCTGGTTGAGCTTCATGCCCGCGGCGACGCCGCCGAGGTAGCGGCCCTCAAAGATGGTCGCGAACGCGTTGTGGAAGTTGGGCAGGCCGGCGGAGTGGGCCTGGGTGCCGGTGGCGTGGCAGAACTGGACGTCGGGGAACTCCTTGGCGGCCTGGATCATGAAGGACTCGTGGCCGAAGGAGTCGGCGAAGACGACGGTGCAGCCGGCGTCGACGAGCTCGGCGGCCTTGTCGTAGCACTCCTGACCCTCGGGGACGTTGGTCTTGATGACGTACTCGACGCCGCAGTTTTCACAGGCCTGCTTGGCGGCGTTCATGAAGTTGAGGTCGTAGGTCGAGGTCTCGTCGTGCAGGAAGATGAAGCCGACCTTGACGTTCTTGACGTCGTCGCTGGTGAGGGTGCTGACGTCGAAGGGGGTGGAGTCGTTGTCGAAGGGGAAGGTGGGCTCGGGCGTGGCCTCGGGCTCCGCTTTCTTGCCGCAGGCGGCGAGGGCGAAGACCATGGTCAGGGCGAGGATCAGAGCGATGATCTTTTTCATGTTTGTCTCCTTTTCATTTTTTCCTCAGGGTTTCTTGCTTCTTACGGACCGGGCAGCGCTGCCCGAGGGGGGGAACGTTGGAAGAGGTGGGCGCTGCCATGAGGGAGCAAGCAGGATCGCTCATGGCAGCGCCCGTGCGAAAAAAACTGCACTGGCGCGGACGATCGGCGCCCGGTACCAATGCAAATATCCCAGAGAGCCGAAGCGCAGGGCCTCGTCCCTTCAGAATCCTTCGATAGTCCGGTCATTTACGGCGTCCGGGTAGAAACTTCAAATCCATATCATTTGCTTATATCGAGCGAATATTCGGTTGTCTGCTGGGATGGCTAGAGAATATCAGTCTTTTCCCCAAAAGTCAACTGTTTTTCTTGTAAGTTGTTGCCAATAGCGCACGTTTCTTTTTGTGCTCCCTGCACAAAATTTCACGTCGAAAGCGGGGATATTTCCACTTTTTGAAGTGTGTCAGCAGAACGTGATGCCGTTGTCGTCCATGGCGGCGATGCGCGCGAGCGACTCGACCTTCATCCCTTCGGCGCGGAGCCGGTTGCCGCCCTCCTGAAAGACCTTCTCGATGGCGACGGCCGCGCCGACCACGGTCCCGCCCGCCTGCTCCACCAGGGCCCTGAGCCCGACGAGGGCCGCGCCGGTGGCGAGGAAATCGTCGACCAGCAGCACGTTTTCGCCCGGGTGCAGATATTCCCTGGAGACGACGACGGTGTTGGTGTTGCCGTGGGTGAAGCTCGGCACCTCGGCGGTGTAGAGCGTGTCGGCGAGATTTTTGGTCTTGCTCTTTTTGGCGAAGACCACCGGGCAGCCGAATTCGAGCCCGGCGAGGATGGCAATGGCGATGCCGGAGGCCTCGATGGTCAGGACCCGGTCCACGCGCACGTCGGCAAAGAGGCGTTTGATCTCGCGCGCCATGGCTTGCAGGAGCTGCGGGTCCATCTGGTGGTTGAGGAAGCTGTCGACCTTGAGGATGCCGCCGGGCAGCAGACGCCCGTCGCTGAGGATGCGCTGTTCCAAAAGCTCCATGCCGTGACCTCCGTCTGTGTGGATACAACAGATATATCACACTCCGCGCCGGGCTGTAAAGTAGGTTTTTGTCAAATCGGCCCGATTCCGCCTGTCCCTGCTTCTCCGCATTGCAGTTTTCCCGCGCGCTTGATATAATAAGGAAAATGCAATGAATGGGGGCGCGCCCATGAAAAACATCCTGATGATCGGCACCGGCGGTACGATCGCCTCCGAGATGACGCCCGAGGGCCTGACGCCGGAGCTGACCCCGACCCAGCTCTTGCGCTATGTCCCGGCCATCTCCGCGCTCTGCCGCGTCGACTGTCTGAGCCTGTTCAGCCTCGACTCGACCAACATCACGCCGTATCACTGGCTGCGCACCGCCGAAGCCATCCGCGACAACTACGCCGCCTACGACGGCTTCGTCATCAGCCACGGGACCGATACGATGGCCTACACTGCCGCGGCCCTGAGCTATCTTGTGCAGGGCGCGGACAAGCCCATCATGCTCACCGGCGCGCAGAAGCCCATCAACTACGACTCCACCGACTCGAAGCTCAACCTCACCGACGCCTTCGTCTGCGCCGCGTCCGGCCAGCTCGCGGGCGTGAACATCGTGTTCAGCGGCCGCGTGATCCTCGGCACCCGCGCGCGCAAGACCTGCTCGAAGAGCTTCGCCGCCTTTTCGAGCATCAACTACCCCGACGTGGGCATCCTGCTGGACCACCGCCTCGTGCGCTACATCGAGCCCGAGACCCTGCCGGAGCCGGTCTTCTGCGATACGCTGAATGAGAGGGTGGCGCTCGTGAAGATGGCGCCGGGCATGGACCCGGACGTGCTCGACTACCTGCTCGGGCGCAACGACGCGCTGATCATGGAGTGCTTCGGCGTCGGCGGCCTGCCCGCCTACGAGGACCGGCGCCTGCTGCGCATCGTGGACCGGCACACGGCGGCGGGAAAGTTCGTCGTCGTCACCACCCAGGTGCAGAACGAGGGCTCGGACCTGTCGGTGTACTCGGTGGGGCACGGGCTCAAGCAGAACCCCTGCGTGCTCGAGGGCTACGACATGACCACCGAGGCGCTCTACGCCAAGATGATGTGGATACTCGGGAAGACGAAGGACCCGGAGGAGGTCGCGCGCCTGTTCTACACGCCCGTCGCCCACGACATTCTGGCGCGGTATTAAGAGAGGATCGTATGGAAACTGTTATCATTCTCGGCGCGGGGGCGTCCGGCATGGTCGCCGCCCTGACCGCCGCCGAAAGCAAAAACCGCCGCGTGCTCCTGCTCGAGCGGCAGCAGCGCGTGGGGCGCAAGCTGCTCGCCACGGGCAACGGGCGCTGCAATCTGACGAATACCGGGGCTTCCCCCGCGCGCTACCACGGCGCGGAGGCGGACTTCGTGCGCCCCGCGCTCGCGGCCTTCCCCCCGGAGGCGGCGCTGGAATTTTTCCGGGAGCTCGGCCTTGTGACCGTAACGGAGCCGGGCGGGCGGGTCTATCCCCTGTCCGACTCGGCCAATTCCGTGGTGGACGTGCTGCGCTTCGCGCTGGACGCCGCCGGGGTCGAGCTGCGCGCCGCCTGTCCGGCGCGCGCCGTGCGGCGGGAGAAAAGCGGCGGCTTCTCCGTCGTCACGGACGCGGAGACCCTGCGCGCCGACAGGCTGATCGTCGCCTGCGGCGGCGCGGCCGGATTAAAACTCGGCGGGGTGGGCGACGGCTACGAGCTGCTCGCCATGCTCGGCCACAAGCGCACGGCCCTGTACCCGAGTCTCGCGCCCATCCTGACCGAGCCCGAATACCCGCGCGCGCTCAAGGGCGTGCGCGCCGACTGCCGCCTGCGGCTTGACGGCGGGGGCGAGACGCTGGCCGAGACCGCGGGCGAGCTGCAATTCACCGAGACCGGGGTCTCCGGGCCCGCGGCCTTTGAGCTCTCGCGCGCCGCCTCCGTCGGCGGGAAGGGGCTGACGCTCACGGCGGACTATTTCCGGGACTATCCCGCGGACGCGGTCCCGGCCCTGCTGCGCGCGCGGCGCTCACGCTTCCCGGCGCTGAACGCCTCGGAGGCGCTGACCGGGATGCTGCACAACCGCCTCGGGCGCATGCTGGTCAAATACGCGGGGCTCGACGCCAACGCGCCGCTTTCTTCGCTGTCCGACGGGGACCTCGACCGACTCGCACAGAGCTGCCGGGACTTTCGCCTCGCGGTGCGGGGCGTGGCCGGCTTCGACGCGGCGCAGGTCACGGCGGGCGGGGTGCGGACCTCCGGCTTCAACCCCGAGACGCTCGAAAGCTGGTATGTGCCCGGTCTCTTCGCCTGCGGGGAGGTCCTGGACGTCGACGGCGACTGCGGCGGCTTCAACCTCCAGTGGGCCTGGGCCAGCGGCCGCCTCGCGGGGAGGCTGGGAACATGATCCTGCTCAGGTCCCTGCGCCTCGAGGAGGGCGAGCCCCTCGACGCCCTGCGGAAAAAGGCGGCGAAAAAGCTCGGCGTTCCGGAGACGGAGATCGTCTCGCTGCGGCCGGTCAAGGTCTCGCTCGACGCGCGGAAGAAAAACGACATTCACTACAGCTGCTCTGCCGCGGTCTCGCTGCGGCGGGGCGAGGAAAAAGCCCTGCGCCGCGGCGCGGAGCCGTATACGGAGCCGGTCTACGACATCCCCCGTGTCCGGACCGATGAGCGCCCCGTGATCGCGGGCTTCGGCCCGGCGGGGATGTTCGCGGCGCTGGTGCTGGCCCGGGCCGGGGCGCGGCCCATCGTGCTCGAGCGCGGAAAGGACGTCGACGCGAGGCTGCGCGACGTGGAGGCCTTCCGGCGCGGCGGGGCGCTGGACCCCGAGTCCAACGTCCAGTTCGGCGAGGGCGGGGCCGGGACCTTCTCGGACGGGAAGCTCAACACCTCGACGCACGACGGGCGCATCTTCTGGGTGCTGCGCGAGTTCGCCGCCCACGGCGCGCCCGAGCGCGTCACCTGGGAGGCCAAGCCCCACATCGGCACCGACGTGCTGGTGGACGTGGTGCGCTCCATCCGCGAGGAGATCGTCGCCCTCGGGGGCGAAGTGCGCTTCGGTGCGCGGCTCGACGGGCTGGTCGTCGAAGACGGCGCGCTCGCGGCCCTGCGCGTCGCCGAGGCGGGGACGGAGACTCTGCTGCCCTGCCGCCGCCTGATCCTCGCCGTCGGCCACTCGGCCCGCGACAGCTTCGAGATGCTGCACGCGCTGGGCGTGCCGATGGAGCGCAAGAGCTTTTCCATGGGCCTGCGCATCGAGCACCGGCAGGAGGACATCGACCGCGCCCAGTACGGACGGCCCCGGGGGAAGCTGCCGCCGGCGGACTACAGCCTGTCGGTCCATCTGCCGGACGGAAACAGCGCCTACACCTTCTGCATGTGCCCGGGCGGAAAGGTCTTTGCCGCGGCGGCGTCGTCACCAACGGCATGAGCTATTCCGACCGCGGCGGCGAAAACGCCAACGCCGCCCTGCTGGTGACGCTGCACGCGGAGGACTTCCCCGGCGAGGGCGTGCTCGCGGGCATGCGCTGGCAGCGCGAGCTCGAGCGCGCGGCGTACCGGTACACGGGCTCCTACCGCGCGCCCGCCCAGCTCGCGGGCGATTTTCTGGCGCGGCGCAAAAGCGCGGGGCCCGGCCGCGTCACGCCGAGCTACGAGCCCGGCGTCGTCTGGGGCGAGCTGCACGCATTTCTGCCGGAGCGCGTCACGGACGTGCTCGAACAGGCCATCCCCGCCCTCGGGCAGAAGCTTCGCGGCTTCGACGACCCGGAGGCGGTGCTCACCGCGCCGGAGACGCGCTCGTCCTCGCCGGTGCGCATCCTGCGGGACGGGACGCTGCAAAGCGCGCTGCGCGGCCTCTACCCCTGCGGCGAGGGCGCGGGCTACGCGGGCGGCATCACCTCCGCCGCGGTGGACGGCATGCGCTGCGCCGAGGCGGTCCTGCAGGCGCTGCTAGCGGAGGAAAAATGAAGCGAAGGAGCTGTGAAGAAAGTCTGTCCCCCTTGTAGGGGCCGACGCCCTCGGCGGCCCGGGCTGCACAAGAAAAACAAAAGGAAAACCTCCGGCGAAAACGGATAAAAAAGTCCGATTTCGCCGGAGATTTCTGTCTTTTCTTCTTTTCCCTGCCGGGACGTCCGGGGGCCGTCCCCTACAAGCCGATGTTCAAGCCTCTTCTTTGTCTTTCGACTTCTTTCACAGCCCCTCGTTTATTTGATGATCCCGCGTTTGCGGGCTTTTTCGATGTATTCCGGGAGATTGCGCCAGTAGTGCAGCAGCTTCTCCGTCGGGACCTCGGGCTTGTACTTGCGGTACAGGCGCACGGCCTCCTTCATGCTCAGCTTGCCGTCTTTGAGGACCTTCCGGGCTTCCGCCTGCATCTCCGGGTCGGTCCTGAAACGCGCGATCAGCTCGTCCACAGTCGCCATGGCAGCCTCCTCAGCGCGGACCGAGGCCGTAGCTGACCATCTCGAGCGCGTGGAAGGCGTGCTCGTTCCACGGCCACCGGCAATCGGAGGCCCCGGCGGAGTCCAGCAGGTCCTTTGCGCTCTCGCCCTTGAGGTCGTAGGCCGCGTCGTAGACGGAATAGAAGCTGTCCTGGAACGTGAGCAGGTCCTCGTCGCTCAGCTCGTCAAGGAAGCAGCCGACGGCGGAGTAGATCTCATCGTCCGAGAGCGTCGTCGCCATGCCCCAGTCCAGCAGCCGCGCGGCGCGCTCGACCGCGCGCAGCGAGCAGCCCGCCGAGCCGGGCCAGACCGTGAGCACCTCAGAGAGCACCGCATTGAGCGCCGCGTCGTGCACCGGCGGCAGCTCGGGCACCAGCGGGATGGGCTCGGGCGTCGGGGTCGGTTCCGGCGTCGGCGTGGGCTCCGGGGTCGGTTCCGGCGTCGCCGGGGCCTCGGTCGGCGCGGGCGTGGGCGACACGGTGACGACCGCGGTCTTTTTGCCGCAGGCGCAGAGCGTCAGCAGCAGGGTCAGGCACAGGAGCAGGGAGAGCGGTTTTTTCATGGGTTTCACCTCTTTTTTTCACTCTAGCACCGGGGACAAAGGAAATCAAGTTTTAATTTGTAAACGATGTGTTGTTTTTCCGCAACGGCACTATCCACAAATTGAACGGCGGCCGCGCGGCCATTTTCTCACGCGCCGCCGAAAGTGAGATTGCCCCTTGCAATTTTCAGGGCGAGCCCCTATAATGCAGCTGACAAAGAGCTTTAACGACGGTACAGAGAGACCGGCAAGATCGTCATACTTCCGGCTGCCCGCGGGGGCGGTCCGTCTGTTGTGTCTTGCCGTCCGGCAAGACTTTTTTCATGCTCGGGGAGGCGGGGACGATGCGGCAGAAGGCACAGCTCATGGACGAGGCCGCGCTTTCGCGGGCGCTGATGCGCATCTCCCATGAGATCACCGAGAAGAACAAGGGCGTGGAAAACGTCGTGCTGGTGGGCATCCGCCGCCGCGGCGTGCCGATCGCGGGACGCATCCGGGACAACATCCTGCGCATCGAGGAGCGGGAGCTTCCGGTCGGGAGCATCGACATCCGCTTTTACCGCGACGATCTGAGCCGCCGTCAGGAGAGCCCCCGGGTCGAGCAGACCACCCTGCCCTTCGACGTGACCGGGCGGGACGTGGTGCTGGTGGACGACGTGATCTACACCGGGCGCACGGCGCGCGCCGCGATCGAGGCGGTGTTCTCCTGCGGCAGACCGCGCAGCATCCAGCTTGCGGTGCTGGTCGACCGCGGCCACCGGGAGCTGCCGATCCGCCCCGACTACGTGGGCAAGAACGTCCCGACCTCCCGGACCGAGCTCATCGAGGTCCGCCTGCCCGAGTACGACGGGGAGACCGGCGTCTGGCTGATGGTCCCGGAAGACCCCTCCGTCAGCTCGCAGGCTCGCTGACAGCTCCCCTTTCAGGGGCGCCGATTCGCAAACAAGCGGGGAAGCCCGTTTGCGATAGATTCAATTAAATAACTACAGAGAGAGGGAAATTGAATGAACAAGAACCTGAATCCCGAGGCCGTGTACGACGCGCGCACCCTGGGCACGCCCAAGATGCTGGTGCTCGGCCTGCAGCACATGTTCGCCATGTTCGGCGCGACCGTGCTGGTCCCGACCCTGACGGGTCTGAGCGTCTCCGCGACGCTGCTGTTCGCCGGTCTCGGCACGCTGCTGTTCCACTTTTTGACCAAGAAGAAGGTCCCGGCCTTCCTCGGCTCCTCCTTCGCCTTCCTCGGCGGCTACTTCGCGATCGCCCCGGGCGGCGACCCCACCCTGCTGCCCTACGCCTGCTTCGGCGTGGCCTGCGCGGGCCTCATGTACGGGGTGCTCTCCGCCCTGTTCAAGGCCTACGGCGTCAAGCGCGTCATGCGCTTCTTCCCGCCCATCGTCACCGGCCCCATCATCATCTGCGTCGGCCTGCACCTGGCCCCCACCGCCATCAACTCCTGCATGGACAACTGGGGCATCGCCCTGGTGGCCGTGTTCGTAGTCATCTTCTGCAACATTTGGGGCAAGGGCATGATCAAGATCATCCCCATCCTGCTCGGCGTCGCGGCCTCCTATCTGGTCGCCGCCGTCACCGGCAACGTGGACTTCTCCTCTGTGGCCTCCGCCCCCTGGGTCGGCCTGCCCTTCCGCTTTGAGAACACCGTGTTCGGCCTGTTCACCTCCGGCAATGTCGACGGCAGCCTGCTGGCCACCGCCGTCATCACCATCCTGCCGATCTCTCTGGCCACGATGGTCGAGCACATCGGCGACATCTGCGCCATCTCCTCCACCTGCGGCGAGAACTTCATGGAGGACCCCGGCTTCCACCGCACCCTGCTGGGCGACGGTCTGGCCACCACGCTGGCGGCGCTCTTCGGCGCTCCGGCCAACACCACCTACGGCGAGAACACCGGCGTTCTGAACCTCACGAAGGTCTTCGACCCGCGCGTGATCCGCATCGCCGCCGGCTTTGCCATCGTCTTCTCCTTCTGCCCGAAGTTCTCCGCCCTGATCGCGGCTATGCCCAACGCCACCATCGGCGGCGTCAGCCTCATCCTCTACGGCATGATCGCCGCCGTCGGCGTGCGCAACGTCGTGGAGAACCAGGTCGACTTCTCCAACACCCGCAACGTCATCATCGCGGCCCTGATCCTGGTGCTGACCATCGGCATCGAGTACTCCTCCGCCGGCTCCGTCTCCCTCGGCCGCGTGAGCCTGTCCGGCCTCGCGGTGGCCTCCATCGTGGGCATCGCCCTCAACGCCGTCCTGCCCGGCAAGGACTACGAATTTTTGCAGGAGGACAAGGGTTCGACCTCCGTCAACTTCCAGGTCTGAAAACACGGCAAAACCGCTGCGCGGCAGGCTCTTTGCGGGCCTGCCGCGTTTTTTCTTGCGCGAATTGCCCGCGGATGGTATACTGAAACAAACGAAACTCTACCGAAACTCTACCGAAAAAGGAGCGTTTTCTATGAAAAAGAAACGGAAAGTGATCGCGCCGCTGGCCGTGACGGCTGTGGGCGCGCTGGCCGCGGGGGTGACCGTGCTCCTGCGGAAGAACGAGGGCGCCGCCGCGCCGAAAGCGAAGGACCTGAAATCTGCCCCGAAGGCGATCCTGCGCGACCCGGCCGTGCAGGAGACCGGCAGCTACAGCTTCATCTCCGGCTTTCAGAACGCCGCGACGGTTGAGCTGACCGTCCCCTTCGATCCCGGGACCGAGTTCTTCTCCGTGGTGGAGGAGGACTTCCTCAGCCCGTCCGACGTCTCGCACGTCGCCCTGCTGACCAGCGAGGACTACCGCCTCCAGATCGAGTACGCCGCCTACTACGGCGGGGAGGGCTGGGACGCCCACGTCGCCCATCTGCGCGAGAAGCACGCCGATCTGAAGGAGGTCTCCTTCGGGGAGAACCGGGGGGTGCTCTTCCTCGCGGGCGACAGCCTGCGCCTCGATCTGCCCGTGCCCGAGGACGGCGCAAGCTATGTGCAGGTCACGATCCAGAAGACCCCCGCCTTCGACGGCGAGGTCACGGAGCTGGCGCAGCACCCCGCGCTCACCGAGCAGCTCGCGGGCATCCGCTTTTTAAGAAGCTGACCGAAAAACCGGCAAGACCCCGGGACCGTGCGGTCCCGGGGTCTTGCCGGTTTTGGGATCAGCCGTAGGTGTGCAGGCCGTGCATCAGGGTGTTGACCCCGGCGAAGGTGAAGAACACCACCGGCACGGCGATCACCGCGTACCACGCCGCGAAGGTCCCGCGGCGGGCCCGGCGCAGGCGCAGGTGCAGATACACCGCGTAGATGATCCAGGTGATCAGCGCCCAGACCTCCTTGGGGTCCCAGGTCCAGAAGGCGGACCAGGCCTGCTCGGCCCAGATCGCCCCGGAGAGGATGACGACCGTCAGAAACAGGAAGCCGAAGGCGATCATGCGGTAGCTCAGATAGTCCATCTGATCGAGCAGGCGGCGCTCGCCGTTGGTTTTCTCGGTCATGAGATACCGCAGGCCGCTCACGCCCGCGATGACGAAGGACGAGTAGCTGATGACCGCCGCGCCGATGTGCACGCCGAACCAGGCGCTGCGCAGGGCGGGCATGAGATCGTGGATCTCCATGGGCTGCAGGGCCGCGTAGGTCATCACGAGCAGGGCCGCGGGCATGCCGGCGACCGTGAGCCAGTCGGCCTTCATGCGCTTTTTGACCGCGATCAGCATCAGGGCCACGCCCCAGGCGAAGGCGTTGGCGAACTCAAACTGGTTCGACAGCGGCAGGCGCTTTGCGGTCACGCCGCGCGCCACGAGAAAGACCGTGTGCAGCGCGAAGGCCGCGAGGAACACCAGCCACGACGCGCGCAGCAGCTTCTCTCTTTTGAAGGCCGTGCCGGAAAATTGCAGCACGACCGCGGCGGCGTAGACGGCCAGGGCCGCGAAAAACAGAGCTTTCATGCTTCCTCCTTGGGTTCGTCGATGAAGTATTCAGCGAGCAGGCCTTCGAGCTCCATGCGCATGCGCTCGGGCCGGGGGCCGCCGACGGCATAGCCGCGCGCGTCGGCCTTGACAAGCACGCTCTCGCAGAAGAAGGTGACATACAGGCCGAGGATCATCAGCGTGAAGGCCGCGACCAGCAGGCCGTTGAAAAGCTGCGAGACGTGCTTGACGCGGATGCCCGGGTACTCCACGGGCTTGTTGAAGGTAAAGCGCAGGCCGAAGACGTCCAGCGAGTCGCCCGGGACGGCCAGCGACGGGGTGTAGACCCCGTCGGCGAGCACCTGCACCTGATAGATGGGGTTGGGGTAGCTGCCCTCGGTGATGGTGATGAGCGTGACCTCCCCGCTCGGCGCGCGGATGTAGTCGGGGTAGAGCGTGTCGAACCAGAGGCCGTTGCGCCCGTCGGCGGACAGAAAGCTGCGCTCGGTCAGATAGAAGTCGTCGGTGCCGCCGGTAGTCAGATCCGTGACCGTCAGCGAGCCCGCGGTGCCGAAGCTCTGCTGGAAGAGCTTGTACGGGCCGAAGGAGACGGGATGGTTGACCCGGATCGGCACAACGCCGCTGCTGCGGCCGTCGGGAAGGGTGATCTCCGCCGTGCTCTCGTAGTCGAGGCGGCCCGTCTCGTCGGTGAGGCGGAAGCTGTCGACCCGGATACGCGTCCCGTCGGCGAGCGTCAGGGTTTCTCCCGGCAGGATGTCGTGATCCTCGACCGTCGGGGTGTAGAGGGCGAGGGCTCCGAAGACCACGGTCAGCAGGATCGCGAGGTGCGTGATAAAGGTGCCGTAGCGCCCGAAGCGGTTCTTGTGCCAGACGGTCACGCCGTCCAGCCGCTCCTCCCGGCAGCGCAGGGCGGCCATGTGCTCGCGCAGGAGGGCCTGACCCTCGGCGCTGAGCAGGTGCTGATCGGGCAATTTTGCCGCGCGCTCGCTCTCGTCCGCCGCGCCCTTCGCCACCGCGCGGATGCGCACGAGCGAGCAGAGGCTGAGGTTCAGGCACAGCAGCACCAGCAGCGTGATGAAATACCAGCTCTCGAAGATGCGGTGGAAGCGCAGCAGCAGGATGACTGCGTGGAAGGAGCGGTAGGTCTGGGCGTAGAAGCCGATCTCCCGGCCCTGGGGGATGACCGTGCCGATCACGGAGCAGGCCGCGATCAGGCCGAGCAGCAGCAGCCCGAAGCGCATCGAGCGCAGATAGTTGTAGACTTTTTTCACGCAAAAGCCTCCCGAAAACCGAAGCTGCCCGCCCATACGGGCGGGCAGCTTCGGCTTGGACTCTTTACTTCTTGATGGCGCGGAAGCTGTTGATGGCCTGGTTGCACAGGGCCTCGGCGCTGTCCAGACACTGATCGGTCAGCACCGGGTTGTGCGCGCCCTCGGCGTTCTCCACGAACACGAAGTCCCAGTAGAACTGCGCGTCGCGGGCCAGGGAGCGGATGGGATCGAGCTCGGCGTCGGTGTACTTGCCGCTCTCGACGGCGGCGGCGAGCTGCTCGGTCAGGAATTCAAGCTCGTAGCCGACGGAGTATGTACGGGCTTCGATGCGCTCCTGCGTGGCCTTGACCTCCGTGACGAGGTCGGCGTGGCACTTGGAGCACTCATTCTCGATCAGCTCGGGATTGTCGAGGGGGCTGATGAGCTTGTGGCTGTGGAAGGTGGTGCCGTCCTCGGCCGTCATCGTGGGCATGTGGCAGTCGGCGCAGGTGTAGTTGCCGCGGTGCTGGCTGCCCTCGCCGAGGAAGGTCTCAAACTCGGGGTGCTGCACCTTGATCTGCTTGACGCCGGTGCGCGGGTTGGTCCAGTCGGCAAAGGGCTCGCCGGTGGAGAAGTTGGAGCCGTCGTTGAAGTAGGCGAGCATCTGGTCGGGGGCCATGCTGGCGATCGAGTTGTGGGCGATCGTGGTGGCCTTGGTGTCGGGGGCGAAGTAGTACTCGTTGTGGCACTGGCCGCAGGCGAGGTTCGCCGCGTCGACGGTCTCAAAGTCCTCGCCGAGCGCGTCGATCCAGTAGGTGTGGGTCACGGTGATCTCGCCGGGGGTGTTGGCGTGGCAGGTGTAGCAGCTGATCGGGTCGACGATCTCCTTCTGCACCTCGGTCCAGTCGAGCTTGTAGGCCTCGATGCCCATCTCGTTGACCATGTTGGTGAAGTCGGGGGTCTTGCAGGTCCAGCAGTTGGCCAGGGGGTGCGGACGGCCGGTGGCCTCGATATCCTCCACGTCGTACCAGTGGCCGCGCGCCGCCTTGTAGTCCTTGGCGAAGCCGTAGCCCTCGTACAGGGTGCGGAGCATGGGATAAAGCTCCAGGTAATCCTCCGCCTCCGAGCTCTCGCCGGTCATCGCCCAGGTCTCATACTGGTTGGGGTACTGCTCGGCCCAGTCCGCCGCGTGCATCACGGTGACGCCGGAGTGGGTCTCGACCTTCTTCGCCACCGTCTCGAGCTTGACGAGCGCGCCGCCGAAGTTGCCGGGCTGGATGTTGCCGTTTTGCAGCGCCGCGACGATCGCGTTCTTGATGGCGTCGGAGGTCAGGGTCGCGCCGGACACCGCGTCGACCTTCAGGCTCTGCTCTTGGAAGATCGCGGCGGGCAGGGCCTCGACCGCCTTGGTGCCGATGCCGTCGGTCTCCTGGTGGTCGACGACGTTGATCCGGTAGATCATCCCGTCGTCCGCGACGATCTCGACCGTCACGTCGCCGTTGCGGCCCTGGGCGGTGCCGGTCAGGTGCTGGGCGCCGGCGGGGATCTCGCTGTCCTTCATGCCGGCCGTCGCGGGCATGTTCTTGATGACGCCCGTGACGATGCCCACGATCAGCACGAACAGGCCGCAGGCGATGCCGATGAGATTCAGCCGTTTCTCGCGTTTCTGTTTGTCCTTCATGTCTCTCTCCGTCCTGAATGCACGAGACTATTCAAAGCGCTCGCAGGGCAGAAATGTGCATTCTTACAAATAGCATTTTACTATATCCGGCCTCTTCCAAGTGTTGCGAACGCAACGCAAAGCCTCACTTCAGCAGCACAAAGGTGCTGCCGTCGAAGTCGATCAGCCCGTCGCGCTTCATCAGGGACAGCTCCCGCGTCATGGCGCTGCGGTTGGACTGGAGATAGGCGGCCATCTCGGTGCGGGAGAGCGGGCTGATGATATACTTCTGCCCCTGCCGACGGCTGAGCATGGTGAGATAGGCCAGGATCTTCTCGCGCAGGCTGGACTGGGTGCAGACCTCGATCTTCTCCAGCAGCAGGCGGTACTCCTCGCCCAGCAGGCGGAAGGCGTTGGCCGTCAGCGTCCGGTGGAAGGCGCAGTTGTTCTTGCAGGGCTGCAAAAGATACTCCAGGCAGACGTACAGCACCTCGACCGCGTTCGCCGCGTAGAGGGACACGTCCGACATCGGGTCGGGGCGGGTGATGTACGGCTCGCCGAAGACGTCGCCCTCCTCCAGCCAGGTCAGCAGCGTCCGGTGCCCGGCGTGATCCTCCTTGAGCAGATGCACCGTCCCGCGCAGCACGACGCCCACCTGACGCACCGCGTCCTGGTCGAGCAGAATGAACTCCCCCGGACTGTAGCGGCGGGTATTGGCCTTCAGGCAGCCCAACAGAGCGTCGAAGTCCCGGCGCTCGATCCCCTCAAAGAGCGGAATGCGGCGATTATCGATGGAAGATGCGCGCACGGCGATCACCTCACGCAATTTGTTTTTCTCTCACGGACATCATACCATACTTGCACCCGTCGCCCGTTGCATGCGCAACGGGCGACGGAGCGATCACAGTTTTTCGATGACGGTCTTCATGGCGAAGAAGTTGACGGTCATGGTGACGGGCGTGACGAGGATCTTGGCGAGCACCGGGGCCAGCGACACCAGCGCCGCCCGATCCGTGTGGGTGACGATCAGCAGATGCACCCAGGCGAGCAGCTTCGAGATCAGAAAGATCAGCACCAGCTGATAGGCAATGTAGATCGCGTACTTGAGCCGGAGCGGGATGCGGTGGCTGTCGCGGAAGACGAAGCGCGTGGAGAAGAGAAAGACGAAGCTCGCCCCGACGAGGGAGCTGAGCACGTTCACCCAGGCGAGATCCCGGAAGCGCAGGCTCAACAGCGTGTAGACCGTGAAGTCCAGCAGCCAGCCGATCCCGCTCAGCCCCAGAAAGCGCAGCGCCTGCCCGAGCAGACGCCGCAGCGCGGATTCCTTTCCCTCCATCACGGCGCCCCCCGCCGGACCACCAGGGTCTGGCAGCCGCTCGCCAGAGCGGCCGCGACGCCGGAGGCCGAGTCCTCGAAGATCAGACAGTCCTCGCGCCGCACGCCGAGACGCTCGATGAGGTCGTTGTAGCAGGCGGGGTCGGGCTTGGCCCGGCGCACGTCCTCCTGCGTGACGATCACGTCGAAGAGCTCGGTCAGGCCGAAGCGCGCGAGCACACGGTCGACGTTCCGGCGCGAGGCCGTGGTGACGAGCGCGAGGATCCAGCTCTCCTTCAGGCCGCACAGGACGTCCAGCAGCGGCCCGTTGGGCTCCGCCGCCGTGAGGCACTCGCCGTAAAGGGCGATCTTCCGGTCGTGGACGGCCTCGATGTACGGGCTGTCCGCGCCCATGATCTCCGGCAGGAAGTCGCGGTAGGCGCGCCCGTCGCAGCGCGCGGCGTAGTCCTCGCGCGTCAGCGTGAAGCCGTATTCCGCGAGGGCCCGCGCGTAGGCCAGGGCGTTGGCCTCGAGCGTGAACACCAGCGTCCCGTCGAGGTCGACCATCGCGAGCTTATGCTTGTTCAAACCAGCGGTAGACATCGTTCGCCACCATGATGAACCCGGCGTAGAACATCGGCGCCAGGCCCGGATCCTTTCTGAGCTTGTAGGGGAGCAGGCGCAGCCAGTGCACCAGCTCGTGATGGAAGATGCTGCGCACCTCGGCCGGGGTGAAGCGCTCGTCCAGACAGCGGCGCAGCGCCCCGAACAGCGCGTCGTAGGCCGACGAGCGCGTGCAGATGAAGTCCACGCTGTTTTTCGACACGCTCACGGCGCTGGTCTTCATCATGAACTCATAGCCGCCGTGCAGCGATTGCAGGAGCTTGGCGTAGTCGAGGAACTTCGAGTCGTGCACGTTGCCGGTGTTGGGGTCGATGAGATAGAAGCCGCCGTCGGCGCCGGTGCAGATGATGTTCTCGATCGTCAGGTCGCCGTGGATCTCGCAGCAGCGGTCCGGCGCGAAGACCTCGCGCAGGTGCGCGGGCTCAAACAGCGCGCGCAGGACGGGGAAGCCCAGATACTCGCGGTGGTTGATGAGCAGCGTGTCGCAGCTCATCAGCTCGTGCAGCTCGCGCGAGGCCTGAAGCCGCTCGAGGTTGGCCGTGACCTTGGTCTCGATATAGCGCTCGAGGGCCGCGGGGTCGGCGGGCCGGTCGGTCTTCGCGTACAGGCCGCGCTCCATCGCGTCCAGCACGGCCAGCAGCACCCGCTCGCCCGCGGCGGCGGGGTGGGAATGGACAAACTGGAACATGCCGACGGCCTCGCTGGCGTAGCGCATGTCGTAGCAGCAGTAGTCGGGGGCGGTCTCGTCGCGCAGGATCTCGCACAGGGGCAGGTCGCCCTCGTGCGCGCGCAGCCAGCGCACCTGCTCGGCGAGCTTCGCGCCGTCGGCGCCGAAGGCGTATTTGCGGTAAAACATCCCCCTCGCGTCCATGCAGAGGATGGTCGCAGCGTTGGAGCCGGAGGAACAGTCGGCTATGATGCTCACGTCCCGGTTGAGGGCGATGAAGCTGCGGACGATGTCCGGCTGGCGGGCGCTGAAATACTCGTCGAGGAAGCTGAGCTGGTCGCGCTCGTCGATCTGGGGGAGGATCTTGAGATAGTGGGCGTCGTCCGGCGCCGCGCGCTCGCCGCTGCGGAAGCGGAACAGCCGGGCGGCGGAGAACAGGATCACCGGCGGCAGCAGCAGATACAGCGCGAGGATGAGCTGCTCGCGCGCGGCGCTTCCCCCGGACCACGCGGCGCGCAGCGCGCTCAGGTCGAGACTGGAGCGGGAAAAGAGCAGCAGCATGATCTCCACGAGATCGTAGGCCGCGCCGAGGCGGGTCAGCAGCAGGCCGAGCAGCGCGTACGAGACGATGTAGCACAGCCACATCAGCGCGGTCTCGCCCAGCACGAGCGCAGGCCGCACATGCCGCAGCTCGCGGAAGGCGTTGATGAGCGACCAGAAGAAGCGCTCGCACTTGAGGCGCAGGCGGTCGTTGAACACCGAGGCGAAGGCCATGGCGGCGCGCTTGACCTGGGTCGAGAAGACCCGCACCAGCCCCAGCAGGACCAGCACGCCGACCGCCGCGAGCAGATAGAAGCGCGCGCTGTCCCACACCAGCTCCCGCCGCACGCCGGTGGCCCAGAGCGCGGCGAAGAGCACCGCCACGGCCAGCACGTCGAGAAAGCGGTCGACGACGACGGTGGCCAGCGACAGGCCGACCCCGTTTTTCATCCGCCGCCCGGCGTACCAGGCGCGGCAGAGATCGCCGAGCTTGAAGGGCAGCACGAAGTTGAGCGCGAAGCCGAGCGAAAGCGCCCGCATCAGCGCGCCCGTCGGCGGCTCCTCATAGATCCCGATGAAGCGGCTCCAGCGGCGGATGCGCAGTCCGTGCCCGAGCATCAGCGCGGCCACGGAGCCGAGAAACAGCAGCACCGTCACGCCCGGTCCACCTCCGTCAGCCGGGGATCGCGCAGCGCGGCCTCGTACTCCGCCGGGGTGCCGAAGGAGATATGGACGTCGGTCGGAAAGCTGCGGATGCTCCGGCCCTCGCGGGCCATGACGTCATAGACGCCGCTGACGAAAAATTCCTCGTAGCGGCACTCGGTCAGATACCGCTCCGCCGCGGAGAGGAAGGTCCGCGCGTCCCGGAAATAGTAGGCGCCGCAGATGGCGTCGGAGGAGACGACCTGCTTCTCCGCGGTGCCGACGATGGCGCCGCGCCCGTCATAGCGCAGATAGCTGAACTTCTCCTCCGACGAGCGGAAGGTCAGCAGCGCCCCGTCCGGGGCGGAGAAGTCCCCGGCCGCGCAGAAGTCCGCAAAGGCGCGGGAGCGGAACATGTGGTCGCAGTCGTTGAACAGCAGCGGCGCGCCGTCCCGGACCGCCGCCGCGCCCGCCATGCAGGTGAGCACCGCCCCGGGCAGCACCTCGGGGATGACGGTGATCTCCGCCTCGGGATACAGCGCGCGGATCTCGCGGTCGATGGCGAAGTCCTCCACGTGCTCCTTCAGCACCACAAAGCGCAGCTCGGCCACCTCGACGTCCCGGAGCACCGACTGGGCCGCCCAGTAAAAGAAAGGCTTGTCCCGCAGGCGGATCAGGGGCTTGGGCATGACATAGCCGTCGCGGAAAAAGCGCGCGCCGCGCCCGCCCATGGGCATGATGAGATGAAGCCCGCTCATTTGCAGCCCTCCCCTCCGGCCGTATAGACCTCCTGCGCGGTGTAGGCGTCGATCACGCGCTCGCGGTGCTCGCGCGTCAGCAGGCTCTTTTTGCTGCGGACATACCCGAAGAGCATCTTAAGCGTGCGCATGGCCTGACTGAGCATCTTGACGTTCGATACCTGGTCGTCCTCGCGCCAGACGATGGGGAAGAATTTCACGCGCTGCCGGAGATACGAGGCCGCCAGCAGCATGTAGCAGTTGAACATCAGATCGTCGCGGAAGCGGAGATACCACCCGCCCTCGAGCGCCTTCACACGGTAGAGGTTCAGACCCGAGCCGAGATCGTAGACCATGCGCCCCGCGCCGACGGAGAACAGCAGGTCATACACCCGGTTGCCGAAGGTGCGGAAGGCGGAGTAGCCGTCCAGTCGCGAGCCCTTCATGAAGCGCGCGCCGAGAAAGCAGTCGTAATCCCGGTACTCCCCGCTCTTCAGATAGGGCAGGAGGTTGGCGATGTCGCCCTGATCGTCGCCGTGCAGGACGATCACATAGTCGAAGCCGTGCTCGAGCGCGTACGCGAAGGCCACCTTGTGCGAGCCGCCGAGACCGTAGTTGGCGTCGTTGCGCAGCAGCGTGACCGGCATCGGCAGCGGGTTGGCCTTCAGCCAGTCGACGACCGCCTGCTCGCCGCCGTCGGTGCTGCGGTTGTTGACCACGATGACCTGCGTCAGGTACGCACCCGCCTCCCCCCTCAGCTGGGCGAGCACGCGCACGATCTGCTTCTCGCAGTTGTACATGGGGATGAAAAGAAGGATCCTGTCCATTCCGCTGTCCTCCGCTTTTGGTGAATCTTACCTTATAAAATACCATAAAGCCCCTCGCTTTTCAATACAGGGCGCGCCTTGACTTTGGAAAAGGCGGCGTGTATGATGAGGGACAAGGAAGGATGTGCCGCTTATGGAACGCACTGGAAAATGCAGCGCCGCCGCGGGCCGACTGCGGCCGAGCGACGCGGTCGCCCTCGTCTGGTGGGCGCTCAGCTTCTGGTATGAGCGCCTGATTTTTGTCGAGGGCAGCGCCGCACAGCACCCCGCGGCGTGGGTCTGCCTGAAGCTCGCGCTGCTGGC
Organism: Oscillospiraceae bacterium; assembly: GCA_902802215.1. Taxonomy (GTDB): domain Bacteria; phylum Bacillota; class Clostridia; order Oscillospirales; family Oscillospiraceae; genus Limivicinus. The sequence goes on from CADCLH010000014.1 coordinate 26,228, forward strand.
GGCGCTGGTCGTGCTGCTGCGCTTTTTCGTCCGGGGCGTGAAGGCCTGGCGCACGGACGACGCGGCCGCGGGTACGCTCCGCTGTACCCTGCCGCTGCTTTGCGCGCTGCTGCTGCTGTGGGTCGGCGGCCGCTTCTGGCCGCTTCAGCCCAGCGATCAGCGCAACATTCTGGACGCCGCGCTGCGCTACGAGACCATGGGCGGCTTCTTTTTCTATCTGACCATGTGGATCCCCATGCTGGGACTGAGCCTCTTTCCCCATGAGGCCGCGGCCGTGGTCTTCAAGATCCTCCTCATCAGCCTCGGCGCCGGGTACTGCGTGTACCGGCTGCGCAGGCTGTACGGCACGCGGCTGGCGTACCTTCTGTACCTGCCCTTCCTGCTGCCGCCGGGCCTGTACCTGAGCGTGAGCATCCACCGCATCCCCTCGTACGCGGTGCTGTATCTGGTCTTTGCCGTCCGCCTCCTCTGCGACCGGGCGGAGGAGCGCCCCCTGACGCGCGGGGACTATGTCCTGCTCTGCCTTGCCGCCGCACTGCTGACCCAGTGGCGGAGCGAGGGCATTTATCTGCTCGTGCTCGCGCCCATCCTGTTTTTCCTCGCCTACCGCCCCCGGCTCGACCGGAGGCAGAAGGCCCTGGCGCTGGCCGTCTTTCTCGCCGCGCAGGTGCTGGTGCGCATCCCGCAGTCCGTCGTCTCGGAAGAGGCCGCGGGGGAGCGCGCCATGCCCCTGTTTGAGATGCTCATCAGCGGCATGGAGCGCAAGGGCCTGGACAAGGAGAAAAACGCGGAGGATCTCGCGGCGGTCGACCGCTACATCGACCTCGAGGCCCTGCACGCGCTCAACGAGGAGCTGGGCGACTACTGCTACAACGACAACCTGATCCTGTACTACGGCATGCGGCCGAACCCCTCGCCCGAGGACGTGGAGGGCTTCCGCGCGGCGGTGATCCGCATCGTGCTGCGAAACCCGCTCGTCTACCTCCGCAATCAGCTCGCCTGCTGGGTGCACATCTCCGAGCAGCCCTATCACGACCGGAAGATGGACGAGCTGGCAAACATCTTCCAGCGCCTGTACCTGCCCACGCTGTGGATCTTCGCCGTCTGGCTCCTGACGCTCCGGCGGCGCGACTGGCTCGCCTGGTTCCTGACGAGCGGGCACATCTGCCACATGGCGATCACAACGGCGCTGCTGCCCGCCGCCTACTTCAAATACTACTATTCCGAATATCTCTACGCCTTCCTGACGGCGACCGCGGCGATCTGCCTGCTGGTCCGCCGGCACAGGGAAAAAGCCGCGGCGGCCGCCGCGGCAGGATGAACGGAGGAAAGCGCCATGGGAAAGAAGCTCCTGCGCCGCGCCGGACGCCTGCTCGCGCTCGTGTCGGCGGCGCTGCTGCTCGTCCTGCTGGGCATGCTCGTCCTGCCGCTGACCGAGGGCGCGGACACGACGCCGGTACCGGGCAGCACGGACTGGATGGCCGCTCTGCCGGACGACACGCCGCTGAGCGCCCTCGTGATCCCCGGCACGCACGACAGCGCCACGCAGTACGTGCAGCTCGCCTACTTCTCGAAGTGTCAGGCGCTGTCGGTCGGCAAACAGCTCGAGGCGGGCTTCCGCTATCTGGATATCCGCCTGGGCGACGCGACCGACGACGGCCCCCCGCTGCTGATGCACGGCTTCACCAAATGCAAGGTCTCCGCGTTCGGCGCCGCGCTGACCCTGGACGACGTTCTGGCCGACTGCTGCGGCTTCCTCGCCCGGCACCCGACGGAGACCGTGCTCTTCGTCGTCAAGCACGAGCACGGCGAAAAGTCCGACGCGGCGATGGCCGAGACGCTGAACGCTTTTATCGGCGCGCGGCCGCAAAGCTGGCTCGTGACCGACACGATGCCCACCCTGGGCGAAGCCCGCGGCAAGCTGGTGCTGCTGCGCCGCTGGGAGGGCGGAGACGGCCTGCCGTTTCTCTGGGAGGACCAGAAAGGCGCGGACGACGTCTCGCAGAACGCGGCCGTGACCGACGAGGGCGCTTACCGCCTCTGGGTGCAGGACCGCTTCGAGTACGGCGCGGACGACAAGTGGGCGGCCTTCACCGCCTCCCTCGACGCGCCGAGGGAGGCCGGCGACGTGCTGCTCAGCTTTCTGAGCACCAAGGGCACGGGGACCTACGGACACCCCTACCGCTTCGCAAAGCGCTTAAACGCGCAGCTTCTGGAGCTGGACAGCGCCGCCCTGCGCGGCTGGATCGCGGTGGACTTCGGCTCGCCGAAGCTCGCCGAGCACATCTACAGCGCCAATTTCAAGCAGCCGGAAAGACGAATCGCGGCGGCTTCGCTGATGCGAAGCCGCCGCGGGTTTCTTTATTCCGCCGCTTTCCGCGGTTCGAGCCGCGCCAGGAACACGACGTCGTCCCCGCGCGAGGCGCACACGTCCAGCACGCCGTCGTGATCCAGCCGCCGGAAGTCGAGGGTCTCGCCCTCGTAGCAGGGGCTGCGGAAGATGAGATCGACCGCGCGCAGATCGTGCGCGTGCCGCTCGGCCACGGTGAAGCAGCCGAAAAGGGCGCGCGGATAGGCCGCGTTGTTCATGTGCCCGAGCAGGTCCACGTCGGACGAGGTCACGGTGTAGCGGGCGAAGGGCTCAATCCCGTCGAAGCGGCCCGGGATGCGGGCGAAGGGCTCGTCGTGGGCGGGGGGCAGGGTATAGTCCAGCTCCGGCGGGAAGATCTCCGCGCAGGGCACCGGGCGCCGCGTCTCGGCGTTCAGGATCGCCCACTCGGAATGGACGCGCATCAGCACCTCGTCGCCCGCCAGCAGCTCGAAGCTGCGGTTGCAGCGCAGCGTGCCGGGCTTCTCCGGCCAGGTGCGCAGCACGACCTTCTCGCCGAGTCCGGGCCGCCTCGCGAAAACCGTCTTGATCTTGACGATCACCCAGTAGAGCGAGCGCTTCTCCAGCGCGTTCAGCCCGATCCCGAGCCGCGCGGCGTGGATGGCGGCGGTGTCCTGAAGGAGATTGAAGGCCGCGTGATGACTGAGCAGGCGGTCGGCGTCGGTGCTGCTCGGCCCGATGATGAGCTGCTGTTCGTATACGAGATCCATACGGATGCCCCCCTGTCGCTGATAACACGTCGGATTGTAGCACAGTTCGCCGCCGGATGCAAGGCGGGACGCAAGGGAGAGGGGGGCGGACGTCTTATTCCCCGGCGCCCTCGATGTACAGCTCCTCCGCGTCCCGCTGCGCGCGGATCAAGATCGACCTGGCCTGCGCGGCG
>CADCLH010000015.1 GCA_902802215.1 Oscillospiraceae bacterium
TGGGCGGGCGTCTTTTTCGCGGGCTTCATCTCCACAAGGCGCACCCGCACCCCGCGCTCGGCGAGCTGCCAGGCGCACTCGCTCCCCGCGAGGCCGGCGCCCAGAACGGTGATTTCAGCCATGCCTTACTCCTCGGCCGCTTTCTTTTTGGCCGCCGTCTTCTTCGCGGCGGGCTTCTTCGCCGCGGCTTTGGTCCCGGAGGCGGTCTTTTTGGTCCCGGCGGCCTTCTTTTCGGCGCGCTTCGCCTCGGCGGCGGCCTTTTCCTCCGGGGTTTTCTTCTTATAGACCCGCTTGTCCTCGGGGACAAAATTCGGGCAGGCCTCGTTGATGCAGAAGGATTTCAGCGGGCCGCGGCCGCTGTGCTTGAACAGCGTCTTGCCGCAGGCGGGGCAGAAGTCCTTGGTCGGCACGTCCCAGGTGATGAAGCCGCAGTCGGTCCCGCGCTCGCAGGCGTAGAACACATAGCCCTTTTTCGAGGTGCGCTTGAGGATGCGGCCGCCGCACTTGGGGCACTTGCCGGGCATTTCGATCACGATGGGCTTGGTAAAGGTGCACTCGGGGAAGCCGGGGCAGGCCAGGAAGTAGCCGAAGCGGCCCTTCTTGACCACCATCTGCCGCCCGCAGACCTCGCAGTACTCGTCGCTGAGCACGTCCGGCACCTTGAGGTGCACGCCCTCCATGGCCTGCTCGGCCTCCTTCAGCTCCTTGCTGAAGCCGCCGTAGAAGCCGGAGAGCACCTGACGCCACTCGGCCTTGCCGTGCTCGATCTCGTCAAGCTCCGACTCCATCTGGTTGGTGAATTTGAGGTCGACGATGTCGGCGAAATGCTCCTTCATCAGTCCCGTGACCACCTGACCGAGCGGGGTGGGCTTGAGGTACTTGCCCTCCTTGATGACGTAGTCCCGCGCCGTGATGGCGGAGATCGTCGGCGCGTAGGTGGAGGGGCGTCCGATGCCCTTCTCCTCCATGGCGCGGATGAGCGTGGCCTCGGTATAGCGGGCGGGAGGCTGGGTGAACTGCTGCTCTTTAAGGAGCTTTTCGAGGAAGACGCGCTGGCCCTCCGTCAGACTGGGCAGGGGGTTGGCGAGCTCGCTCGACTCCTCGTCCCGGGCCTCCTCATACACGGCGGTATAGCCCTTGAATTTGAGCTCGGAGTAGTTGGCGTGGAAGGTATAGCCCGCGGCCTCGACCTCGACGGCCACGTTGTCGTAGACGGCGTTGGCCATCTGGCAGGCGGTGAAGCGCCCCCAGATCAGGCGGTAGAGCCGGTACTGCTCCTGCGTCAGATCCTTGCGCACGACCTCGGGGGAGAGCGTGATATCCGTGGGGCGTATGGCCTCGTGCGCGTCCTGCGCGCCGGCCTTGGTCTTGAAATGCCGGGGCTTGCCGGGATAGTATTCCGCGCCGTAGTGGTCAGTGATATAGACCCGGGCGCTTTCCAGCGCCTCCTCCGACAGGCGCAGCGAGTCGGTGCGCATGTAGGTGATGAGGCCGATGCTGCCATGTCCGCTGATCTCCACGCCCTCATAGAGCTGCTGGGCGATGGACATGGTGCGCCGCGGCGTCATGCCGAGGCGGCGCGAGGCCTCCTGCTGGAGGGTGGAGGTGATGAACGGGGGCGCGGGAGACTTCTGCTTCTCCCCGCGCTTGACGGAGCTGACGGTGAACGGGGCCTGCTCGACGGCCCCGATGACCTCGCGGACCTCCTGCTCGTTGTGAAGCTCCTGCTTCTTGTCGCCCTTTCCGTGGAAGCGGGCGGTGAAGGTCGAATTCTCCTCGCCGCAGTTGAGCCGCGCGTCGAGCAGCCAGTATTCCTGCGCCGTGAAGCTCTGGATCTCGTCCTCGCGGTCGGAGACCATGCGCGTGGCGACGGACTGGACGCGGCCCGCGCTCAGGCCCTTCTTGACCTTGCGCCACAGCAGCGGCGACAGCTCGTAGCCGACGATGCGGTCCAGGATGCGGCGCGCCTGCTGCGCGTCGACCAGATCCCGGTCGATGCTGCGGGGATGGCGGATGCTGTCGGTGACGACCTTCTTCGTGATCTCGTTGAAGGTCACGCGCTTGGCCTTACTGTCGTCCAGCTCCAGAAGCTCCTTGAGATGCCAGGAGATCGCCTCGCCCTCGCGGTCCGGGTCGGTCGCGAGGTAGACGGTCTTCGCCTCCTTCGCTTCCTTTTTCAATTCGTTGATGAGCTCCTTCTTGTCCCGCACGGGGATGTACTGGGGCTCAAAGCCGTTGTCTATATCCACGCCCATCTTGCTCTTGGGCAGATCTCTCAGATGTCCCATGGACGCGGTCACCTTGTAGCCGCTGCCCAGATACTTCTCGATCGTCTTCGCCTTGGCCGGCGACTCCACGATGACGAGATCCTTCGCTTTTGCCATGCTGTTTCCTCACTTTTTTATCAGGTTTAACGCAATGCGTCTGCCCGCCGCCCGGCGGACACAGCCCTTGATCTCCAGGATCGTGAGCTGGGAGAGCACCTTGGCCGCCGACAGATTCGTCGTCTCGATGATGTCGTCGATGTGCGTCTCTCCTCGGCCGATGGCCGAAATGATTTGCAGCTGCTCGGCGTTCAGCCCGGCGAGCTGCTCTTTCCAGTCAATATAGCCTGCGGCGTTTTCCTTGTCAATCTCTTTTTTTGTCGTTTCCGGGCGCTCCGATTCGACAGCAAAAGCGCGATGGTCCCGGCGCTGTTCACCGCGTCCGCGTTGCCGGGGACGGCGAAGATCTCCCGCCCCTGCTCGAGCGCCTCCTGCACAAAGAGCTGGCAGCCGCTCTTCTCCGGGGCCTCGACCACGCAGACCGCGTGGGACAGGCCTGAGGAGATGCGGTTTCGCTCGCGGAAAAAGCGCTTCAGCGGCGGCGTGCCGGGCGGATACTCGCTGACCAGCGCGCCGGAGGCGGCCACGTCGCGGCTGAGCTCGGCCTCGCCTCCGTGGCAGGTGCCGAGCACGCCGATGCAGGTACCGCCCGCCAGCAGGCAGCCCCGCGCCGCCGCGCGGTCGACGCCCTCGGTCAGGCCGGAGACGACGATGCCGCCGCATTTGGCGACCCCGAAGGCGATGTCCCGCCCCATTTTCAGACCGTAGGGCGTCGCCCTCCGCGTCCCGATCACGGCCACCGAGGGCACGCCGTCCACGTCCGGCAGACGGCCCTTGACATAGAGGGCCACCGGCGGGGCGAAGATGTTCTTCAGCCGGACGGGATAGCGCGCGTCCTGAAGCGGAATGATGTCGATGCCCTCGCGCGCGCAGTCTCCGAGGATGCGGTCCGCCGCGGAGAGATCGCGCGCCTCGAACAGCTCGGCCTCATGCTCCGTAAGGCCGGGGACCTTCCGGTAATCCCCCGGCGGTGCGTGAAACGCCTCCTCCGCGCCGCCGTAATATGAGCACAGCGCGGCGCGCGCCTTCGGACTCGCATTGGTCAGGCTTGACAGCCATACCCAGTGTCGGATCGACATGCCGCTCCCGCCTTTCTTTCTGTCTGATCTTATCTCCCGCGGGCCATCTCCCAGAGGACGATGGCCCCGGCCAGGGCCGCGTTGAGCGACTCGCTCCCTTCTGTCATGGGGATGATGAGCTCCCCGTCGCACTTCTCCAGCAGCTCGGCGCTCAGTCCCCGCCCCTCGCTGCCGACCGCGACGACGGTGCGGCGCAGATCGAGGCCGCGGATATCGGACGCGCGCTTTGACAGCGCGGCGCCGTAGAGCGGCAGGCCGTTTTTTTCGCACAGCGCCTTCGCCCCGGCGGCGTCCGTGTGCACCAGACGCGTCGACCCCCATCGCCGCCGCCGTGCGGATCAGCGTCCCGACGTTGCCGGGGTCCTGCACGTTCTCCAGCAGCAGCGCGCGCTCAAAGCAGGGCTCCGCCTCCTCCGGCCGGAGGCGCACCGTAAAGAGCGGGCCGGGGCTGTTTTTCATCGGGGAGACATAGTCGAAAAGCTCCGCGGGCACGACGAGCTGCCGCACGTTCTCCAGACCGGGCAGAGCGCGCGCCCGCTCCTTCCAGACGACCAGCGTGAGCTCCGCGCCCTTGTCCAGCGCCTCGGTCAGCAGCTTCTCCCCGTCGCAGACAAACTCCCCCTCCGCACGGCGCAGGCCCGCTTCCGCGGCCAGCGCGCGCAGCCGGACGACGACCGGGTTTTTTCTTGAAGTCACGCGCTCCGCGTCCATGACGTCCGCCCTTTCCGTTTTCTTCTTATTATAATAACAGTTTCTTATATTAATACAAGTTTTTCCTTTTCGCAAGACCCAAAAAACCGTCTGCGGTTTCCCGCAGACGGTTTTGTCCCATTTATACGCCCCAGATCAGCCAGGTGACAAGCGCGCCGACCGCAACGGCCGTGAGCGTGAACGGCACGCCGATGCGCAGGAAATCGCCGGTCGTCACCTTCTCGCCGTTCTTGCGCAGGATGCCGATGGCCGTGATGTTGGCCGAGGCCCCGATCGGCGTCAGGTTGCCGCCCAGCGTCGCGCCGATCAGCAGACCGAAGTAGAACACCGTCGGGTCCGCGCCCATCAGCCCCGCGATCCCCCGCACCACCGGCAGCATCGTGGCGACGTAGGGGATGTTGTCGATGAAGGCCGACAGCGCCACTGACACTACGACGATCAGGATGTAGAGCGTAAGCGGATTGTGGCCCGCCGTGCGGTAGAACAGCGCCGCGATCGCGTCGATCACGCCCGCGGAGCGGATGCCCTCGATCACGATGAACAGCCCGAAGAGCAAAAGCAGCGTCTCCAGGTCCATCTCCACAAACGAGCGGGCAAAGGGCGAGAGGCTGCGCTCCCGAAAGGACGCCCGCACCAGCCCGATCACGGCAAAGAGCACGCACGACAGCCCGCTGCGCATGCCGTAGAGCACCAGGAGCGTCGGGTCCGTCGGTTTGGGCAGGAAGGAGACCAGGATCAGCAGCAGCACCGTCCCGATCATCAGCCAGCTCGGGAAATAGTCGTCCACCACCGTTTCGACCTCGCACTCGACCGGCTCCGTCTCCCTGCGAAACAGGAACATCAGCACCAGCAGCGACGCCAGCGCGCCGAGCTCCGTCGGCCAGAAGATGCTGGGCTTGCCCCTCAGCCAGAAGAACTCCATGAAGTTCATGTCGGCAAAGCCGCCCAGCAGGATGCTCGTGGTGTCGCCGACCAGCGTGGCCGCCCCCTGCAGGTTGGAGGACACCGCAATGGCGATCAGCACCGGCACCGGCGAGATCTTGAGCTTGCGGGAGATCGCGAGCCCCACCGGGGCCACCATCAGCAGCGTCGCCACATTGTCGACAAAGGCGCTGACGACCCCGGCAAACAGACTCAGCGCCGTGACCGCCCACAGGACGTTCGGCACCTTCGCCATCATCAGCTCCGCCAGACGCGCGGGCATGCGGCTCTCAATGAACAGCGTCACGATGCACATGGTCGCCGAGATCATCAGCAGCACGTTGTAGTCCACCGCCTTGAGCGCGGAGACCAGCGTCATCTCAAACACGCCGAGGTAACCCATGACGAGCATCACCGCGGCGGAGCAGAGCGCGATGTACGGCCGCAGCCTCTGAAAGCTCAGCATCAGGATGTAGGTAATCACAAAAACGATCAGCGCAGGTATCAAGGGGCATGCCTCCCGTTAGTAATTCAGACTGAAGAAATATAATATCATATTTCACCCGGAAAAAAAATGAAAAAACTGTGAATTGGAATCAGGATTCTTTTGCGCGCGCATCGTTTGTTATGGTGGAAAATGAGAACATACCGTGCTATAATACAGGCGGATTTATCCTACAAAAGAAGGAGTGTGCATATGGAACTTGAATGTCTTCCTCTGAGCGAGATCATGACCGCGTCGAGGCGCCTCAAAAGCGTTCTGCATCACACGGAGCTTGACCTCTCCTCCACCTTCTCCCGCATGACGGGCGGCAACATCTATCTCAAATGCGAAAACCGGCAGAAAACCGGTTCCTTCAAGATCCGCGGCGCGACCAACAAGATCAGCGCCATGGTCGAGCGGGGCGAGCGCGTCCCCGTCGTGGCCTCCTCCGCCGGCAACCACGCCCAGGGCGTGGCCTACGCGGCGAGCACCTTCGGCATCCCCGCCACCATCGTCATGCCCGCGGCCGCGCCGATCGCAAAGGTGCAGGCCACCGAGGGCTACGGCGCCAAGGTCGTCCTCGCCGGCACCTGCTACGACGAGGCCTACGCCAAGGCCTGCGAGATCTGCGAGGAGGATGGCGCGGCCTTTCTGCATCCCTACAACGACTATGAGGTCATGGCCGGTCAGGGCACGCTGGGTCTCGAGATCCTCGGCGATCTGCCGACCGTCGACGTCATCCTCGTCCCCGCCGGCGGCGGCGGTCTGCTTGCCGGCATGATCGCGGCCGTCAAGCAGGTCAATCCCCGCGTGCAGGTCTACGGCGTGCAGGCCGAGGGCGCCGACGCCATCGCCCGCAGCTTCCGCGAGAAGAAGCTCGTCACCACGGACAGCGCCTCCACCATCGCCGACGGCATCGCCGTCAAGTCGCCCGGCAACCTCACGGTCGACATCATCAACCGCTACGGCGACGGCGTGCTGACCGTCTCCGACAACGAGATCTCCGGCGCGATCCTGCTGCTGATGGAGCGCTGCAAGCAGATCGTCGAGCCCGCCGGCGCGTCCACGGTGGCCGCGGTGCTCAGCGGCAAGCTCGACGTCAAGGGCAAGAACGTCGTCTGCGTCCTCTCCGGCGGCAACATCGACGTCAGCTTCGTCCAGTCGATCATCGAGCAGGGCATGGTCGCCCGCCACCGCCGCATCCGCTTCGTCGTCAAGCTGCGCGACAAGCCGGGCTCCCTGGTCCAGATGCTCAGCGTGCTGGCCCAGAACAACGCCAACATCCTCACCATCGAGCACGACAAGCTCGCCGCCGGGCTCAAGCCCGACGAGACCTCCGTCCACATCGCCTGCGAGGTCGGCGGCAAGGCCCACGGCGACGCCGTGCTGAAGGCGCTGCGCGAGAGCGGCTACGAGGTGGAAGTCAACTGAAGCGATCTCTCAACAGGACGCGCCCGTCGGGACGCGTCCTGTTTCTTTGCCCGGGTATTTAGAAAAAAATCTAAATACCTGTTGACAACGCGCTCTTTCCGTGGTACATTCTATTTAGAAAGATTTCTAAATGCAGAGAGGTGGTGAGCTCCGTGGGCTTCAGCGAGACCATGAAAGCGCTGTCCGACCCGGCGCGGCGCGAGATTTTGAACATGCTCAAGGGCGGGCGCATGACAGCCGGGGACATCGCCGGACGCTTCGACATGACGGGCGCCACCGTGTCCTATCATCTGTCACAGCTGAAAAAGGCCGGTCTGATCTTCGAGAGCCGGGAGAAAAACTACATCTATTACAGTCTCAACGCCTCCGTGCTGGAGGAGGTCCTGCTCTGGATCCAGAGCCTGAAAGGAGTGGATGAACATGAAGAATAAAAGAACGCTGATCCTGACCAGTCTGATCTGCCTGATCCCGATCCTTGTGGGCGCCGCGGTATACAGCCGCCTGCCGGAGACCATGCCGACCCACTGGAATTTTCAGGGCGAGGCCGACGGCTGGTCCAGCCGTCCCGTCGCGGTCTTCGCGCTGCCAGGGATTCTGCTTGCGGTCAACCTCCTCCTGCCTCTGGCGCTCAAGGCCGACCCCAAGCATGAGAACATGAGCCCTGCTCTGAAAGCCGTCGTGTTCTGGACGATCCCCGTTCTCTCCCTGGTGTGCTCCGGCGCAACCATTGCCGCCGGTCTGGGCTATCATCTGAGCATAGAGCGTATCGTTCCCGCGCTGATGGGCGTGCTGTTCGTGCTGATCGGCAATTACCTCCCCAAGACCAAGCAGAGCTACACCCTCGGCATCCGGCTTCCCTGGACGCTCGCCAGCGAGGAAAACTGGAACCGTACCCACCGTCTGGGCGGCTTTCTGTGGGTGATCGGCGGGCTCTACTTCATCGTGATGAGCTTCTTCCCCTGGAATCTCCCCGCTTTCCTGATCCCCATTCTTCTCATGGCGCTTGTGCCCACGGTGTATTCCTATCTGCTCTATCGCCGGGGGATCTGAACAAAACCGCACAGAACGGCGCATCCCCGCCGGAGAAAGATCCGGCGGGGATGTTTATATTATGTAAATTATATTATGTCAATTCATCTCCGGGTAGAGGGGGAAGGCCTCGCACAGGGCGACGGCCTCGGCCTTCACCTCGGCGACGGCGGCGTCGCCCTCCTCGATCAGGCGGGCGATCATGCGGCCGATCTGCCGCATCTCGGGCTCCTTCATGCCGCGCGTGGTGACGGCGGGAGAGCCGAAGCGCATGCCGGAGGTCGTCTTGACCGAGAGGGTGTCGAAGGGGATGGTGTTCTTGTTGGCGGTGATGTTCGCCAGATCCAGCAGCTCCTGCACCTCGGCACCGGTCCTGCCGCGGCTGTAGACGTCGGCCAGGAGCATATGGTTGTCCGTCCCGCCGGAGACAAGGCGCACGCCCTGCTTCTGCAGCTCGTCCGCCAGCGCGGCGGCGTTGAGCACGATCTGGTGCTGATAGGCCTTGAAATCCGCGCCCAGATCCTCGCCGAAGCAGACGGCCTTGGCCGCGATGATGTGCATGAGCGGACCGCCCTGCGTGCCGGGGAAGACGGCGGAGTTGATCTTTTTGGCGAGCTCCTCCTTGCAGAGGATCAGCGCGCCGCGCGGACCGCGTAGGGTCTTGTGCGTGGTGGTGGTCACGACGTGCGCGTAGGGCACGGGGCTCGGATGCTCGCCCGCGGCGACGAGGCCCGCGATGTGCGCCATGTCGACCATCAGGTACGCGCCGACGGAATCCGCGATCTCACGCATGCGCTTGAAGTCGATGAAGCGGGGATAGGCGCTGGCGCCGGCGATGAGGATCTTCGGCCTGACCTCCTCGGCCCGCTGCTGAACAAGGTCGTAGTTGATGCACTCGGTCTCCGGGTCGACGCCGTAGAAGCAGGCGTTGAAGTACTTGCCGGAGATGGACGCCTTCGAGCCGTGGGTCAGGTGGCCGCCGTGGCTGAGATCCATGCCGAGGATGGTGTCGCCCGGCTTGAGCAGTGCGAGGTACACGGCGATGTTGGCCTGGGAGCCGGAGTGGGGCTGGACGTTGGCGTGCTCGGCGCCGAAGAGCTTCTTTGCCCGCTCGATGGCGAGGTTCTCCACCTCGTCCACATACTGACAGCCGCCGTAGTAGCGCGCGCCGGGATAGCCCTCGGCATACTTGTTGGTCAGGTGGCTGCCCATGGCCTCCATGACGGCGGGGGACACGAAGTTCTCCGAGGCGATCAGCTCGATATGGTCGCGCTGGCGCTGAAGCTCGCGCATCATGGCCGCGTAGACCTCCGGGTCCTGCCTCTTGATGGTCTCATAGCTCATAGAAGGAGTTCCTCCCTGTTCTCTTTGTATTTCCGGCTTAGTATACTACAAGATGTTGTGCTTGGCAATGAGACGTTTTCACAAATCCTGTACTTCCGCTTGCATGTTTTTTTACACCGTGATAAACTGATTTCAGCAACGGACGGAGGTCTTTTGCCATGAAAAAGATATTGAAAGCGCTTCTGATCCTGGTTCTGATCGTGATCGCGGCCGCAGTGCTCCTGTTCGGCTGGCTGACCGCGGCGGAATACAGGCCCGCGCCCGTGGAGGACGCGGAGGTCCTGCGCACGGGTGAAAACGCCTCGCTGGCGGTCGGCGATACCGTCACCGTGCTGAGCTGGAACGTCGGCTACGGCGGGCTCGGCAAGGACTCGGACTTCTTCATGGACGGGGGCAAGGATTCCAAATCCGCGGACCGCGAGACCGTGGGCCGCTATCTGGAGGGCATCCACCGCACCATCGTCGATCAGGACCCCGACCTCGTGCTGCTGCAGGAGGTCGACACCGACTCCTCCCGCACCTACGGGATCGACGAGCGCGGCCTGCTCGCCCAGGGCATGAGCAGTCAGACCTTCGCCTTCAACTACTCCTGCCCCTTCGTGCCCATCCCCATGCCGCCGATCGGCAAGGTGCACAGCGGCCTGTTCACCATGACGAACGGGGTCGAAATCGAGCGGGCGGAGCGCATCTCCCTCCCCTGCCCCTTCACCTGGCCGACGCGCGTCGCCAATCTCAAGCGCTGTCTGCTCGTCAGCTATCTGCCGGTGGCCGGAAGCGACAAGCAGCTCGTGCTGGTCAACCTCCATCTGGAGGCCTATGACGACGGCGAGGGCAAGGTCGCCCAGACCAACCAGCTCCGGGAGTTCATCACGGCGGAGTACGAGAAGGGCAACTACGTCATCGCGGGCGGCGACTTCAACCAGATCTTCCCCGGCAACCTCGCGCGCTACCCGAACACCCATCCGGAAAACTGGGAGCCCGGCGTGCTGGACGCAAACCTCCTGCCCGACGGCTGGGCGCTGGCCTACGACCTGCGCACCCCGACCTGCCGCCTGCTCAACCAGCCCTATGATCCCAGCGACACCGTGGGGACGCAGTACTACGTGATCGACGGTCTGATCGTCTCCCCGAACATGACGGTCAAGAGCGTCGAGACCATCGACGCGCAGTTTGAAAACTCGGACCACAACCCGGTACGGCTGGAGGTCGTTCTGAACTGAACGGAGGCGTTCCCATGTCCGCGGCTCTCTCCCAGATCCTGACCATCTTCCTGGCGATCCTCGCGGGCTTCGTCTGCCGGAAGGCGAAGGTCCTGACCGAGGAAAACACCTCCGCGCTGTCGAACATCGTGGTGAAGATCATCCTCCCCTTTTACCTCTTCGGCGCCATCCTGCGCACCGACGCCGGCGTGGACCCCCGCGCGGTGCCGGTCGCCGTGGGGCTGTCGGCCGGGATGTTCCTGCTCAGCGCCCTGATCGCCCTCGCGGTCGTTCCGCTGCTGCGCCCCCCGAAGGAGGACCGCGGCGTCTACCTGTTCGAGCTCATGTGCGGCAACGTGACCTACATCGGCATCCCCGTCTGCGCCGCCGTGCTCGGCGGCTCGGCCTCCTTCTACGCGTCGCTGCTGAACATCCCCTACAACCTCATCTGCTTTTCGCTGGGCATCTTCCTGCTGTGCGGGAAGTTCTCGCTCCGAAAGGCGCTCAACCCCGCCTTTCTCGCGGGCCTCGCCGCGGCGATCCTCTACATGCTGCGCGTGCAGCTGCCGCCGGTGCTGCTCTCCGGCTGCGCCTTTCTCGGGCAGGCGACCTCGCCCTGCGCCATGCTGGTGATCGGCTCGGTCCTCGCAAGCGTCCCGATCCGCGAGATCGTCAGCGAGTGGCGCGCGGTCCCCTTCGTGCTGCTGCGCCTCGTCGGTATCGCGGCCCTGACCGCGCTCCTGCTCCGCTTCCTGCCGGTCGATCCGACGCTCAAGGGCGTGCTGATCCTCATGGCCGCCATGCCCGCCGCGACCAACTCCACCATGCTCTGCACCATCTACGGCGGAAACCGCGCCCTCTCGGCCAAGCTGATCTTCCTGTCCACCGCGCTCTCGCTCGTGAGCATCCCGCTCTGGGCGGCGCTGTACTTCGGCTGATGCGGCAGGCTCCATAACAGAAGCTCCCGGAACCGAACGGTTCCGGGAGCTTCTGTTATGTTAACTGCAATATGTAAATTATATTACGTTAAGTAAATTATGTTTCGCTGTCCGGGTCCCAGGGCAGCTCGACAAAGCGCGGCGTGAAGCCGAGCGCGGGGAAAACGGTATGCAGCAGGTCGTCCCACTTAATCTTCAGCGTGGAGGTGTTCATGCAGGGGTGCACCCCGACGCAGCTCTGCAAGAGCAGCTCGCGGTCGATGAGCAGGTGTACCTTTTTCTCCCGGTCGTTCATCAGCCCCAGAGGGCTCACCGAGCCGGGCGTGACGCCGAGGGATGCGAGCATCTGCCCAGGCGCGGCGAAGGACAGGCGCGCCGTGCCGATCTCTTTCGACAGGATGCGGGTCTTGAAGGGCTTGTCCCCCGGCATCAGCAGCAGATAGAGCTGCGTCATCTGCCGGTTGGTCAGCAGCAGGTTCTTGCAAATCCCGCAGCCGAGCAGTTTTTCCACCTCGCGCAGCGCCTCGATGGTGTCGCCGTGCTCGTGGTCGGCGCGCTCATAGGCGACGCCGAGGCCGTCGAGCAGGTCATAGCAGGCCTCCTCGACCTCGCTGCGTTTTTCCGCGGGCCTGCCGCGGTACAAAGTCGGATCGATTCGCATGGTCGCTTCTCCCGTTTGAACTGAATGGGTGCGGGGCGAGCCCGGTCACCCTATGGTTTCGATCAGCCGGTCGGCAAGGAAATCCATGTCGGCAAGGCTGTATCGCTGATCGCAGATCAGCGCGAGCATATGGTCGACGACGGCGCGGCTGACCGGGCAGACGCCGGCAGCCGCCTCCGGTTCGGGCCAGATGACGGGGTGATAGACGCCCTGCGCCCACATCGCCAGCTTGACCGTGTCGCGGTCCTCGAGCAGCACTGGGAAATACAGCCCGCTCTCCGCGGCCCTGTCGCTCAGGAAGCGGAGTCTGCCCGCGCGACGCAGCGGCTCCAGCCGTTCGGCGAGACGCCCGAGATTGCGCTGCCGCACCCGGCCGATCTCCGCCAGATCCAGACGCAGCAGCGTGCGGCGATACGGCTCGCTGATCGCGGCGGGCGCGCCGTCCCGGTCAAGCAGCGCCTCCGCCTCATGCAGCAGCCGCAGCGCGTCCCGCTTGAGCGCCGGGTCCCCGCTCTCCAGATAGCGGTCCCTCTTCTCCATCGCCTCCCGACGCAGGTCGCCGAAGCGGCTGTCGGCGGGGCCGATTTCCACCGGCAGCGCGGTGCGGAGCATCCCGCCCTCGGGGAGCGCGGCCCATTTGCGCAGGCTGGCAAACGTGGCGTCCGGCGTGAAGCCCTCCTCCCGCCGGGGGATCACGACGTCCTGCGTCCGGTCCTCCGCCAGCAGGACCCCGCAGCCTTTCAGCTCCCGCAGGAAGGCGTCCGAAAAGGGGCGAATGCCGAAGTAGGGCATGTACAGCAGCAGCGCCCCGTCGGCAAGCTTGTCCCGGACGTCCGCCTCGTCGCCGCGCAGGTCCTCCCGCAGGCGGTAAAAGACGACCTCGCAGCCGTTGAGCGTAAAGGGGACGATCATGGACTCGCAGCAGAGGGCGGGGAGCAGGACCCGCCTGCCCCGCACAAGGCCGGCCAGCGCCTTCAGCGCGTCGCGGCCGCTGCGGACAAGCCTCCAGTCCTCCTGCACGAAGCCGGGAAGCGCGCGCTCAAACGGATCGTTTGCGCGCGCGTGAAATTCGCTTCCGTATTCCATATCCGTTCTCCTCCCATACGATCCACCAATAAAACCCTTCATTTTTTACCGGCCAGAATCGCGCCAGACTTTGTTGGCGGCCTTGGCCATATATCTCCATTATGCCCTGCGGCCGCCGCCTCGCCTGACACAATTCTGACTCGGTAAAATTCTAAAGCTTTTTATCGGTGAATCGTATCAGGGTCCGACGGTATCGGGCATGGCGCTGCCCGCACGGATCAGAGGCAGATACCAGTCTTCGTAATAATAGGGGATCTCGTTGTCCTTCCCCGGCCAGAGATCTCCCCACGGGCGCAGAAAGATCTCGAACGAGAAGCCGCCCTCGCTCTCGACGGCTTCGTAGCGGCCGCTGATCGTCAGCAGCGTTCCGCCCTTGTCCTCCGTGACAGCCAGCTTCCAGCTCTCGGGCTGGCCGGCGGCGTCCAGCATGTAGCCGCCGTTGCAGCGCAAAACGCCGCCCTCGGACCGGATCGTCGTCTCCGCCAGCGCGTTGTCCTTCGGCAGGCTCTCATCCCAGAGCAGCAGGCTCCCGTCCTCGCCGATCTCGGCGCAGCAGTCCCAGAAATAACCGTACATCTTCGCCCAGTCCCCTGTGGTATGCCGGATGTGCCACCAGCCGTACCAGTCGCCCGCCAGATCGGGCGCGGGCGTCGCCTGCGGCTCTGGCGTCTGCGTCACCGGCGCGATCACGACCCCGGCCGTCCGCTCCTTCTGCCCGCAGGCGCAGAGGACGAATGCTACCAGCAGGCACAGCAGGATGGTCAGGACTCTCTGTCTCATGTCCGCATCTCTCTTATCCCAGTTTTACCACGATGAAATCGCCGAGCTTCCGGACCGAGCCCGCATAGGGGTATTCCGGCATGGCCTGTACGCGCGGGTCGTCCTCCAGCGTCCGCAGGCTCTCCTCGTCGGCAAAGGGCAGCTCGCAGCCCAGATAGAAGCGCAGGAAATTCTCCCGCGAATAGATGTTCACCAGGTCCCGGTTCGGACCCTGAAGCAGATCGGTGTCCAGCTCGTCAAAGCGGTGCAGCAGATTGTCCTGCTCGCCGAGCACGGCGAGGCGGCAGTTTTCGTCGAAGCCCTCCGTCTGCGTGACCCGCGTCAGCAGCACCGTGTAGAAGGCGTGCGCGTTCTCGTATTGCAGCTGCATCTTGAGGTAGGTCATGTTCGCAAAGTAGACGTTCCCCGCCGCGGTCAGCGCAAGCATCACGGACATCAGCGCCGCCGCACCGCGTCCGGCCGGGAGCGTCACGCGCTCCGCCACCAGCCCCGCCAGCAGGTATACCGCGATGAAGCTGTACATCACGAGCGTGTGGATGGACTGCTGCGACATGATGAGGAACATGCAGCAGATCGCCAGCGGCAGCAGCGCCGTCAGAAAAGCGAGCAGCGCCGCGTGCAGCCAGCGCTTTTTCCGCAGCGCGAGCCCCGCCATGCAGGCGGCCAGCACCGCCGCGAGGGCGATGTGGACATAGCGCAGGGCCTCCGAGGTGATCAGGTAAAAATTGCGGAACGTGAAAACATAGAAAAACGCGTCATACGCGATGCGGACGCGCCGCAGCAGTCCGACGCTGCCGTTGACGTTCTCCGTCACATAGGCGTTGAAGCCGTCCCCCGCAAAGCGGAGCACGAGCAGCGCCGCGCCGTAGTAAAGGCCGACGGAGAGCAGCATCATGGCCAGCGCGCGCAGACCGCCGGTCACGATCTCGCCGACCGGCTTGTCCCCGTCGAGCGCCTGCGCGATCATGCACAGCAGAAAGAGGCTGGCCGTGACCGCGATATAGGCCTGATAGATCCCCAGCGCCAGAACCAGCGCCAGCGGCGCGAGCACCCGCCGGCCTTTCTGATGCAGGCGGACGGCCAGCACCGCCAGAAAGAAGGACCAGGCATAGGGCGCGCTCGTGAACATGAAGCAGAAGTTCCCCGTCAGCGCGGGGAAGGTCGTCACCAGCGCCGCCATGAGCATGCGCAGGCCCGGTCTGCGCAGATCCAGGATGCGCAGCATCAGGCAGGCCGCCGCCGAAATCAGCAGCAGACTGATAAGACCGTAGATCCACGGCATCGACCAGTCGGGAAACAGGAGCTTGACCGGCTCCAGTCCCCAGCGGCCGGAGGTGATCGTCGCCCCCTTGCCGAAGAGGGATTCGATCTCGTCGTGGTTGAGGAGCTTGTTGGAAAAGGCATAGCCGTGCGCCGCGAGCCCCGCCAGAAAGGCGGCGAGGAAAGGCGCCCTGTCCCGCAGGACCGTCTCTTTCCACCGCGAAGCCATGTCGGGCAGGGCGTGCAGCTTGTCGAGTTTCATTTCGATCCCCCTCCCGGTCTCAGCGGTGCTCGATCCTGGAAAACAGGCGGGACAGACCCCAGGCCGCCAGCGGCACCAGCAGCGCAAAATACGGCAGCGCATACTGGCTCTTGGCCTCGAACAGCAGATGGTACAGCAGCCCGCCGAGCACGATCACCGGCAGCAGGCACTGGCTGATCCGCTTGCGCCTCCAGAGTCCCGGCATGCCGAGCAGCGCGCCGAGGAACACGAGCTGCTGCACCTGATTCATCACGTTCGCGGTGCGCCGCGCGCCGCTTCCGCACAGGAAGTCATAGAAGCGTCCCTTCCCGCTGAAGCTGAGCTGGACCTGGTTGAGCCACAGCGAGCCGAAGCTCGGCTCGTTCCACTGGCTGAACAGCTTCTCCCGGAAGAAGCGGCGGGCGTCCGCGGGAGAGTCCCGGAATTCCCGCACGCGCCCGGAGAGGAACGACCTCGCGTCGGCAGCCGTGGCGGCGGTGTCCTCCCCGCTGAGGGTGAACACCTCGACCGTGTGCCGCTCGCGGTACCAGCCGGGGGCCGCATGGCCCTGATCGAAGCCCATGGCCATCCATGCGATCATGGGGATCCCCTCCCCGAACGAGAGCCCCGTGCGCCGCTCGTACAGCCTCTGCGGGAGCTTGGGGAGAATCAGCACGCACGCGGCGGCAAGCAGCAGGCAGAGCAGCGAGCGCAGCGACGGCTTTTTCGCAAGCTCCACCAGCCAGACGCCGCCGACGGCGACGCAGAAGATCAGCAGGTTGAGCTTCAGCGTCACGGCAAGGCTCAGGCACAGGGCCGTCAGCAGCGCATACCGGACGCGCCCCCGGTCCAGAAACAGCAGGAACATCCATACCCCGGCAACGCCGCAGGCGAAGGCCGGGATATTGCCGTAGAGGAACGTGACCGACAGCAGCGGCGGCAGGCAGAAAAAGAGCAGCAGCACCGTCAGCTTCTGGACCCGATCCCGGTGAAAGAGCAGGCCGCTGATCTCGACCAGCGCATGCCAGGCGAGCAGCAGCCACAGCAGGTTGACCCCTTGCAGGGCGAGCCAGCGGTAGCCCTCGGGCACATTGCCGAGCAGAAGACCGGAGGCGCGGAAGAACAGCTCCGTATACAGCACATAGCCGAGCTGGAACGGGAAGCGGCGGAAATAGGCCTCGCCGAGCGGGGACCAGTCGCCCGCCGCCGCGCAGCGCGCGGCGTTGGTGACCAGATAGGAGTCGCTGTAAATCGGGGCCTGAAGCTTGGTGGACGCGATGAAGGCCGCGCCGAACACGAAGGTCCAGAGAAGCAGTACGCGCTCCATACGCCGCAGGGAGAGAGCCCCGCAGCGCCGGTAAAACAGGTAGAGCACGCAGAGATAGATCAGGGCGAGGATGCCGTTGAGGAAGATGTTGTCCTCCCGAAAGTCAATATGCTCCCCCGAGGGGTCGTTCGTGTTCAGGCTTGCCGTCTCGGTGAAAGCGGCAAAGACGAGCGCCAGCAGAAAACAGCAGAGCAGCACCAGGATCAGTACCGCCGCGGTCTTTTCCAGGCTCCGCGCGAAGCCGTCCCCGCTCCCGTTCTTCATGCCGACGCCCCCTCTCTTTTTTATTTGGGTTCAGTATACACCCGTCGGGTCCGCTTGTGAATGCTTTTTTATCGTTCCGTGTCTCCGAAGACCGTCTCGAGCAGGGCCGGGAAGCGGTCCAGGCTGCGGATCTCCCAGTCCGGGCGGATGGCGCCCCGGTTCTCCTTCCCCTGCGGATTGTACCAGCAGGTGAGGATCCCGGCGTTTTTTCCGCCGCGGATGTCCGAGGTGAGACTGTCCCCGAGGATCAGCGCGCGCTCCCGCCGGAAGCCCGGGATGCGCGCGAAGCACGCCTCGAAGAAGCCGCGCTCCGGCTTGTTGCCGCCGATGCGCTCGGAGATGAAGACGTCCTCGAAATACGGGGCGAGCCCCGCGCTCGCGATCCTGCCGTCCTGCACGGAGCCGGTCCCGTTGGAGCAGATGAACAGGCGGTATTTCCCGTACAGCGCCTCGAGCAGCTCCGGCGCTCCCGGCACGAACCAGTGCCCGACGCTCAGGTTCGACTCGTACTGCTCCTGCGTCCGGAAGGCGTCGGCCTCGATCCCGCTCTCCCGGAACAGCGCCTCGAAGCGCTTGACAAGGACCTCCTCACGCGTGAGCAGGCCGTCCTCCAGCATTTCCCAATGCTGAATGTTGATCTCGTGATAACGGCGGAGCGTGTCCTCGTCCGCCGGGACGCCGAGCTCCGTCAGCGCCTTGGTGAGCGCGGCATGCTCGGCGGCGTTGAAGTCCAGGATCGTGTTGTCCAGATCGATCAGGATCACGGGCCGATCGACGCCCGCTTTCTCTCTCATAAATCCTCCAGATGCTTGACGGTCTCCGCCGCCTCCTCCAGATGCATGCCGCGCGAGGCCTTGACCAGCACGCGGTCGCCCCGGCGCAGCAGGGCGGGCAAGGCTTCGCAGAGCTCCCCGACCGTCGGATACCAGCGGGCGAGCTCTCCCGCGCCGCGGGCGATCTCTCGCCCGAGCTCTCCGCAGCACAGCAGCAGGTCCACGCCCTTTTCGGCGGCGTAGCGCCCGAGCTCTGCGTGCATCCGCGCAGACTCCGGCCCCATCTCCAGCATGTCGCCGAGCACACACACATGCCGCCCGGCGATCTCCGTCAGCGAGTCGATCGCGCAGCGCATCGACTCGGGATTGGCGTTGTAGCTGTCGTCGACGAGCGTGACGAGGCCCGTATCCAGGATCGCCCCGCGGCGTCCGACGGTCTCGTAGGCCCGGATACCCCGCTCGATCTCCCCGTCGCTCAGGCCGAGCGCGAAGCCGACCGCGGCCCCCTCCAGCGCGGCATAGACCATCTGCCTGCCGAACGCCGGGACCTCGGCCCGAAGCTCCCGCTCTCCGAAGCGGATGCGGCAGCGCGTCCTCCCCTCCTGCAGAAGCTCCGGCTCGAAGGCGCGCACCTCGCAGTTTTCCCCCAGACCGTAGCGGATCAGGCGCTGGCGGCAGCTCAGGGTCTTGAGCCACGCATCGTCGCCGTTGACGACGACGACGCCGTCCTCCGGCATCTGGGCGATCATCTCGGTCTTGGCGCGAAAGACCCCCTCGAGGTCGTGCAAAAATTCGAGGTGCGCCCGGCCGATCACGGTAAACACCGCCACCGTCGGCCTTGCGATCTTCGCCAGAGCCGTCATCTCGCCGAAGCCGGAGATGCCCATCTCCACGACCGCGGCCTCGTGCTCAGGCTCGATGCGGGACACGGTCATCGGCACGCCGATCTGATTGTTCAGGTTCCCCTCGGTCTTCAGCACCCGGAAGCGCTGCGAGAGCACCGAGGAGATCATCTCCTTGGCCGTCGTCTTGCCGACGCTGCCCGTGACCCCGACGACAGGGATGTGAAGCGTCCGGCGGTAGGCGGCGGCAATCTCCTCCAGCGCCCGCTGCACGTCGTCCACCACGAGGACGGGGCCCTCCACGCCCTCCGGCACACGCTCGCACAGCGCGCAGACCGCGCCCTTTTCCAGCGCGGAGGCGATGAAGCGGTGGCCGTCGGTCCTCTCGCCGCGGAAGGCGACAAAGAGATCCCCCGGTTCGACGGCGCGGCTGTCGATCACCGCGCGGCCGATCGGGGCCTCCGGCTCCGCGCAGCCGATCAAACGGCCGCCGCAGGCCGCGGCCGCCATGGACAGATTCATGCTCTTCAAACGATCATCTCCCTTATGGCTTGTAGTATAGCATACGCCCCCGGAACACGCAAAAAGTTTTTCGATTTGCAAAAAAAGGGGTGCAGAACAGCCGCGTCTATGATATACTATCAGCGCTTAACATGTATGCAAAGGAAAAATGCTATGAATTATATCGTGGTGGATCTGGAATGGAACCAGGCCATGAGTTCCAAATCCTCCGTTTTCAACAAGCTCCCCATCCATCTCGGCGGGGAGATCATCGAGATCGGCGCCGTGCGCCTCAACGAAGATATGACCCCCGGCGAGGAGTTCACCATCGACGTCAAGCCCGTCTATTTCCGCCGGATGCACTACAAGGTCAAGAAGATCACCGGTTTTGACCGGGAACGTCTCGCGCACGGCGTGCTCTTTCCCGACGCCATGGAGCAGTTCCGCGCCTGGTGCGGAGACGGCGCGACCTTCATCACCTGGGGCTGCGACGATCAGCGCATCATGGAGCAGAACATCATCATCCACGATCTGGACTGGGACTGGATCGGCGGGTGGATCAACCTACAGATGATCTACAACCTCCAGACCGGCGGCGACAAGAACCAGAAGTCCCTCGCCAGCGCCATGGAGCACTTTGAAATCGAGCAGACCCGCGTGGCTCACGACGCGCTGGGCGACGCCTACAACACCGCGCTGGTCGCCTCCCGGCTCGACATGCAGGAGGGGCTTCGCCTGTACGACGACGCGGTGCGCATCCTCGCTTCCCGGATGCCGAACTACCGGCCTCCCGAGGAGAGCGACGTCCCCGACACCCTGCTGCATGAATGCTACGACAGCTTTGAGAGCCGCTCTGCCGTCTTTGCCGATCCCCGGATCGCGGAGCTCGCCTGCCCCGCCTGCGGCGCCGTCCTCTCCGGGCTCAAGTGGGTCAATCAGGGCGACCACCGCTACATGAATCTCTACACCTGCCCCGAGCACGGCAGCTTCCTTGTCCGCGTCAAATGCAGAAAGCCCCGGGACGCGGAAGCCTGGACCGCCAACAAGCTGGTCTACGAGGCGGACGAGGATATGCTGAGCTTTTACAAGTCAAAGGCCTCGCAGGCGCGGCGGCGCAGCCGCGGCCACGCCTCCCGCAAAAACCGCCCCGCGGGGAAATAAAGACTTCCAACAAAAAAGCACCGACATCAGTCGGTGCTTTTTTGTCGCGGATATCACTTCGTCTTGTCGTGGAAGAGGACGTCGCCGCCGGCAGAGTCGATCCGATAGGTGTAGGAATGCCCGCCGGATTTGAAGGCGATCTCGTACCAGCTCAAGCCGTCCTTGCTCCGCAGCTCGACCGAGACGTTCGTCGCCTCGCTGCTCTTGACGCCGGCATGGCGGAGCGCAATAGCCTTGGCTTCCTCGATCGAGAGCGCGGCGCTCTGCTCTTTGGCGGACGCCTTCTCCTCGGAGACCGACTTGCCCTGGCCGTCACGGACCGTGCGCCAGCCCTCGATCCCGCCGGTAAGGGCGTTGACGAAGTAGACGTACTCGACGCCGTCCGCGCCGAACTCCACCTGATAGACCGTCACGCCGTCGTCGTCCTTCGTCTTGAA
>CADCLH010000016.1 GCA_902802215.1 Oscillospiraceae bacterium
GCGGCGGAGAGACCGAGCTCTTCACGCTGGCGGGGCGCTGCTGCGAGAGCGGCGACATCATCCAGCCGAACGTGCCCCTGCCCGCGGACGTCAGGCGCGGCGACGTCGTGTGCGTGTGCACGACGGGGGCGTACAACTATTCGATGGCCTCCAACTACAACCGCCTCGGCAGGCCCCCGGTGGTGATGCTGCGCGGCGGCGAGAGCTATATCGCGGTCCGGCGCGAGACGGCAGAGGACCTGTGCGAGCGGGATCTGTGAGCGCGGAGAAAAACGCCCTGCGCCGGGAGCTCCGGGACAGAGCCGCAAAGCTGACGGAGGACTACCGGCGCGCTTCCGACGCCGCGATCCGGAGGCTGATCCTGGACTATGATGCGTGGCGGAGCGCAAAGGCGGTGTTCGTCTACGTCAGCATGTGGACCGAGCCGGACACGCGCGCGCTGCTCGAGGACGCGCTCGCGGCGGGCAAGGCGCTGTATGTGCCGCTGTGCCGCCCCGGCGGCCTGCTCGAGGCCGTACGCATCCGCGGCGTCGGGGAGCTGAGGCCGGGCACGCTCTCCATCCCGGAGCCGCCGGAGGACGGCGAGCGCGCGGGGGAGGACACGATCGAGCTGGCGCTGGTCCCCTGCGTGAGCGCGGCGCGGGACGGGCGGCGGCTCGGCCACGGGGCGGGCTACTATGACCGCTTCCTCGCCTCCCAACGCTGCCGGACGGTGTGTCTGTGCTATGAGGCGCTGCTGTGCGACACGATCCCGACGGACGGGCACGACGTCCGGATGGACGCCGTGGCGACGGAAAAGGGCATATGGACATGAAAAAACCGCCGAATGAATCGGCGGTTTTTTCAGGTTGCACACAAAGGCCGATTTTCGTCATTGCGAACCAGTGACCAAAGTCACTGGTGTGGCAATCCGTTTCTTCCCCCCACCGCGAAAGTCTTTTGATTATGCATCTTTCCGGCTTGGCCGCCGAGAAATGCGAACCGCCGCTGCCTGTGGCAGATGAAGGCGGTGCGCATTTTCCGCAGCCGCGCCTTTGGCGGGCCGTCGCGAAGCAGGCCCGGGAAAGGCAGGATTCCCACGCCAGTGTGCGCACTGGCTCGGAATGACGGGTGGGGAGGTTTGTCTACGCACTGAAAAGACCGCGGCTTCATAACCGCGGTCTTTTCATGTCTGGGAATCGGATCAGTCCTCGATCACCGTGATGAGCACCTTGTCGGGACCCGTGAAGCACAGGGTGCGGCGGCCGGTGTAGGGGTCCTGCCCGAAGGGGCTGACCTCGACGCCGCGCTTGATCAGACGCCTGCGCAGGCGGGACAGGCTGTTGGCCGAGAGGGTGAGCTGCTGCTGCGGCAGCTCGCCCGGAAGGTTGGAGCAGCGGATCTCCACCTGAGAGCGGCCCATCTCAAAGAGATAGTCCGTGCCGAAGGAGTCCGGAACGCTCAGACGGCTGCGCAGATAGAAGCCGAGCTTGTCCGCATAGAAGAAGCGGATCTCGTCCTCGTCGCTGCCGAGGAGCGTCGTGCGGGACAGACCCGTGCGGTGAGCAAAGGGATAGAGCGTCGTGCGCCGGGCCGAGCGTTTGTAGCGGCGGTAGGACGAGAGCTCCGAGCGCCAGTTCGGATGCGTGACCACATAGGCCACCGCCAGAAAGAACAGCTGGCCGATCAGGCCGCCGAGGGTGTTGGACAGCAGATCGTCCATGTCGTAGAGGCCCTTTTTGAAAATCAGCTGCAGGTTCTCGATGACAAAGGAGATCACAAAGCAGCCCATGACCGGACGCACGGCCGCGCGGGCACGGAAAAACTCGAACACATAGGGCAGCAGATAGCCCATCGGCACGAACAGCATCATGTTCATGTAGACCTGCGCGATGTCCTCCGCCTTCACGATGCGGATATGCGACAGCGCCTCCTTCGGGCCCTGCTTGATGAGGATCACGAGTATGTCGAACACGCCGTGATCGGAGTCGATCGCCTTCTGGAGATCGGCAAAGGGCGCGATGTGGATCTTGTAGTTCTCGGTCGTGGCGCGGGAGAAGAAGACCAGATAGGCGAAGACCGCGATATACGCCGCAAAGACCAGAAACAGCAGCGTCTGGCGCAGCTTGAGCAGCGCGTCGGCGTGGGGGTTTTCGCTGACCCCGTGCCACAGATTGACGCCGAGCTTCCGGCAGATACGCCGGTCCAGCCAGGGCAGCAGAAAGACCAGAACGGCCACCAGTATGGTCACCAGAATATCGGTGGAGAGCGTGTTGGGGTTGAGGCGCATCGTCGTCGCATCCTGTCTGGTTGAAGTGTGTGCATGCAGTATACCACATCCCGCCGCGTTTGAAAACGGGTTTCCCGTGTTTTCGCGCCGCGCGGCTGAAATCCGCAAGGCTTGCGCGGGCGCGGGAGCCTGTGATAGAATACGGAAAGAAACAAAAGCAAAGGAGAAACCGCCATGTATGAGCTCCGTTTTGCCAGACTGCGCGAGGGCGCCGTGATCCCCTCCAAGCGGGACGAGGATTCGGACTATGACCTCTACGCCTGCTTCGACGAGGAGGAATTCGTCATCCCCGCCTTTTCCACGCGCCTGATCCCCACGGGCCTGGTCAGCGCCTTTGACAAAAACCTCGGCGTCAAGTTCGAGGAGCGGGGGAGCAACAC
Source organism: Oscillospiraceae bacterium (assembly GCA_902802215.1). Classification (GTDB taxonomy): domain Bacteria; phylum Bacillota; class Clostridia; order Oscillospirales; family Oscillospiraceae; genus Limivicinus. Next base: position 2,650 of record CADCLH010000016.1, read on the forward strand.
CAAATGGTGCGGCATCGTGCAGGCCGGCGTCATCGACAGCGGCTACCGCGGCGAGTGGGTCTGCGCCATGTACAACGGCAATCCCGTCCCCGTGCACATCAGCAAGGCCGTGCAGGAGGTGCAGCGCCTCGACGACCGCGTGCTCGTCCCCTACGGCAAGGCGATCTGCCAGTTCTGCGTGCGGGAGATCCCACCGGTCGCCGTCCGGGAGCTGACAAAGGACGAGATCCTCGCCGAGCGCTCCGAGCGCGGCGGCGGGAAGCTCGGCAGCAGCGGAAAGTGACGCGGCGCTTTTCGACCGCCTCCGAAAAAAGAAGCCCGCTTTCTGTCATTTCTCCGGGAAATGGGCTTGCAGGCCGCGAAATGCTGTGCTATAATTAACATAACATGTCCGAATCGACAGTTATGGACATAGTATTCCAGCATACGGAGAGCGATAACATGAAAAAACAGACTTGGAAATGGATGCTTGTCCTGGTTTTGATCGTCTGCTTTGCGGCGGCCCTCCCCGGACTTTCTGCCGCAGCCGACAATATCGGCGACCTGATCGTGGGGCAGGATATCGGCACGATGCTCATCTATGCCAGCCCCCTTGAAATCGAAAGCTGCAGCCTCGTCTCCGGCGGTCTGCCCAACGGCCTGAAGCTGTACTGGGACGCCACCAGCGTCTATCTGACCGGCAAGCCCGGGACCGAGGGCAGCTACTCCGCCGTCTATACGATCCAGACGACCGAGGGCGCCGTCGACGTGACGCTCACCTGCACCGTGTCCCCGGCTCCCGAGCCGACCCCGACCCCGACGCCGGCGGCGACCGAGGAGATCGTCATCACCAAGCACCCCTCCGGCGAGTTCGTGGAGCTCGGCGACGACCGTGACGTCAAGTTCGTCGCGCGCGCCGAAAACTACACCAAGATCGTCTGGCGTCTCGTCAGCCCCGACACCGCGAACACCGTCCAGGCCGCCGACGCCCCCGACTACTTCCGCGGCCTCGAGGTCTCCGGCCTCGGCACCGAGACGCTGGTCCTCAAGCATATCCCGAAGGAGCTCGACAACTGGTGCGTCGAGGCGCAGTTCTGGAACGGGCAGAAGCACGTCGAATCCGCCGGCGCCAAGATCTACCTCGTTGACGCCGAGGGCAATCCCATTGTCGCCGTGCCTACCGTACCGCCCGTGACCACGACCAATCCCGCGCCCACCGGCAGCCCCGACAGCAGCTCCGGCCTGCCGGTCGATGACAACGCCAAGACCGCCAACATCAGCGTCCAGCCCGAGAGCATCGAGGTCGAGCCCGGCGACGCCCATACGCTCAGCGTGATCGCGACCTCGCCCAACAACGGCAGCCTGAGCTATCAGTGGTACTCCGCAAGCACCGACGACATCAACGCGGCCCTGCCCATCAGCGGCGCCGCCGACGCCTCCTATACCATCGAAAAGGCCGAGGAGACCACTTACTACTGGGTCGCGATCTGGAACGTCAAGGAGGGCGTCCGCAGCCAGCCGGTGTTCTCTGAGACGGCGGCGGTCAGAGTTCATGTCGAGCCCACGCCTACGCCCGCACCGACCCCGACTCCGGAGCCGACGCCCGACCGCGCAGGCGCGTCCACAATCAACTTCCAGCTGGTCATGTTCAGCATCATCGGACTGCTTGCCCTGGCGGCCCTGATCGCCGTGGTGGTGTATCTGCGCGCCGACGCCAAGCATAAGTATGATGATGACGACGAAGGCGACGAAGAAGAATGAGCCCGGTGCAGAGCGTTCCCTCGCGGAACGCTCTGTTTTTTGACCGGAGCAGGAAAAAACAGGAAAGCCCCGGACCGAGGCGGATAACGACCGGATCGGCCGGACGGCGCGCGTATCATAGCGTTGAGGATCGCGGAGATCCTCCGGTCGTGAGGCTGCGTCTCACGATCGAAACTATCCCCCATTATCGTAAGGAGGAAAGCGAATGAAGAGAGAGTTTCGCGAACTGCTCGCGGAAAAGGGAAGGCGGGAGATGCCCCGCGTCCTGCTGGCCGCGGCCGAGTGCGCGCCCCTGTCCAAGACCGGAGGCCTCGCCGACGTGGTCGGGACGCTGCCGCGGGCGCTCGGCAGGCTCGGCGTCGACGCGCGCGTCATCACGCCCTATCACCGCTGCATCAAGGAGCGCTTCTCCGACCGGGTCGAGCATCTGTTCTTCTTCTATGTCCAGCTCGGCTGGAGGCGCGAGTATGTCGGGATCGAAAAGCTGGAGCTGGACGGCATGACCGTCTACCTCGTGGACAACGAGAGCTTCTTCGGAGACCGGATCTACCGCGGAGGCCTCCCGGAGGGGGAGCAGTACTGCTTCTTCTGCCGCGCCGTTCTGGAAGCCCTGCCCAATCTCGGCTTCACGCCCGACGTGATCCACTGCAACGACTGGCACACCGCCATGCTGCCCATGCTGGCCCACACCCAGTATCCCGGACTGATCCAGGATAAGCTCTCGTATCTGCTGACCATCCACAACATCGCCTTTCAGGGCAGGTTCAGCTTCGACTTCGTACAGGACCTGCTGGGCGTGGACCCCGTCTGGTACACGCCGGAGTATCTGGAGCTCAACGGATGCGCGGACTTTCTCAAGGCGGGCTGCGTATTCGCCGACCGGATCAACACCGTCAGCCCCAGCTACGCCTCCGAGATCAAGACGCCCTACTATGCCGAGGGGCTTGACGGCATCCTCAACGCCCGGCACGAGGCGCTCTCCGGCATCCTCAACGGCATCGACAAAGAGCTGTTCAATCCGCACACCGACCCGCTGCTGCCCGCCCGCTTCGACCGCGGCCACCTCAAGGGCAAGGCGGTCTGCAAGGAGGAGCTGCAAAGACGGATGGGCCTCGCGGTCCGGCCGGACGTGCCGATGTTCGCCATGGTCACGCGCATGACCGAGCAGAAGGGCTTCGACCTCGTCGCCTGCGTGCTCGACGATATGATGTGCCGCGAGAACATGCAGTTCATGCTCCTCGGCAGCGGCGACGAGCGCTTTGAAAAATTCATGGCCGCCGCCGAGACCCGCTATCCCGGCAAGCTCTGCTCCTACATCGGCTACAAGGAGGAGCTGAGCCACCTCGTCTACGCCGGCAGCGACTTCTTCCTCATGCCCTCGCGCTTCGAGCCCTGCGGCCTGAGCCAGATGATCGCCATGCGCTACGGCTCCGTCCCCATCGTGCGGGAGACCGGCGGCCTGCGCGACACCGTCACCCCCTACAACCGCTTCACCGGCGAGGGCAACGGCTTTTCCTTCACCAACTTCGACGCCTGGGAAATGCGCGACACCATGCGCATGGCGATGGAGTGCTACAAAAACAAGGAGATCATGCAGGGACTCATCTCCCGGGCCATGCAGGCCGACTTCGGCTTTGAGCGCTCGGCGGAGGAGTATGCGAAACACTACATATGGATTCTGTAAGCGAAAAATGCTGTACGGTCTACTTCGGCGGCCGCTACTACGAAAACTGGTCCGAGGACTACACCCTGTCCGTCCGCTATGAAAACCGGCGGCAGGTCCTCGCGCGCTTTTCCGGCGGACGCTGGGTCCCGGTCAGCGGCGATCTGGAGATCTGCGAGCTGCTGGTATCTCCGCTCTGCCCGCCGCTGATGCAGGACTACTTCCAGACCGCGGCGACGGTGTACACCGCGCTCCACGGCTGCATCGGCAGGGGACTGCCGCTGGCAAGGCTGTGCGAGTGCTTTCAGAGCGAGGCCGCGCCCCTGGCCGCGCCCGAGCTCATGCGCCTGCTGATGGACGACTGCGGCTTGCAGCTCGAGGAGGCCTACCGCATCACGGCCTCCTGCTGCGACGACCTTGCCTGCAAGGGCGTTCAGCCGCAGTATATCAAGGCCTATCAGCCGCGCACGGCCCACGTCGTCAGCATCCTGCGCCGGACCTCCGAGCGCACGCCCGCCCTCATCCACGACGGCAGACGGAAGCAGTACCGCAGCATCCCCGGCGCGGCGGACGCCGGCAGCGCGATCCGGCTCGCCTTCCGGCGGCGCGGCGGCAGCATCCGCCGCGCGGAGCTGGTGCTCTGGAGCGACGACTTCGAGCACAGCTGGAACATGGAGTCGGACGGGGATGAATATTATGTAAACCTCATCCTGCCGGAGGAGCCGCAGGCGCTGTGGTACGCCTTCTATGTGGAGACCGAGAGCAGCGCCCACTGGCTCTGTCCGGACGAGACGGGCTACCGCGGACGCATCCTCCCGCGGCGGGAGGAGGGCTTCCGCCTGACGGTCTGCCGGCGGGATTTCGACACGCCCGCCTGGTTTCGGCGCAGCGTGATGTACCAGATCTTTCCGGACCGCTTTGCTTTCTCTCACGACGGGACGGCCGAGCGCGGCATCGCCTACCACGAGAGCCTGGGCCAGGTCCCCGAGCTGCACGCCTCGCTCGACGAGCCGGTGCGTTCCGGGCCGCGCAGCTTCGAGTGCGATTACAACCCCGACGATTTCTACGGCGGCACCTTCCGCGGCATCGAGCAGAAGCTGCCCTATCTCAAGGAGCTCGGGGTCTCCTGTCTCTATCTCAATCCCATCGTGGAGGCGCGCTCCAACCACCGCTACGACGCCTCCGACTACCGCAGGCCGGACCCGATCCTCGGCACGACCGCCGATTTCATCCGCCTGTGCGGAAGGGCCGGGGAGCTGGGGATACGCCTGATCCTGGACGGCGTGTTCTCCCACACCGGCAGCGACAGCGTCTATTTCGACCTCTACGGCCATTACGGCGGCCGGGGCGCGTGCAGCGGCCCGAGCTCGCCGTACTACAAATGGTACGAATTCAAACACTTCCCGGACGAATACCGCTGCTGGTGGGGCTTCCCGTCCCTGCCCGAGGTGGAGGAGCACGAGCCCTCATGGCAGCGCGAGATCGTGACCGGGAAGGACAGCGTCGTGCGGCTCTGGCTGCGGCGCGGGGCCTCCGGCTGGCGTCTGGACGTGGCCGACGAGCTGCCCGACGACGTGCTGGCGATGATCCGCACCGCCGTCAAGGAGACGGCGCCGGACGCGCCGATCATCGGCGAGGTCTGGGAGGACGCGGTCGTCAAGGAGAGCTACGGCCACCGGCGCCGCTACGCGCTGGGCGACGCGCTGGACAGCGTGATGAACTATCCGCTGCGCGCAGCAACGCTCGATTTCATCCACGGCAGGTCCGACGCCTATGCGCTGCGCGATTTTCTGATCGGGCAGCAGATGAACTACCCGAAGCCGCTTTACTACGCGCTGATGAACCTGCTCGGCTCGCACGACGTGGCGCGGCTGAAAAACGTCCTGGCCACGCCGCTGGACCTGCGCGCGCTCAGCCGCGAGGAGCAGCTTGCGGTGGAGTTTAGCGACGAGGCGATGGCGCTGGCCGAAAAGCGGGAGAGGCTGTGCGCCGCGCTGCAATTCTGCCTGCCCGGCGTGCCGAGCATCTACTACGGCGACGAGCAGGGCATGGAGGGCGTCGGCGATCCCTTCAACCGCCTGCCCTTCCGCGAGGGGGACGCGGAGCTTCATGAGCTCTATGCCGGACTCTGCGCGCTCAGAAACGGCTCGGCCGCGCTCTCGACGGGGAACGCCGTCTTCATGGCCGACGGGACGGACGTGCTGCTGGTGCTGCGTTTTGTCACGGACGGGAAGGACGCCTTTGGGGAAAAGGCGGACAACGCCGTCTTCCTCGGCGTGTTCAACCGCAGCGGAGAGGCGCGCTCCTACAGCGCCGACTGTACCGAAGCCGGACTCGGCGTGCGGACGGGCATCGCCCCGCCGCTCGCGGGCGAGATCCTGCGTCTGGCGTAAAAAACGGAAAAGAGAGAGCGTGACTCTCTCTTTTCGCTGTTTAAAATGCGCGGACGGGCTCGTGATTTTTTTCACCAAACGGCACAGAGAATCTTGAAATATCGCCACAGCTTGTATATAATGTCCCGAGGAACCACGAGATATATGATTGAGGGAGAGTTTCCGACATGAAATGCCCGTTCTGCGGTTACACCGAAAGCAGGGTCATCGACTCCCGCCCGGCCGAGGAGAGCACCACCATCCGCCGCCGCCGCGAGTGTCTGGCCTGCCAGAAGCGCTTCACCACCTACGAGATCATCGAGCGCCTGCCGCTGGTCGTCGTCAAGCGCGACGGCAGCCGCCAGTCCTTCGACAAGGTCAAGCTCATCAACGGCATGGTGCGCGCCTGTGAGAAGCGGCCCGTCCCCCTCGGTACGCTCGAGGAGATCGCCGACGACATCGAGCAGGAGCTGCAAAGCAACCTCGAGCGCGAGATCAGCACCGTCGAGATCGGCGAGATGGTCATGGCGCGCCTGAAGAATGTGGACGAGGTCGCCTACGTGCGCTTTGCGTCGGTGTACCGCAGCTTCAAGGACATCAACACCTTCATGGAGGAGCTGACCAAGCTCCTGACCGAGAAGTAGGAGGAAAGCGCTAAAACACGCTGCCGGGGCTGATGTGCTCCATGGAGTCGACGCACTCCAGATGGTAGCGCAGCAGGTCGTAGGCCGCGCCGAGCTCCGCGCCGTCCCCGCCGCGCAGCCCCTGTTGCAGGGCGAAGAAGGCGTCGCTGATGCTGTCGATCTCCGCGTGGCGCAAAAAGACGTGCGCGTAGCGCTTGTCCGCCTGCCAGACGCGCAGGGCGGCCTCCAGCTCCGCTTCGGCCGTCTCCCGGTCGTCCGCGCGCAGGGCCTTTTCCGACAGCTCCAGATGCGTCTCCACCTCGTCCGTCAGGCGGTCGGTGCGGCGTATGCTCCAGAGCGAGACGCCGAACAGCGCCGCAAGCAGCAGCAGGGCTCCGAGCTCACGCTTCATGGGCGGCCTCCTTCGCGGCAACATAGGTCTGGCCGCTGCGGTTGACGGTCATCAGGTAGACGCCCTCCGGCCCCGCGCAGCCGCTCTGCTTCAGCTGCGCGTCGAGCCAGGCGCGGTCCAGACCCAGACGCTTGAGCCGCGCGTCCAGCACCCTCCCGTCGTTGACGACGATCGCGGGATAGCCGCCGTCCGGCACCGACACCCCGAGCTGCGACGCCGTGGGCGGCAGCTCCGAGGGGTAGGGGATGACGTTGAGCTTCCCGTCCGTTTCGAGGATCGCGTACTCCACCTGCGCCAGATCGAAGATCCCCTGATTGCGCAGCTCCTGCATCAGCTCGTCCGGCGAAAAGCGGTTGAGGCGCATCTGCCGCTGGCAGATCTGCCCGCGGACCACGAGCATCGAGGGCTTGCCGAACAGCAGCATGCGCAGACGCACGCTTTTGAGCGTCAGCCCCGCGATCAGCAGCTCGCAGCAGAAGAGCGTGACGATCGGCACGAGGCCGTTGATCATCGGGATCCCCACGTCTTGCAGGGGATGGGAGGCCATGTCCGCGATCAGCGAGGCCACCACGAATTCCGAAAGCTCCATCTCCCCGAGCTGACGCTTGCCCATCAGCCGCATCGTGACGAGCAGGGCAAGATAGATGATGACGGTGCGTAGAATCAAAATAGCCATGTCTCCACCTCGGCAAAGTAATCTTTGCGTTAGTTTGTCCGAAACCGGAGGATGAAATGAAAACCATTATCTGTGAAAAAAACGAGGCCGTGCGACAGGCTGCGGACCTGGTCTGCGGCCTTTTGCAGGAGAAGCCGGACGCCGTGCTGGCGCTCGCCTGCGGCGAGACGATGGCGCCGCTCTGGGCGGAGCTGTCCCGCGCCTGCCGCGAGGGCGCGTGCAGCCTGAAGGACGCCCGCATCCTCTGCGCCGCCGAGCTCTGCGGCGTTTCCGAAGAAAAGAGCTGCCGCCATGCCCTGACCAGGGGCCTGATCGAAACGACCGACGCGCGAAAGGAAAACTGCTTCTTCCCCGACCCCGACGCCCCGGAAATGACCGACGCGCGCATCGAAGAGCTCGGCGGACTCGATCTCGCGGTGCTGGGCATCGGCGAGGACTGCCACATCGGCTACAACGAGCCGGGCACGCTGTTCGATACCCGCACCCACGTCCAGAAGCTGACCGACCGCACAAAAAAACAGCTGCTCTCCCGCGGCTTTCCGGAAGGGGAGCTCCCCGAGCGGGCCGTGACCATGGGCGTCAGGACCCTGACCGACGCAAGGAAGATCCTGCTGCTGGCCTTCGGCGAGGCGAAGGCGGCCGCAGTTTTTCAAATGCTCTATGCAAAGACCACAAGCTACATCCCCGCGGCATATCTGCAAATCCCGCCGGAGGTGACGGTGATCCTCGACGTCGCCGCCGCCGCAAGGCTCTGACACAGGAGGTAAAAAACATGGGTAAATACTTTGGGACGGACGGCTTCCGCGGCGAGGCCAACGTCGGCCTGACCGTCGACCACGCCTTCCGCATCGGCCGCTACATCGGCTGGTACTACGGGAAGGACCACAAGGCCAAGGTCGTCATCGGCAAGGACACCCGCCGCTCGAGCTACATGTTCGAGGACGCGCTGTGCGCCGGGCTCACCGCCTCGGGCGCCGACGCCTATCTGCTGCACGTCACCTCGACCCCGAGCGTGTCGTTCATCGCGCGCGCCGACGACTTCGACTGCGGCATCATGATCTCCGCCAGCCACAACCCGTTCTACGACAACGGCATCAAGCTCATCAACGGCAACGGCGAGAAGATGGAGGAGTCCGTCCTCGACGGGATCGAGGCCTATCTCGACTCCAACGAGCAGCTCCCCTACGCCAAGCGCGACGCCATCGGCTGCACGGTCGACTACGCCGCCGGACGCAACCGCTACATCGGCTATCTGATCTCCCTCGCCACGCGCTCGTACAAGGGCTTCCGCATCGGCCTCGACTGCGCCAACGGCAGCACCTGGCAGATGGCCAAGAGCGTCTTTGACGCCCTCGGCGCCGACACCTACGTCATCGGCTGCCGTCCCGACGGCCTGAACATCAACGTCGACTGCGGCTCGACCCACCTCGGCACGCTGAGACAGTACGTCATGGAGAACCATCTCGACGTGGGCTTCGCCTTCGACGGCGACGCCGACCGCTGCCTCGCCGTGGACGAGAAGGGCAACGAGGTCAACGGCGACCACATCATGTATCTCTGCGCCCGCTACATGAAGGAGAGGGACACCCTCGGCGACTCGAAGGTCGTCACCACCGTCATGAGCAACATGGGCCTGTACAAGGCGCTCGACGAGCTCGGCATCGGCTACGAGAAGACCAAGGTGGGCGACAAGTACGTCGCGGAGAACATGCGCCAGAACGGCCACCTGATCGGCGGCGAGCAGTCCGGCCACATCATCTTCGGCCGCTATGCCAACACCGGCGACGGCCTGCTGACCGCCATCAAGGTCATGGAGGTCATCACCGAGACCAAGCAGCCCCTGTCCGTGCTGGCTTCACCCATGACCATGTATCCCCAGGTGCTCAAAAACGTCGTCGTCACCGACAAGGACGAGACCCTCGCCTGCCCGGAGGTTCAGGAAGCGGTGAAGAAGGCCGAGCGGGAGCTCGGCAGCGACGGGCGCGTCCTGCTGCGCAAGAGCGGCACCGAGCCCCTGCTGCGCGTCATGAGCGAGGCCACGACCTACGAGCTCTGCGAGGAGAAGGTGGACGCCATCATCGCCGCCATGGACCGGGCCGGAAAACTCATCCGTATCAAATAAGGGGGAGCGCATCATGGTAGAAATCAAGGACCTGTTCGATCTGGACAAGACGATCGCAAAGGAGCTCTTTGCGGGCAAGACCTACCCCTGGGAGGTGCTCGACGAGATCAAGAGCTTCATCCTCACGCTCGGCCCCACGCTCGACCCGGAGGAGTTCGACCACCCCGCCGAGGGCGTATGGGTCGCCAAGGACGCCAAGGTCTTCCCCTCGGCTTACCTCGGCGCGCCCTGCATCATCGACCACGGCGCGGAGATCCGCCACTGCGCCTTCATCCGCGGCAGCGCCATCGTCGGCAAGAACGCCGTCGTCGGCAACAGCGTGGAGCTGAAGAACGTGGTGCTCTTCGACAACGTGCAGACCCCGCACTACAACTACGTCGGCGACAGCGTGCTCGGCTTTAAGGCGCACATGGGCGCGGGCTCCATCACCTCCAACGTCAAGAGCGACAAGACCCTCGTCGTCGTCAAGGACCCCGAGGGCTACATCGAGACCGGACGCAAGAAGTTCGGCGCGATGCTCGGCGACTTCGTCGAGGTCGGCTGCAACAGCGTCTTAAACCCCGGCACGGTCATCGGACGGCACACCAACGTCTATCCCACCTCCTGCGTGCGCGGCGTCATCCCCGCCGACTCCATCTACAAGGACAAGGTCGACATCGTGCTCAAGAGTTGACGTAATATTGTTAACATAACAACAGCTGCCCGTATGGGCGGCTGTTGTTTTTGAGCCGCATGATGAGCGTCAGCCCCTACAGGAAAATGCTGTCATATAGTTTACATAACAAAGCCGCCCGTATGGGCGGCTTTCACTATTTCAGGCTGCGGTAGTCGTCGCTGGCGGTCACGCTGTCGGGCGGGAAGAACTCGTCGACCGGGAACTGGATGCGGCTGAAGAGCGTGCAGGGATCGTCGCTGACGGTGCCGGGGCACTCCTTCTCCGGCATGCAGTAGTCGTAGGCCGGGACCACGAGCTGGGTGTCGCGCTCGAGGCGGATGATGGAAAACTGCCCGATCGTCGTGAGCCAGCGCCGCGGCGTGTCGGTCAGCACGAGCGGCTCGTCGAAGCAGTCGCGGATGGACTCCGGGATGTCCCGGTGCTCCGGCTGCATGCCGGTGGTCACTTCCCCGTCCACGATCGCGCAGTGCAGGCAGATGGGATCGACCGCCGAGACGACCGCGACGGGCTTGTCGTCTCCGCCGGCGGTCCCGTCCGAGGCGTAGACCTTGACGCTGCCGACGCTGCCGAAGAGCATCACGCGCTTGTCAAAGATGCACAGGCCCGTCACGCTCTGCCCGCCGGGGAAGGCCTCGCCGGTGACGCGGTAGAAGCAGCTGCAGTCGACGGTATAGTAGCCGCGGTTGAAGCTCACGGGCTCGACGTTGACGTCGATCTGCAAAAGCTCCGCCGAGCGCGGACGGATGTTCAGCGCGTTGTCGATCGCAGATTGCGAGCTCTCGGTCGGATAGACGCGCAGATCGTCCACGCAGTCCTTGTCGCGGCAGCTGTCAAAGATCTTTCTTGTATGGACGCATACGGCTTCCCGGATGGAGGCCGGACTCTGTGCCGGCCCGGGAGCGACTCTGTCGGCCATGATAATACCTCCTGTTGCTTTTTTCGGTTCGCTACAGTCTATGCGCGCGCAGGCTCCGGCGTGTCAAAAAGGTCTTGAAAAAGAGGGCCGCGGACGGTATAATAAGCCATCATCTCCGGGAGGAACGGCGTATGGAACGCTTCGGTTTTATCCACGAAAAGCTCGATATCAAGATCCTGATCCTCTTCCTGCTGCGCCGCCTGCCCGGCGAGGTCGAGCCCACGGTCCTGGGCGACCTCTGTACCCAGTGCGACAGCGGCATCGGCTACTTCGACTACTCCGACTGTCTGGCGGAGCTGATGGAGACCGGCCATATCCGCGAGGGAGAGGACGGCTACGCGATCACCGACAAGGGCGCGCGCAACGCCGACGCGGTCGAGACCAGCCTGCCCTACTCCGTGCGCAGCAAGGCGCTCAAGCTGCTGGAGCCCATCGCCGAGGAGCTGCGCCGGCAGGCCATGATCACCGCCCGCCACAAGACGCAGGACGACGGCTGCTTCGTGGAGCTGGCCATGTCGGACGGGGCGGGGGAGATCGTGCATCTGAACCTGCTGGTCGCAAGCGAGGACCAGGCCAGACGCATCGAAAAACGCTTCCGCAAAAACGCGGAGAAGACCTACCATCAGATCGTGGAGCTGCTCGACGGCGAGGATCGCTGACCGGCGGCGTCCGCTCAGGAGGAACCTGTATGAACACCTTTATCCCCGAGGGCTACAAAAGCCTGCTTTCCATCTATGATACGCAGAAAGGGATCAGCCTGCTCAAGCGGCTGTTCGAGGACAATCTCGGCGCGAAGCTGAACCTCTACCGCGTCAGCGCCCCGCTGTTCGTGGCCGAGGATTCCGGCCTGAACGACAACCTCAACGGCTACGAGCGGCCGGTCTCCTTTGATATTTTACACGCCGACACCCGGGCCGAGGTCGTGCAGTCGCTGGCCAAGTGGAAGCGTCTGGCCCTCAAGCGCTACGGCTTCTGGCCGGGCAAGGGGCTCTATACCGATATGAACGCCATCCGCCGCGACGAGGACGAGCTGGACAATCTCCACTCCGTCTACGTCGACCAGTGGGACTGGGAGAAGGTCATCCTGCCGGAGAACCGGAATCTGGACTACCTGAAGCTCACGGTCATGGACATCGTCGGGGCCATCTGCGATACGCAGAACACCATGCAGGCCATCTATCCGCAGCTGTCCGTGCTGCCGAAGCTCGAAAAGCGCGTGACCTTCATCACGTCGCAGCAGCTTGAGGACCTGTACCCGGACCTGACGCCCAAGCAGCGCGAGAACGCCTTCGTCAGGGAGCACAAGACCGTGTTCCTCATCGGCATCGGCTCGGTCCTCCGCTCCGGCATCAAGCACGACGGACGCGCTCCCGACTACGACGACTGGGAGCTCAACGGCGATATCCTGTTCTGGGACGACCTGCTGGACTGCGCCATGGAGATCTCCTCCATGGGCATCCGCGTCGATCCCGCGTCGCTCGACCGGCAGCTCACGCTCTCCGGCTGCGACGACCGCCGCGCCCTGCCCTACCACCGGGCTCTGCTCAACGGCGAGCTGCCGCTCACCATCGGCGGCGGCATCGGCCAGTCGCGGCTGTCGATGCTGCTGCTCGGCAAAGCCCACATCGGCGAGGTGCAGGCGTCCATCTGGGACGAGGACACCGTGTCGATGTGCGAGAAGGCCGGCGTCATGCTGCTGTAAGCGTGCAAAATCAGACCGCACAGGGGAACGCCCTGTGCGGTCTGTTATCCGGCGGCCTCCGCCCGCTTCAGACCGTGCATGAAGCCGTTGAGCGCGGTGGAATGGATGTCGGCCGCGATGATCTCGCCGTCCTGCAAATAGAGCGAGACGATCACCTTCCCGTCGGAGTCGGCGTAGTTGGTGATCTCGTAGGTGTATTGCAGGCAGCTCTCGCCCAGGTGGCGGCTGAGATCGTAGCCCTGCTGGAGCTGGAGCTTGTTGTACTGGGCCATGATGCCCTCGAGCTGATCGGGTACGAGCACCGTGCGGAAGGCCTCTGTCTCGGGGTCGATCTCCCAGCCGAGCGAACGCAGATAATCCTGCCGCCCGGCGAGCCCGGTGAGATCATAGCTCCGGCGCGGAACGAACACACTGTGCGCGGTGATCAGCAGCAGAAGCAGGATGGCGGCGGTGATCAGGATGGTCAGCGCTTTCCTTCGTGTGAAGACTTTGGTTTTCTGTGCCATGGCGTACTCCCTTCCGCAGCATTGATGCGACAGTATACCATATTCCCGCGCAGCCCGCGGTATTCCGGCCCGGGACAACTTTTTGCAAGGAGATCAGAATGGCACTCAAACGCCTTGACAGACTGCTGGGCGACCTCGGCGTCGCGACGCGCAGCGAGCTCAGACAGATCATACGCAGCGGCCGCGTGCGCGTGGACGGGGCCGTGGTGACGCAGCCCGAGAAAAAATTCGACGGCTCAGCGTGCGACATCGAGCTCGACGGGCAGAGCCTCACGTGGCGCGAGAAGCGCACCTTTATGATGGACAAGCCCGCGGGCGTGCTGAGCGTGACCGAGGACAGCCGGCAGAGGACCGTCTTCGACGTGCTGCCGCCCCAGCTGGGGCGCATGGGTCTGGCCCCGGTCGGGAGACTGGACAAGGATACGAGCGGGCTTCTCCTGCTGACCAACGACGGGGAGCTCGCCCACCGGATCATCTCGCCGAAGTCCGCCATCCCCAAGCGCTATCTGGCCGAGGTCGAGGGGGAGCCCGACGCGGAGGACGTGCGCGCCTTCCGCGAGGGACTGACGCTCGCCGACGGGACGCGCTGCCTGCCCGCGGAACTCGAACCGCTGGGGGAGGGGCGCTGTCTGGTCACGGTGATGGAGGGAAAATACCATCAGGTCAAGCGCATGCTGGCCGCGCGCGGCAAGCCGGTCAAGGCGCTGCGCAGACTCTCCGTGGGCGGCCTGGAACTCGGGGAAAGCCTTGGCCCGGGCGGCTTCCGGGAGTTGAACGAGGAGGATTTGTGCAAGGTGTTGCATACCGGGAGCATCGGCAAATAGTCGAAAAAATGGGAGTTTTAGCCGGCCCTTTTTGAGCGTTAAGGACACAAAGCGAAAAAAATTCACAAAAAAACTCTGTTGTTTCTATTGAAAATTACATAAAAAGGCGTTATTATGGTCCATGCAGACTGCGGGGAATCGCCCCGGCGGTCGAACTTGATTTGACAAATTGCTCAATAGACCGTGAATCAGAAACTGTGAAAGCAGACGCCGCGCGCCGGGAGGGCGGCGGCAGACCGGGCGGAAGGATCGGAGAGGTCCCGGCTCAGGCTGCGGAAGAATGGGAGAGAGAAAAGATGTCCAGCAGAATTTTTCAGAATGTCATCATTCAGATGAAGGACGCCGTTGACAGGACCATCGGCGTGGTGGACGAGCAGGGCTTTGTCGTTGCCAGCAGCGAGCTTGCCATGATCGGTTCGAGACTGGACGATTTCCATCTGTATGAGTTCGACGGGACCGAGCGCCCCGTCGCGACCGGCACGCGCACCTTCTGCGCGCTGTATTCCCCCGGCGCGAAGTTTGACTACGCCGCGTTCACCGAGGGGACCGACGCCCTGTCGAGGACGATCTGCGCCATCGCGGCCGTCGCCTTCAACGAGGCCAAGAACAACTACGAGGAAAAGCACAACAAGGCCGCCTTTATCAAGCCGGGCGACGTGTACGTGCGCGCCAAGGAGCTGCACTTCGTGACCGACGAGCCGCGCGTCGTGCTGCTCGTGCGCCAGGTGGAGAATCCCGACGTCGCCTCGGTGGAGACCATCCAGCGCATCTTCCCCGACAAGCAGAAGGACTTCGTGCTCAACATCAACGAGACCGACATCGTGCTCGTCAAGTCCCTGCCCAACGCCAACTGCCCGGAGGAGATCCTCAAGGCGGCGCGCAGCATTGAAAAGACCCTGATGGAGGAGCTCGGCATCAAGACCGTCATCGGCGTGAGCACCAACGCCCGCCACCTGCGGGAGCTGGCCGACAAGTACAAGGAGGCGCAGGTCGCCATCGACGTCGGCCGCGTCTTCGAGAGCGACAAGACCATCATCAATTACGAGAGCCTCGGCCTCGGCCGCATCATCTATCAGCTTCCGACCACCCTCTGCGAGATGTTCCTCAACGAGGTGTTCAAGAAGAACCCCATCGAGACGCTCGACGAGGATACCCTGGAGACGATCAACAAGTTCTTCGAGAACAACCTCAACGTCTCCGAGACCTCGCGCAAGCTCTACGTCCACCGCAACACGCTGGTCTACCGTCTGGAGAAGATCAAGAAAATGACCGGCCTGGATCTGCGGGAGTTCGACCACGCGATCGTGTTCAAGGTCGCCATGATGGTCAAAATGTACCTTGATTCGCTCAACGGCACGAAATTCTAAGGGAATCCGGCGGGGCCGGCCCGCAGGGGACGGACGCGGAACGATCCATACTGGAGGAATACTATGGTAATCATGAAAAACGTAAGGAAGGTTTACGAGAGCAGCGACACCGTTGCGCTCGACGACGTGAGCCTTACCGTGGGCGACGGCGAATTCGTCTTTCTGGTCGGGCCCTCCGGCTCGGGAAAGACGACGATCATGAAGCTCATCACCGGCGAGGTGCGGCCGACGTCCGGCACCGTGCTGGTCAACGACTTCGACATGTCGACGATCCGCCGCCGCAAGCTGCCGAAGGTGCGCCGCACGCTCGGCGTCGTGTTCCAGGACTACCGCCTGATCGAGAACATGAACGTGTATGACAACGTGGCCTTCGCCATGCGCGTCGTGGGCGCGGCCCACCGCGATATCCGCACGCGCGTGCCTTACATACTGGAGCTGGTCGGCCTCGAGGGGCGCGAGAAGCGCATGCCCGGCGAGCTCTCCGGCGGCGAGCAGCAGCGTGTCGCCATCGCCAGGGCGCTGGTCAACAGCCCGCGCATGATCGTGGCGGACGAGCCCACCGGCAACCTCGACCCCGTGCGCAGCCTGGAGCTGATGCTCCTGCTGGAGAAGATCAACGAGATGGGCACCACCGTGCTGGTGGTCACCCATGAGAAAGAGCTGGTCAACGCCTTTTCCAAGCGCGTCATCACCATCGACGGCGGCAAGAAGATCAGCGACGGCGAAGAGGGGTATTACGGACAATGAGATTAAGCAGAGGCGGTTATCTGATCCGCGAGGGCTTCCGCAGCATCACCACGCACGGCTTCATGTCCTTCGCGTCTGTCACCATTATCATGGCCTGCCTGATCATCATGGGCAGCGTCTCCCTGCTCTCGCTCAACATCGACGCGCTCATCAAGGACCTCGAGTCCCAGAATGAGATCGTGGTCTTTGTGGACGAGGCGATCACCGACGAGGACTCCGCGCGGGCGATCGGGAAAAACATCGAGGCTCTCGAGAACATTTCCTCGGTCCAGTTCGTCTCAAGAGAAGACGCAATGAAAAACTTCATGAGCCGCTATGACTCCTCGCTCATGGAGGGCATCGATTCGACGGTTTTCCGCCACCGCTTCGTGGTCAAGCTGGTCGACATCGCCCTGATGTCCGAGACGAAGATGGATCTGGAGTCGCTCAAGGGCGTGGCCAAGGTCAACGCGCACCTTGATTACGCGCAGAGCTTCGTGACCATCCGCAACGTCGTGACCGCGGTCTCGCTGGTGCTGATCGTGATCCTCGTGTTCGTCTCCTTCTTCATCATGTCCAACACCATCAAGCTGGCCACCTTCGGCCGGCGTGAGGAGATCGCCATCATGAAGATGGTCGGCGCGACCAACGGCTTTATCCGCCTGCCCTTCGTGATCGAGGGTCTGGTGCTCGGCATCCTCGGCGGCGGCCTCGCCTTCCTCGCGGAGTGGGGGCTGTACAACGTCGTGACCGAAAAGCTCGTCAGCTCCATCACCGGGAGCCTGATCGAGGTCGTGCCCTTCCGGAGCGTCGCTTTGGAAGTGTTTGTCATCTTCATGGCCGTGGGCATCCTCGTGGGCGCCTTCGGCGGCGTGAACGCAATCCGGAATTACCTGAAGGTCTGAGACGGGAGAGGGCTCCCGCAAACAAGAAAGCGTATGAAGAAGAAAAAAACCGTTTCCATTATCGCCATCGTCCTCGCGGTGCTGATGCTGCTGTCCCTCCTGTCCGCCGCGATCCCTCTGGTCGCGCACGCGGAGGAGGAGTCCGCGGAGCTCACGGCGATGCGGCAGAAGAAGGCCCAGCTCTCCGCACAGGTCAAGCAGATCAAGGAAAAGCTCGACGGGCTGAAGGAAGAGCAGGTCACCGTGCTGGAGGTGAAGGCGGCGCTGGACGAGCAGAACGCCCTCGCCGCCGAGCAGATCGCCATCGTCGAGCAGGAGATCGCGCATTACGACGAGCTGATCCGCACCAAGGCCGCAGAGGTCGACGCGGCCCGTGGCCGCGAGCAGCTCCAGCTGGAGCGCTACCGCAGCCGTATCCGCGCCATGGAGGAAAACGGCGGCTACAACATCCTGGCCCTCGTTTTCGAGGCGGATACTTTCGCGGACCTGCTGACCGCCTTCGACGACATGGGCGAAATCATGCAGAGCGACAAGCAGCTGCAAAAGCAGTACGAGGCCGCCCGCGCCGAGACCGAGGAGATCAAGGCGAAGTTCGAGGCGGAGAAGGCCGTGTACGAGGCCGACCAGGCCGCTCTCGAGGAGGAGAAGGCGGGGCTGGAGAGCCAGATCAGGGAGTCGGAGGAGCGTCTCGAAAAGCTCTCCGCCCAGATCGAGAAGGCGATCGCCGACTATGAGGCCGCCGAGACGGCCGAGGCCGACGCCGCCGCGGCCATCGCGAATCTCATCAAGCAGAACCAGTACATGAAGGCCCAGGAGCGCGCCGCGATCCAGGCGGAGGCAAAGCGCCAGATCGAGGAGATGACCGCCGCCAACGCCGCCGCCGCCGCAAACGGGGAAGACGCTCCCTATACCGAGGAACAGCTCAGGCAGACCGCCGAGGTCGCGGAGATCGGCTATGTCTCCAGCGCCAGCGGCTTCACCTGGCCCCTGCCTTGCAGCACGCGCGTCACCAGCCGCTACGGTACCCGTTCCGATCCCTTCACGGGCTCGACCGCCACGCACAACGGGCTCGATATCGACGGCTTCGGCAACGACGGGTCTCCGGTCGTCGCCGCCGCCGCGGGGACGGTCATCACCGCCTCCTACGACAGCGCCTACGGCAACTACGTCGTCATCGACCACGGCGGGACCTCCACGGTATACGCCCACATGTCCAGTCTCTCCGTATCCGCCGGCCAGAGCGTGAGCCAGGGCCAGACCATCGGCGCGGTCGGCTCCACCGGCCGGGCCACCGGTACGCACCTGCATTTTGAGGTTTACGACGGGGACGAGAGGGTCGATCCGTCCCAGTACTTCTCCGGGATCTCGTATTATCAGTGCTGAGGCGCTGATTTGGGTAAGCTTATGAAGAGAAAGACAAAATCCCTTTTGTGTCTGGCCCTGAGCCTTTGCCTGCTGCTCAGCGCGGCGCCGCTTCGCGCTGCCGCCGACGTCAAGCAGGAGGATATCGACGCGCTGAAGGCCAAGCGCGACGCCATCCAGGCGCAGCGCCTGGAGAAGCAGGCCGTCGTGGACCGGCTCGAGGCGGATCAGGCGAACGTGCTGGAGCAGAAGCGCGCGCTTGACGAGCGCAACCTCTACACCTTCCAGCAGATCCAGCTCAACGACGAGGAGATCGCCCTTTACGACGAGATGATCGCCGCAAAGGAGGAGGAGCTGCTGGGCGCCCAGAAGCTCGAAAAGGAGCAGCTGGAGCGCTACCGCGCGCGCGTGCGCGCGATGGAGGAGAACGGCACCCTCAACTATCTGGCGATGATCCTCAAGGCCAACAACCTCGGCGAGCTGCTCAGCGCGATCGACGACATCGGCGAGATCATGCAGAGCGACCGCAAGCTCGAGGACGCCTACATCCAGGCGCGGGAGGTCACCGAGGAGGTCAAGGCCGAGTACGAGGAGTACCGGGCGGAGATCAACGGCAAGCAGGACGCGCTGCGCAAGGAAAAGATGCAGCTCGAGGCGGAGCTCGAGGAGGCGTCCCGCCATCATGGCCGAGGAGGAACGCACCGAGGCCGCCATCGACAAGCTGGTCGCGCAGCTCGAGGCCGAGCGGGCCGAGGCCGCCAGAAAGGCTGCCGAGGAGGCCGCGAGGATCGCCGCCGCACAGGGCGGCGGAAGCTCCTCCGGCGGAGGCGGAGGAGCCGCCTACGCGGGCGCGACGGGCTCCTTCGTCTTCCCGGTCGCCTCCTATGTCTACATATCCAGCCGCTTCGGCGAGCGCGTGCATCCCATCACCGGCGAGCTCAAGAACCACAACGGCATGGATATCGCCTCCAACATGGGCACCACCGTGTACGCGGCCGACGGAGGCAAGGTCGTGCTGGCCGAATGGTACGGCGGCTACGGCAACTGCATCATGATCGACCACGGCAACGGCTACAAGACCCTCTACGGGCATCTCTCGGTCATCGGCGTCTCCGAGGGGCAGAGCGTTACCCAGGGCGCCGTTATCGGCGCGGTCGGCAGCACCGGCAATTCCACGGGACCGCATCTGCATTTCGAGGTCTACGCCAACGACTCGCGCATCGATCCGGAGCAGTTCTATTCGGGACTGGTCTTCTCACCCGACGCGGGCGTATAAAACACATCTGCCGGACAGCCGGAACGGCTGTCCGGCATACGGCGGTTTTTCCGTGCTTTTTAGCTTTTTCAGGAGGCTTCTATGAGTCTGGGCAGACGACTGCTATACGCGATCCTGCGTTTCTTCCGGGCGGTTTTCAATATCCCCGTTCGCTTCAAGTATGTGCTGATCGCCCTGCTGCTGGTGTTCGGGGGTACCTACTTCCATACCCAGCGCACGATGTACGACAACGTCGGCGGCAAGAGCGACTATGACGAGGCGATGCGCTACATCGAGATCAAGAACGTGGTCGACAGGGAATACATCGACGAGGTCGACCGCAGCACCATGGGCGACAACGCCGCGGCCGCCATGATCTCCGGACTCGGCGACAGGTGGAGCTACTACATGTCCCCCAACGAGTACAAGGCCTTTCAGCTCAGCTCGACCGGCGAATACGCCGGGATCGGCGTGGCCATACTCAAGGAGGAGGGCGGCGGCTTTGAGGTCATCTCCGTCAATATGGACTCGCCCGCCGCACTGGCCGGTCTGACGGCGGGGATGGTCATCACCTCCGTCGACGGGATCGACCTGCGGGACAAGACGCTGGATCAGGCCAGGACCCTGATCCGCTCGCGCCTCAACACCAAGTTCACGCTGGGCCTCAGCCGTGGCGACCCCATCGAGGTCGACTGCTCCGGCGTGTACCAGAGCTCGGTCCACTGCCGTCTCGAAAAAACCATGGCCGGCTACGTCCAGATCCTCAACTTCGAGGCCGGGACCGCCCAGGACGCCATCGACGGGATCGAGGAACTGCTCAATCAGGGGGCCAGCGCCCTGGTCATCGACCTGCGCGGCAATCCCGGCGGGCTTGCCACCGAGGTCGCGGACTTCCTGAATTACCTGCTGCCCAGCGGAACGCTCTTCATCCAGCGCGACAAGGACGGACATGAGGACGTCACCACCTCCGACGGCATGTGCATCCAGCTCCCGATGGCCGTGCTCATCAACGGCGACACCTACGCCGAGGCCGAGGTCTGCGCCGCCGCGATCAAGGAATACCAGTGGGCCACCATCCTCGGCGAGCCGACGACCGGCAAGACCAGGACGCAGGAGACCATCGCCCTGTCCGACGGCAGCGCCATCCGCCTGTCGACCGGCACCTATCTGACCGGCAGCCGTATGGATATCAGCGCCGCGGGCGGCGTCACGCCGGAGTATATCATCCACAACACGGATCCCAGCTCGGCCGGCACCACGGCCGGTACCACCGGCGAGAGCACCGGCACCGGCGCGACCTCGACCGACGAGCAGCTGATGAACGCCCTCAAGATGCTGAGCTGACAGAAGAAGTCTTGACACGGCAGGGGAGAGTCTCTATAATATTTGCGCTCTCAAAAACGAAAATCCCCTTATTATTCATATTCCGCCGCCGCGGCAGAAGGAGAACGACAATATGGCCAATGCAAACGCGAGCAGATTCAAAATGAGCCAGGAGCGCCTGGACGAGATCAAGCAGGAGCTCTATTATCTGGAGACGGTCCGGGAGAAAGAGGTCTCGGAGCTGATCAAGGAGGCCAGGAGCTTCGGCGACCTGTCCGAGAACAGCGAGTATGACGAGGCGAAAACCGAGCAGGGCAAGCTCTACTCCAAGATCGCGGAGCTCAAGGTCCTGATCGAAAACGCCGAGATCGTCGACAAGAGCGAGATCGACGCGCCGAAGGACACCGTGACGCTCGGCAGCATCGTCAGGGTGCTCGACCTCGAGTTCAACGAGGAGGACGAGTACGAGATCGTCGGCTCCCAGGAGGCCAACCCCAAGCAGAGCCGTATCTCCGACGACTCCCCCGCGGGCCGCGCGCTGCGCGGACACCGCGCCGGCGACACCGTGAGCGTTCTCGCCCCCGCCGGCGAGGTCCGGCTTCAGATCCTCTCTGTGGAAAACAAGTGATTCGGAGCATGCATCCATGAGCGAAGAAAGAAACAGGACCGAGGCTCCCGAGCAGGAGCTCTCGGAGATCCTGCAGATCCGCCGCGACAAGCTGGCGGCCCTGCAGCAGGAGGGGAGAGATCCCTTCGTACAGACCAGATTCCGCAGGACCGCGTGGTCGCAGGAGATCAAGGACGGCTTCGAGGCCTTCGAGGAGAAGAACGTCTCCGTCGCCGGGCGCATCCTGTCCAAGCGCGGGATGGGCAAGGCCATCTTCTGCCACATCAAGGACGACCGCGGCCAGATCCAGCTCTATATCCGCGCCGACGCCGTCACGCCGACCGAGTTTGCCGACTTCCGCAAGTACGACATCGGCGACATCATCGGGGTGTCCGGCTATGTGTTCAAGACCAAAACGGGGGAGATCTCCGTCCATGCGCAGAGCGTGACCCTGCTTTCCAAATCCCTGCGTCCGCTGCCCGAGAAGTTCCACGGCATGACCAACACCGAGCTCAAGTACCGCCAGCGCTACGTCGACCTGATCGTCAACGACGACAGCCGCCGGAACTTCGAGATCCGCTCCCGCTTCATCTCCTATGTCCGCCGCTTCCTGGACGCGCGCGGCTACATGGAGGTGGAGACGCCCGTGCTCAACACCATCTCCGGCGGCGCCACCGC
>CADCLH010000017.1 GCA_902802215.1 Oscillospiraceae bacterium
CGCGCTGTACACGCGCGACAAGCGCTCGCGCTCGCTTTTGGATTACGCCGATCTCGAGCATCTGGCGGCCAGGCTCCTGCTGGATGAAAACGGCGCGCCCACCGCGCTGGCCCGCCGCCTCTCGGAGCGTTACCGCGAGGTCATGGTTGACGAGTACCAGGACGTCAGCCCCGTGCAGGACGCGATCTTCCGCGCCGTGTCCGACAACGGGCGCAGGCTCTTTCTCGTCGGCGACGTCAAGCAGTCGATCTATCGCTTCCGTCTGGCCGACCCCGGCATCTTTAACGAAAAATACCGCGCCTTTGCCGAGGCCGATCCCGCGCTTTCGCGCCGCATCCTGCTGCGCGAGAACTTCCGCTCCCGCGGGGAGATCCTGGACGCGGCCAACGCGGTCTTCTCCCTGTGCATGTCGCGCGCGCTCGGCGACGTGGACTACGACGCCGACGCCGCGCTGATCCGGGGCGCGGACTATTACGAGGGCTCCGTCCCGAAGCCCTCGCTCCTGCTGCTGCGTCTGCCGGAGGAGGACGCCCCCGACAAGGCCGCCTGCGAGGCCGCCTTCGTCGCGCGGCGCATCCGCGAGCTTGTGGCCTCCGGCGCGTCCGTCACGACCCGGACGGGCGTGCGGCCCGTCGAGTACGGCGATATCGCCATCCTGCTGCGCTCGGCCAACACCGTCGGAGGGGTCTACCGCCGCGCGCTTCTGGAGGCCGGGGTCCCCGTCGGCAAGGCGCAGGGCAACGGCTACTTCACGTCCCCCGAGATCACGGCCGCTGTCAGCATGCTCACGGTCATGGACAACCCCCACAAGGACATCCCGCTGATCGCGGTGCTGCGCTCGGCGGCCTTCGCCTTCACCCCGGACGAGCTCAGCGCCGTCCGCGCCGCCGACCGGGACGGCGATCTCTTCACCGCTCTCGAGGCCGCGGCGGAGGGGATGGACAAGGCCCGCGATTTTCTCGCGCGCCTGTCGCTTCTCCGCGAGGCCGCCGCCGATCTCAGCGCCGCCGAGACCGTCTGGACCGTGCTCGAGTCGCTGGACCTGCTCGCCCTGTGCTCCGCGATGGACGACGGGCGGCAGCGGCGCGAAAACCTGATGGCCCTCGTGGAGCTGGCCGAGAGCTTTGAGCGCAGCGGCTACCGCGGCCTGCACCGCTTCGTGCTCTGGCTCGGCTCTCTGGCCGAGCGCGGGCAGGAGCCCGCCCCGGGCGGCGACGTCTCGGCGGTGCAGATCCTGTCCATCCACAAGTCCAAGGGCCTCGAATTCCCGGTGGTCTTTCTCTGCGATACCGCGCGGCGCTTCAACCTCTCCGAGCGGCAGGAGACCGTGCTCGTCCACCCGCAGCTCGGTCTCGGGCCGCGCGTTGTCGACGCCGAGAAGCGCGTCCGCTACCCCTCGCTCGCCCGCATGGCCATCGCCAAACGCCTCGAGCGCGAGGATCTGAGCGAGGAGATGCGCCTGCTGTACGTCGCCATGACGCGCGCAAAGGAACGCCTGTTCATCACCGCCGCCTTCCCCGACCCGGAAAGGGAGCTGGAAAAGCTGCGCCCCGCGGCGCAGCCGCCGCTCGCGCCGGAGACGCTGATGGGCGCCGGGTGCATGGCCCGCTGGCTGATGACCGCCTGCCTTGCCGACGGAGGGGAGCATCTTTGCATGGAGCTCTGCTCTCCCGACGGAGAGGCGGCGCGGGAAGAGGCGGATATTCCGCACATCCCCGCCGATTTAGCCGCCGCCGCGGAGCTGCGCCGCCGCCTCGCCTTCCGCTACGGGCACGCCGCCGCGGTGGACCTGCCCTCCAAGCTCACCGCGACTGAGCTCAAGGGCCGGGACGAGCCGGACGGGGACGCGCAGGCCCTCGTGCAGCCGTCCTCCCACAGCTTCCGCATGCCCGAGCTCGACGCCGGAGAGAAGCCGCTCCGCGCCGCCGAGCGCGGCGTCGCGACCCATCTGTTCCTGCAATACATGGACTTCTCCAAAGCGGGTTCCCGCGCCGGGCTCAAGGCGGAGCTCGAGCGCCTGCGCGACGCGCACACCCTGTCCGAGCGCGAGGCCGGGGCCGTCAACCTCGCATCCGTCGAGCGCCTGTTCGCCTCCCCGCTCGGCAAGCGGATGCTGGGGGCAAAGGAGCTGCTGCGCGAATTCCGCTTCTCCCTGTTGCTGGATGCGCAGACGCTTTATCCCGGGACCGCCGGCGAGGAGCTGCTGCTTCAGGGCGTGGTGGACTGCTGCCTCGTGGAGGACGACGGGCTCGTCATCATCGACTACAAGACCGACCGCGTCAAAACCGACGCCGAGATCGCCGCGCGCGCCGAACACTACCGCGGCCAGCTCGCCGCCTACAGCGAGGCGCTGTGCCGCATCCTCGGCAAACCCGTCAAGCGCTGCGTGCTCTTCTTCCTCACGCCCGGACGGACGGTGGAGCTGGAGGCCGAATAAGACTTTTTTGACGATATTCTCCCCGGCAAATCTCTTGCCGGGGAGAATATACTTGTGCTATAATGAGCGCTGACGCGCTTATTATATTTAATTTAAGTCGCTTTTCTCGCCGCTAAAGCGGCAACCGAAAAGCATGACACATTATACCATACGCGCCATGCGCGTATGGTATAATGTAGTCTCTTGTTGAACCGCTGTCTTCCAAGGAGTTTCTGATATGACTTTCCGTGCCTTTCTCGCGATCGTCCTGTGCAAGCTGCTGCGCCTTGTGTCGCGCCTGCTGCACCGGGGCGGCACCGCCATGCCCGGGCGCTGGGCGCTGCGCGTCTGTCCGGGGCTGCTCGGCATTCTGGCGAAGGACGTCAAAACCGTCGCCATCACCGGCACCAACGGCAAGACCACCAGCGCCCGCATGATCGAGCAGGCCTTTGCCGATCAGGGCAAATCGTACTTCGCCAACCGCTCGGGCGCGAACCTCCTGTCGGGCATCACCACGGAATTCGTGATGAATTCCACGCTCTCCGGCCGCTGCCGGAAGGAGTACGCCGTCATCGAGTGCGACGAGGCCGCCTCGGTGTCGGTCTTCCCGCAGCTGAGGCCGCAGGTCATCGTCGTCACGAACCTCTTTCGCGACCAGCTCGACCGCTACGGCGAGGTCACGCACACGCTGGCGAACGTGCGCGCGGGCATTCAGGGCGCGCCGGGGGCGAAGCTCTGCCTCAACGCCGACTGCTCGCTGACCGCCTCCCTGGCCGACGACCTGAAAAACGAGGCCGTCTTCTTCGGCATCGACCCCGGCGCCTGCCCGCCCGGCGAGAAGAGCGAGCTGTCGGACGCGCCCCACTGCATCCGCTGCAAAACCGAGTATCAGTACGATTTCATCACCTACGGCCACCTCGGCGCCTTCCGCTGCCCGCGCTGCGGCTATCGGCGGCGCGAGCCGGAATACGCGGTCACGCAGGTCGTCTCCCAGACCGCCGAGGGCAGCGGCGTCGTGCTCTGTGTGCGCGGCGAGTCCCGCCTCGCGGAGGTGAACCTGCCCGCCCTTTACAATGTCTACAACGCCGTCGGGGCCGTCGCCGCCGTGACGGAGATGGGGCTCGGCGCGGACGCCGGGATCGCCGCCGTGGAGCACTTCAAGTGCGGCTTCGGGCGCATGGAGAACTTCGCCCTCGGCAAAGCCGGGGCCAAGATGATGCTGGTGAAGAACCCCGCCGGCTGCAATCAGGTGCTGGACTTTCTGTGTCAGGTCAAGGAGCCCTTCGCCCTCGTCGTCTGTCTCAACGACCGCGGGGCGGACGGGACCGACGTGTCCTGGATCTACGACGCGGCCTTTGAGAAGCTCAAGGCCTGCGGCGGCCGTCTCGGACAGATCGCCGTCTCGGGCGACCGCGCC
Source organism: Oscillospiraceae bacterium (assembly GCA_902802215.1). Classification (GTDB taxonomy): domain Bacteria; phylum Bacillota; class Clostridia; order Oscillospirales; family Oscillospiraceae; genus Limivicinus. The sequence goes on from CADCLH010000017.1 coordinate 3,834, forward strand.
TCCGATATGGCGGTGCGCCTCAAGTACGCGGGCGTCGCGCCGAAGGCCCTGCACCTCGAGCGCAATTACGAAGCCCTCGTGCAGTGGATCGACGCGCAGGAGCGCCCGGTGTTCATCATCCCCACCTACACTGCCATGCTCGAGCTGCGCGAGGCCGTCATCCGCCGCGTCGGCGGGGCGGAATTTTGGGAATAAGGAGGCGGCAAATGAAGCTGAAAATCTGCCATCTCTACCCGGATGTGCTCAACCTCTACGGCGACGGCGGCAACATCCGCTGCCTGACGCAGCGCCTGAGGTGGCGCGGCATGGAGGCGGAGCTTGTCAAGCTGCCCATCGGCTCCGGCGAGAGCCTCGCGGGCGCGGACCTCATTTTCATCGGCGGCGGGCAGGATTTCGAGCAGCAGGTGCTGCTCGGGGATCTGCACCGTGGCCGTGACAAAGAGCTCTGCGCCGCGATCGAGGACGGCGTGACCGTGCTCGCGATCTGCGGCGGCTATCAGATGCTGGGCGCGTACTACGAGACCCACGACGGGCAGCGCTGCGACTTCATCGGGGCGCTGGACCTGTACACGGTCGGCGCGAAGAAACGCATGATCGGCAACTACATGTTCCGCTGCGCCGACGCGCTCGGCGGTATGACGGTCGTCGGCTTTGAAAACCACAGCGGCCGCACCATGCTCGGCAGCGGGGCCGAGCCGCTCGGGAAGGTGCTCGCGGGCTTCGGCAACAACGGCTCGGACGGGACCGAGGGCGCGCACTACAAAAACGTTTTCGGCACCTACAGCCACGGGCCCATGCTGCCGAAGAACCCGGACTTCGCGGACCTGCTGCTGCGCACCGCGCTGGAGCGGCGCTTCGGCCGCGCGGAGCTCGAGCCGCTGGACGACGCGCTCGAGCGCATGGCCCATGACGAGATGTGCGCCAGACTGGAGAGAGAGAAGACATGATCCGATTTTACAACGGGAAGGTTCTGCGCTTTGCGCCCGCGATGCGCGTGACGGAGGACGAGGTCTGGACCGACGGCGGGCGCATCTGCCATGTCGGCCCCGCGCCGGAGAGCTTGCCCGCCTTCGAGCGGCAGATCGACCTGAACGGCGACCTGCTGATCCCCGGCTTCAAAAACGCGCACACCCACACGGCCATGACCTTCCTGCGCTCCTGCGCGGACGACATGCCGCTGAGCGACTGGCTGTACAAACAGGTCTTCCCCCACGAGGCGAAGCTCACGCCGGAGATGCTGTACGACTTTACTTCGCTCGGCATCCTCGAGTATCTGTCCTCCGGCGTCACGGCGAGCTTCGACATGTATTTCCACAACGACGCCTACGCCGCGGCCAACATCGACTGCGGCTTCCGCACGGTGATCTGCTCGGCGCTCAACAACTTCGACCGCGACGTGGAGAACATCGAGCGCGAGTATCTGAAATTCAACGCCCTGCACGAGCTGGTCTCCTACCGGCTCGGCATTCACGCCGAATACACGACCTCGATGGAGCGCATGCAGTACATGGTCTCCCTCGCGCACAAGTACCGCGAGCCCTGCTTTGCCCACCTGTGCGAGACGAAGGCCGAGGTCGACGGCTGCGTCGAGCGCTACGGCATGACCCCGCCGCAGCTTCTCGACTCCATCGGCTTCTTCGACTACGGCGGCGGCGGCTTCCACTGCGTCTGGATGAGCGAGGACGACGTCGCCCTCTTCGCGCGCAAAAAACTCTGGGCCGTCACGAACCCCTGCTCCAACCTCAAGCTCGCGAGCGGGATCGCCCCGCTGGACGAGCTGCGCGCCGCGGGCGTGCCCATGGCCATCGGCACGGACGGCGCGGCCAGCAACAACGCCCTGGACTTCTTTCGGGAGATGTATCTGGCAAGCGTGCTGCAAAAGGTCAGGCGCTTCGACGCCGCGGCGGGCGGCGCGGACGCGGCGCTGGAGATGGCCTGCGTCGGCGGGGCGCGCGCCATGGGCCTTGAAGACTGCGACGATATCGCCCCCGGCAAGCGCGCCGACCTTGTCGTCGTCGACCTGCGCAGGCCGAACATGCAGCCGCTGCACAACGTCCCCCGCAACCTCGTCTATGCGGGCTCGAAGGAGAACGTGCGCCTGACGATGGTGAACGGCCGGGTGCTCTACGAAAACGGCGAATTCTTTGTGGGCGTGGACCCCGCGGCGCTCTACGCGCGCGTAAACGCCCATGTACGGGAGATGTTCGGATGAGAGAGATCGACCTGCACGTGCATACCACGGCCTCGGACGGCACGGACACGCCCGCCGAGGTCGTCCGCCGCGCCGCCGAACTCGGCCTGCGCGCCATCGCGATCACCGACCACGACAACGTCGGCGGCTATGCCGAGGCCTTCTCCGCCGGGATGGAGACCGGCGTGGAGGTCGTGCCGGGCATCGAGGTCAGCACCAAGTACGGCGTGGCGGTGCACATCCTCGGCTACTATGTGGAAAACCTCGTGCCGCTGCTGGCGGAGATCGTCGTCGACCGCGACCGGCGCAACGAGAAGGTGGCCGCCCTCATGGCCTCCGACGGCCTGCCCGTGACCTACAAGCAGATGAAACAGCGCTTCGGCGACGTGATCGGCAGGCCCCACTTCGGGGAGCTGCTGGTCGAATTCGGTCTGGCCAGGGACATGGACGACGCCTTCGCCCGCTTTGTGGGCAAGGGGATGCGGTACTATGTGCCGCGCACCATCATTGACATCGACAGCTCGGTCGAGGCCATCATCGCCTCCGGCGGCGTGCCGGTGCTGGCCCACCCCTTCCAGTACAAGAAGAACGACGAAGAGCTCCGCGAGCTGATCGAGCGCTGCATGGACCACGGCCTGCGCGGCATCGAGTGCCGCTACAGCGGCTACGGCCCGGAGCAGAGCGCCTATCTCGAGCGTCTGGCCGAGGAATACGGCCTGCTCAAGACCGGCGGCAGCGATTACCACGGCAGCCACAAGGCCCACATCGCCCTCGGCAGCGGGATCGGCGGCAATCTCGAGGTCCCCTACGAATGGCTCGAGCGGCTCAAAGCCGTCGCCGGGCAGTAAAAAAGGCAGACGCTTTCGCGTCTGCCTTTTTCATTATGCAGATACTTTCCCTCTTGCGCGTCATTGCGAGCAAGTTTCGCACACTGCCGCGGCAATCCGTTTTCTTTTTGCTTTTACTTTCCTTCCATTGCGTCGCGGATCTGCGCGGCCATTTCGAGGAAGGCCTCCGCCTTCATCACGGCGAGGCCCTGCGCCTCGTCGCCCAGGACCACCAGACGGTCCCCCGGCGCGATGTGGAAGAGCTTCCGCGCCCGGGCCGGGATGACGATCTGCCCCTTGTCCCCGACCGTCACCACGCCGAAGAGGTGCTTGCCGCGCGGCGAAGCGCCGGGGCCGAGGCCGAGGCTCGCGTCCGGCTCGCTGTTGACCAGCTCGTCGAGCGAGACGTCCAGACACTCCGCGAGCAGGCGGCTCTTTTCCAGATCCGGGACGGAGTCCCCCGCCTCCCACTTGGCGACGGCCTGCCGGGTGACGCCGATCTTCTCCGCGAGCTCCTCCTGCGTCAGGTGTCGGAGCTTGCGCATCTGAAACAGATTGTCCTTAAACATGCTTTTTCTCCTTTTATACGATTCACCGATAAAAAGCTTTAGAATGTTACCGAGTCAGCATCGTGTCAGGCGAGGCGGCGGCCGCAGGGCATAATGGAGATATATGGCCAAGGCCGCCAACGATGCATGGCGCGATTCTGGCCGGTAAAAAATGAAGGGTTTTATTGGTGGACCCGGCCGCGAAGCCCGCGATCAGGCTGAGCAGGTAGGCGAGCGCCGGCGGGACGAGTCCGGGCTTTGCCAGAAACAGCGCGACCGCCGAGACGCCGAGATAGTGGAAGACATACAGGCCGAAGCTCCGCGCGCCCATCCAGCGGGTGAATTTCGTCTCAACGTCCGCGTACTTCGCCGCGCCGCCGAGGATGGCAAGGCTGCCGAACCAGGCGTAAGCGGCAAAGAGCGGCGTGCGGTTGACCGGGGCGTCGGCGTAGTTTCGCCCGAAGTACCGGGCGCAGAAGGCGATCCCGAGCGCGGCGGCGGCGAGCAGCAGCGGCAGGAAATACCGCTTCAGCGCCTCGATCGCCTCCTCGTGCGAGAACACGAAGTAGCCGAGCAGGAACACGACGCCGTAGAAGCCGAAGCGGTAGACGACCACCACCGGCATGTTCAGGACCTGGGCCGCCGCCCAGACCGGCAGCGCCAGCAGCGCGATCCCGGCGATCCCGATGCGTCCGCAGCGCGTCCAGAGCCGGTCCTTCTCGAGCTTCCGGATCAGCAGCAGAAGCGCGGTCAGCACCCACAGCAGCTGGATGTACCAGAGAACCCCCTGGCCGCTCAGGGCCATAATCAGATACTTCACCGCGCCCGGGACCTCCATCGCGTCAAAGCCGTCGCCGAGGGAGATGTTGATCCAGCCCTGGATGAACTGAAAGACGAAGAGGCCGACGGTCGAGGGCACCAGCAGCTTGGTCGTGCGGCTTTTGAAGTATTCCCGGTCCGACCTTTTTTCGAGCGCGAGCCGCGCGCAGATCCCGGACACCAGAAACAGGACCGGCATCAGCCAGGGATAGACCAAATACAGCAACAGGTCGTACCACTGGACGTCGAGCTTTGTGATCTTCCCGAGGCCGCCGAGCACGCCCTCGGCGTTGTACATGTAGAACACATGGTACACGACGACCACGGCCACCACCGCCCAGCGGATGTTATCCAAATAGCGTTTTCTCACAGTTTTCCCACCTTTGCAACGGAAACTGACATCATTATAGTCCCCGGCCCGCCGCTCGTCTACCACGTCCCGTTAACATTTACGGACGCTTTCTGTTCGTTTCCGTTGCGCGGGCGGAAAAGGAGCTTCCGAAGAAGCTCCTTTTTGTAAAAGCGGTGTCTGTTGTGCGGGATCACGCCTCGTCTCTCCGCTTGAGGCAGAGGGCCGCGCAGGATGCCTTATGCCAGCAGCTCGAGGCTCAGCCGCAGTCCTTGCTCGCAGGCCTCGCGGTTTTTTAGATAGCTGCATCCGGGGTCGAGGGCGCTCACCGTACCGCCGCGGGCAATCCGGAGAAGCGCCGCCTCCGGCGGCGTTTTTCCCTCGCCCGCGCCCGGATGGAAGGGGACCAGCCCCATCGAGAGCGCGAGCTCCGCGCTCCGCCCCTTGTCGGACAGCCAGCGCAGAAAGGCCTCCGTCACCGGTCCGTCCTTCGTCCGGGCAAAGCCCATCCAGATCCCCGCGTAGCGCGCGGCGGCCCCGGCGGGCAGCGGCAGCGGATCGACAAGCAGGCCGTCGCCCTCCCACTGTGCCAGCGACATGGAGTCTACGACCGCAGCGGCGAGGCTCCCCTGCCGCACCCGGTCCGCGGCGTCGGGCGCGTTCACGGCGGCGCCGTCATAGGCCGCGCGGCCCAGCAGGTTGTGGAGCCGCACATAGTCGGGATTGGCGCTGTCCGCCGTGCGCAGGCCGCTCATCGCATGGCCGAGCGCGTACATCCCCTCATACAGGACGTCCGCCCAGCACGCCGCGCCGAGCATATCCTTCTCCCCGCTCTCGAGCAGGGCCTCCAGACTTTCCGGCGCCTCGGGCAGGCGCGTTTCGCTGCGCAGCAGGACCGGCAGCCGCGCCCCCAGCGGGAAGAAGCCCTCCGCGTTCCCCTCCGGGCGGGCGACCGTCTCCGGCAGGGCGATCAGGCCCTCGCCCTCGTCGATGTCATAGGCGCGCACATGGCTGCACCACAGCAGATCCGGCCGCCCCTCCGCGAAGGCGTCGGCCAGCGCCCTCTCGTCGGCGAAGCCGACCGCCTCCACACGCAGGCCCGTCTCCTTTTCGCAGCGCGCGGCCAGCGCCTCCATGCCCTCCGCGCTGCATTCGGTCCCGGCGTACCAGAGGACGAGCTCCCCCTCCGCGCGGGTGGTCCTGGCCGGGGCGAACCAGAACAGGATGAGGCAGACCGCCAGCGCCGCCAGCGCCGCGATCCCGGCCAGGATTCCTCTCCGCTTCATCCTTTTCCGCCTCTTTTCCCGTGATATCGGGACGATTTTACCACATCCGCTTCCCCTGCACAAGTCAATTGCACTTTTCTCCCTGCTGTGCTACAATAGGCGCACTTGGTCCCACAGGGAAAGGGGTGCTTTTATGCGCTATCAGGCTGTACTATTCGACATGGACGGGACGGTGCTCGACACGCTCGGCGATCTCGCCAACGCCTGCAACCACACGCTGCGCGCCTTCGGCCTGCCCGAGCGGACGCGCACGGAGATCGCGCACTTCCTCGGCAACGGGGCCGCCTGGCTCATCTCCCACGCCGTACCGGACGGGACCGGCGAGGCGCGGACGCGGGAGATCCTGCACGCCTATCAGCCCTGGTACGACGCCCACTGCGACATTGAGACCGCGCCCTACCCCGGCATCGTGGAGCTGATGCGGGCCCTGAAGGCGGCGGGGGTCCGGCAGGCCGTCATCTCGAACAAGCAGGACTCGGCCGTGCAGCTGCTGGCGGCGCGCTACTTCCCGGGGCTTCTGGACTACGCCGTCGGCGAGAGCGCGACGGTGCGGCGCAAGCCGAATCCCGACGCCGTGCTCGCCGCGCTGGCGCACATGGGTCTGAAGAAGGAGGCCGCGATCTACGTCGGGGACACCGAGGTGGACATTCAGACCGCGAAGAACGCGGGACTGCCCTGCGCCGTGGTCGGCTGGGGCTTTCGCACGGAGGAGGAGCTGCGCGCCTGCGGGGCGGAGCGCATCTTCCGCACGGCGGACGAGCTGAAAGCCTGGCTGCTCGCGTGAAAAAACGGACTGTGAGACAATCACAGTCCGTTTTTCATACTATTCACCGATAAAAAGCTTCAGAATTTTTCCGAGTCAGAATTGTGTCAGGCAAGGCGGCGGCCGCAGGGCATAATGGAGATATATGGCCAAGGCCGCCAACGATGCATGGCGCGATTCTGGCCGGTAAATCACGACGACGCAGTGCGTGACCTCCGTGCCGGGGATCGTATAGGGGAAGACGCGCTCCACCTCGCCGCCGAGGGTCTTGAGCGCGACATAGGCCTCGCGCCTCTCCTGTTCGGCCTCCGGTCCCTTCATGGCGAGGAACAGCCCGCCCGGCCGCACATAGGGCAGGCACAGCTCGCACAGCAGATTGAGCCGCGCGACCGCGCGGGAGACCGCGCAGTCGAAGCTCTCGCGAAAGCCCTCCGGCTGCTCCTCCGCCCGGGCGTGCACGCATTCGACGTCGTCGAAGCCCAGCTCGGCGCAGGTCCCGCGCAGGAACGCGACGCGCTTGTCGAGACTGTCGAGCAGCGTCAGCTTCATCGAGGGTTGGGCGATCTTGAGCGCGAGGCCCGGAAAGCCCGCGCCGGTGCCCACGTCGATCACGCGGGCGTTTTCCATCGGATCGACGCACAGCAGCGCCGCGCTGTCGAGAAAATGCAGCCTTGCGACCTCCTCCTCGCCGGTGATGGCGGTGAGGTTCATGACGGCGTTGCCGCGCTCGAGCGCCTCGTAGTAGACGCGGTAGCGCTCCGCCGCCCGCGCGTCCGGCCGCAGCCCCAGCGCGGCGAAGCCCTGTGTCAGTGTCTGCTCGAGCATCGCTTCATTCATCCTTCTGCGTATAGAAATTATGCCTGCCGATGACCTTCTCCAGCTTGAGCGTCGCGTCGAACCAGGCGCTGCCGAAGGAGGGGTTGACGAAGTACAGGCAGTCCCCCACGGTGTTCGCGCCCTCGAGCACCAGACAGGCGGCCGCGACCGACTCCTCGTCCGGGTCCTCGTGGATGGCGCCGACGGCGATGGGCTCGAACTGGATCACGTGCTCGGTGTCGTAGACGACCTCGAAGACCGTATCGGGGAAAATTGTGCTTTTCACGCGGTTCATGACCACGTTGCCGACGCCGATCTTGCCCTCGAGCGGCTCGATGCCCGCCTCGGCGTGGATGATGTGCGTCAGCCAGTAGAAGTCGTCGGCGGGGAAATTGAGGGCATAGTAGTCCTCGCCGCCCCGCAGGAGCTGCGCGCCCCGCATGTGGAAGGCGACGCCCTCCGCGTCTGTGACGGCCTCGGCGCCGAAGAGCTTCTGCGCGGCCGGGACCGGCAGATACAGGTCCTCCCCGCGGATCATCCAGCCGCCCGGCGCCCAGACGTAGCGGCCGTCGGCCACGAAGTAGCCCCTGTCCTTCTCCCCCCGCACGGCGAGCGGCCCGATCCGCGCCTCGAAGCCGTCCTCGTCCCCGCTCCAGCTCAGCTCGCACGAGCAGGCGGCGCAGAGCGCGCGCAGCGGGACGAAGATCTGTCCGTCCCGCCGGAAGGCCCGGGCGCAGAGCAGGGCGTCGATCTTCATCGGGACGCTCTCGGCTCCGGGCACGGACTCCCGCTCCGCCGGAGCGGCCCCGCACAGGAGCAGCGCGAGCGCGAGCAGCAGGGCGGCAAAGCCCCGTTTACGCATGCTCGGCGCGGAAGGCCTTGAGCGCCTTTGCGATCTGGTCGGGGCAGGAGGTCTTCTTGAAGCCGCACTCGATGCCCTCCATGCGGCGGACCGCCTCGTCGATCTCCATACCGACGAGCAGCTTCGAGATGCCCTTGAGGTTCCCGTCGCAGCCGCCGGTGACCGCCAGGGAGACGATTTTCCCGTCCTCCAGCTCAAAGTCGAATTTCTGGGAGCATACGCCCCTGGGTCTGTAGCTGTAATGCATCGTGATGTCCTCCCGGTCCAAGTGTTTTTTTCACTATACCATCTTCCCCGCCGCATTGCAAGAAGCGCTTGCCCGCCCGGGAGAAGGGGTGTAGAATAGAGGCGAAATCTGTAAAAGGAGGCGCGCATCATGTTCAAATTCTGGGGCGACGGGAGCGACGAGGCGAAGGCGCTGGTCGACGCGATCCGCGTACGCAGCACCGAAAACTTCAACTGGACCTTTATCTTTATCCTGGCGGTGGTGTTCTACGTATACTGGTCTGAGATCCACAAGAAGAACTACGATGTTGTCTGGGCGGCGCTTGCGCTGTACGGGGTGCACTGGCTGTACGAGATCGTCAACGCGGTCATCGGCCATGTCGCGGGCTACCCGCTCTGGGCCGTGTCGAACGCGTCCACGACCTTCATCCTGCTTGTCGGCGTATGCTGGGAGCTGTCGATGATGTTCTCGCTGGCGGGCATGATCTCGCTCAAGATGCTGCCGGAGGACCGCACGACGCGCTACTTTGCGAAGGGCGGCCGCCGCGGGGTCGACTGCCGTCTGGTCGGGGCGCTGTCGATGGCGCTTCTGTTCGCGCTGGTCGAGTCCTTTCTCGCCGCGACCGAGAACGGCTCCTTTCTCTGGGTCTACCGCTGGTGGGGCGTGCTGCCGGTCTTTGTGACGACCTACATCCCCTTCTTCCTCGCGGCAAACTATGTGCCCGATCTGGAGCCGAAGAAGCGCACGCGCTTTCTCGCTGTTCTCTGGGGTCTCGACGCGCTGCTGCTGATCGTGCTGATCCCGCTCGGAATCATTTGAAAACACGCATCTTTTCTTGACTTACGGGACAGCGCTGTGTTATCATATGCGCGAATTGGCCGCGGGCGGCGGAGCGTGTCCGCCCCGGCGGCAAAAAGAGGTGCTCTGAAACGATGAAACTGATACTGGCTTCCAACAATGCCCATAAACTGACGGAGATGAAGGCCATCCTCTCCCCGTACTTCGATGAGATCGTCTCCATGGGAGAGGCGGGCATCGAGCATGAGACCGTGGAGGACGGCAAGACCTTCATGGAAAACGCCGTGAAGAAGGCCAAGGAGCTCGCGGAGCTCTCCGGCTGCTGCGCCATTGCGGACGACAGTGGTCTGTGCGTCGACGCGCTGGCCGGCGGTCCCGGCGTTTTCTCGGCCCGCTTTGCCGGCGTGCACGGGGACGACAAGGCCAACAACGCCCTGCTGCTCAAGGAGCTCGAGGGCGAGCGCGAGCGCGGCGCCCACTACACCTGCGCCATCGCTCTGGCCTGGCCGGACGGCAGGCTGCTGACCGCGGAGGATTACCTCTACGGCGAGATCGCCTACGACGAGCGCGGTACGAACGGCTTCGGCTACGACCCGCTGTTCCTGCTCAAGGAGCTCGGCCTGCGCACGGCGGAGCTGACGCCCGAGGAGAAGAACCGCATCAGCCACCGCGGCAAGGCGCTGCGCAAGCTGGTGGAGGAGCTCAAAGCCCAGGAGGCTCCCGCGGCGGAGTGATCTGTATCCAAAAAACACCCGCTTCCGTTTGGAAGCGGGTGTTTTTTTGCGGGGTTTATTCCGTTCCGCCGCTCTGCTGGAGCAGCCAGTCGGTGTAGTCTGCGCCCTGCGAGCTGGGCTGGAATTCGCCCGTGAGCTTGGCGAAGACCCGGTTGAACGGCTCCGAATCCGTCTCGTAGGGAGTCGGGCAGTAGTTGTTGTAATTCTGCTCGTTTTTGGCCGCGCCCGCGAGGTTGCTGCTGACGCAGCAGGGGATGACGTCCACGGAGCCCTTGCGCACAAGACTCCCGTCCGCCTGACGTTCGAGCGTGACCTGGAAGATGGCGGTATCCGGGTCCTTGGGCATCGTGCTGCCGCCGAAGGTCCAGTTGCCGCAGGAGTAGAGGATCAGTCCGCCGTTGTACTCCTCGATCGGCTGCAAGCAGTGGGTATGGCTGCCGTAGATCAGATCCGCGCCCGCGTCGATGCAGGCGTGGGCCAGATCGATCTGCGCCTTGTTGGGGCTGTAATACAGCTCCTGCCCCCAGTGGAAAGCGCAGATGATGTACTCGGCCCCGTCGTCCAGAAGCTGCTGGATCCCGGCCAGCGCCTTGTTTTTGTTCGGCGCGAGGTCCGTGCCCGAGCAGTAGATGCCGAGCTTCAGCCCGTGCGGGGTCTCGACGATCTTGGCCTCGCCCTCCTTGCCGAAGGGCACGCCGTGCGCCTCAAGCGCGGCGTAGGTGCTGTCCGCGCCCGCCTGATAGCAGTCCATCATGTGGTTGTTGGCGGTGGTGACGAAGTCGACGCCGCCCTCGTTGAAGATCTCGGCGTACTCGGTCGGCGCGCGGAAGGGGAAGTAGACCTGGGTATAGTCGTAGGTCAGGTTGGGGTTGTCGGTCAGCGTGCACTCGCAGTTGGAGATGGTGAACTCGTCGTCCTTGAAAAACTGCACCGTATTGGAGAAGGGGTAGGCGTAGTCCCCGTCCATCACGCCCGCGTAGCCGGCGGGATGGTACTGGTAGTTCTGGCTGGACCACATGGTGCAGTCGCCGAGGCAGGTGATGACGAACTCCTTCTGCGGCTCGGGCGTGGGCTCCGGGGTGGGCTCGGGCGTCGCCTCCGGCGCGGGGGCGGCCGTCGCCGCCGGGTCGATCACGGCGGCGGGCGCGGCCTCCGGCGTGGGCTCGAGCTCCACGGCGCTCTGCTGCTGCGGGATGCGCGAGGCGGTGATCGCCGGAGTCTCCATGCGGAGCTTTTCGACGAAGAACAGCTCCAGGCACAGCAGGAGCAGGCAGATCACGGACAATACTTTTTTCATCTTTCGTTTGATCCTCTATCGCGGCTCCGCATCCAAAAGGCTGCGGAGCGGTTTCTTTTTCATGCCAGGAGCTTTCTGATCCCGGGGATGCGCCGCAGCACCCAGACGGCCGGGAAGGTCAGGGCCACGAGCAGGACGTACCGGAGCGCCGTATCGCCCAGCACGTGCTCGGGCCGGACGACGAGGCCGAGCCGCTTGAGGACGTTGAGCACCATCGGGTGCAGCAGATAGACGCCCAGCGTGCAGTCCGCGATCGCGGTCACGGTCTTCGCGTGCGGGAAGCTGCGGCCGCGCAGGGCCAGGAAGAAGCACCAGGCCGAGGTGCCCATCAGGAAATTGGGCAGGGAGAAGAAGTTGAACAGCCAGCCGTCGGCCTCCGCCTTGTAGGACGAGTACCAGAAATTCGCCTGCGTCGCGGCAATCAGCGTCGCGGTGAAAATCAGCGGCGCGAGCCACAGGGTCTGGCGCGGCATCTGCCGCCGTGCCAGCCACCAGCCCCAAACAGCATACCCCAGATGCGGGAGGTAGTCAAGGCTGAAATTGAGGGTGATGCGGTAGAGGAGCAGCGAGGTGTCCGGCGTCAGATTGAAGTTGGCGATGAAGATCCCGAGGAAGAGAAACAGGAACAGCAGGTAGCGCGGGTCCATCCTGTTCCCGTGGATGGCCGCGTGGACGACGGGCATGAAGAGATAGACGAGCGCCATCGCGGGCAGGAACCAGAGATGGTATTGGCCGACGACCACCGCGCTGATGAAGTCGTAGAAACTGTCGAAGGCGCCGGTCGCCGCGCGCAGCAGGGCATAGGCGAGCGACCAGAAGAGGAACAGGCCCCACAGGTGTCCCGTGCGTTTTTTCAGCGTTTTCCAGGGGTCCATCGTCGCGCGTTCGAGCAGCAGCGTGCCCGAGATCATAAAAAACTGCGGGATCGTGGCGCGCACGACCGTGCTCACGAGGCACAGGATCCAGAAGCGCCAGGTCCAGATCGGCTCCATATGAAAGCCGTCGGCGGTGGCATGGCTCAGGATCACGCCCAGGCAGGCCGTGATGCGGCAGAGGTCAAGTTCCGTTCTTCTCATGCGTTGTAAACTCCTGTATCAGCGTGAGCTTTTCGCTGCGCGTCTGTCGTTTGATCTGCGCCTCACGGCGCATGGCCCCGCCCCGGTCGGGCAGGGCTTCGCGGTAGACCAGCTCCACGGGCAGGCGGGAGCGGGTGTATTTCGCGCCGCGGCCCGCGGCGTGGGCCCTGACCCGTTTTTCGAGGTCGTTCGTCCAGCCGGTGTAGAGCGAGCCGTCGCCGCATTTGAGGATGTAGACCCAGTTCACCGCTGCACCTGCCGGATGTTCTTCTCAAATTTGCTGCGCGGGCCCATGACCTCGTGTCCGCAGCCGAGGCAGCGCAGCCTGAAGTCCGCGCCCGTGCGCAGGACCTGCCACTGCTTGGCCCCGCAGGGGTGGGCCTTTTTCATGGTGAGGATATCGCCGACCTGGATGTCCATTACTTTTTGATCTCCTCCCAGTAGCGCAGGGCGGCCTGCTCGGTCTTGTTGTCGCCGTACTCGTAGTAGACGGTATTGCGCAGCGCATCGGGCAGGTACTGCTGCTTCACCCAGTGGTGGGGGAAGCTGTGGGGGTACTTGTAGCCCTGCTCGCGCTCAAAGCCCGTGCCGTCGGCGTGGACGTTCTGGAGCTCGCGCGGGATGGGGCCGGTGCGTCCGGCGCGCACGTCGGCCATGGCCCGGTCGATGGCGATCACGCCGGAGTTGGACTTGGGCGCGGTGGCCAGCAGGATGCAGGCCTCGGCCAGAGGCAGCCGTCCCTCGGGCAGACCGAGCTGCAAGGCCGAGTCGACGCAGGCCTTGACGATCGGGACCGCCTGCGGGTAAGCCATGCCGATGTCCTCGCTCGCCGAGCAGAGGATGCGGCGGCACGCGCCGACCAGATCGCCCGCCTCCAGCAGGCGCGCCAGATAGTGCAGCGCCGCGTCGGGGTCCGAGCCGCGCAGGGACTTCATCAGGGCCGAGAGGATATCGAAGTGCTCGTCCCCCTCCCGGTCGTAGCGCATGGCGCTGCGCTGGGTGATGGCCCGCGCGTCGCCGAGGGTGATCGTATCGCCGCGCGCGGCGGAGAACAGCAGCTCCACGGCGTTGATGGCCTTGCGCACGTCCCCGCCGCAGGCCGCGCTGATATGCGTAAGGGCATTAGGCTCGAAGGACAGCGGCGCCGTGCGCTCCCGGTTGAGCAGCTCGGCCGCGCGCAGCACGGCCTGCCGGACGTCGTCGGGCTCCACGGGTTTGAACTCAAAGACGGTGCAGCGGCTCAAGATCGCGTTGAAGACCGTGAAATAGGGGTTCTCCGTCGTGGAGGCGATGAGCGTGATGCGCCCATCCTCGATGAATTCCAGCAGCGACTGCTGCTGTTTTTTGTTGAAATACTGGATCTCGTCCAGATACAGCAGCACCCCGCCGGGCGTGAGGAAGGTGTCGAGCTCGTCGATGATGCGCTTGATGTCCGCGATGCCCGCCGTGGTCGCGTTGAGCTTGCGCAGGGAGCGGTTGGTCCGCTGCGCGATGATGCGGGCGACGGTGGTCTTGCCGGTGCCGGAGGGGCCGTAGAAGATCATGTTGGGGATCTGGCCGCTCTCGACGATGCGGCGGAGCATCCCGTCCGGGCCGAGGATATGCCTCTGCCCGACCACGTCCTCGAGCGAGGCGGGCCGGATCTCGTCCGCCAGCGGCTTGTACATGCGCGCTCCCTCCTTTGCCTGTGCAATGGGTACAACAGGATAATTATATCATGCCTGTCGGGTTTTGAAAAGACTTCTTTCGGGCATACGGAAACAGGCGGGGTTTTCACCCCGCCTGTTTGAGATATGTACCTTACTCGTTGGTGTAGTTGTCGAAGTAGCCCTGGATGTAGACGATGGGCGTACCCTTGTCGCCCGAGCCGGAGGTCAGGTCGCACAGCGAGCCGATCAGGTCGGTCAGACGGCGGGGCGTGGTGCCCTCGGAGGCCATCTTGCCCATGAGGCTCTCGCCGGTCTTGGCGCGGATCTTGGCCTCGATGGCCTCGCGCAGCGCGTCGCCCGTGAGATCGCCGAACTCGTTGTCGGCCAGGTACTTGAGCTTGAGCTCGTTGGGCGTGCCGATCAGGCCGACGGTATAGCCCGGGGAGACCACGGGGTCCGCCAGCTCCCAGATCTTGCCGATGGGGTCCTTGAAGGCGCCGTCGCCGTAGATCATGGCCTCGATGCGCTTGCCGGAGGCGTCGGAGAGGCGCTTGCTCAGCTCGGTCGCGACCTCGCTGCAATTGCGGGGGAAGAGCTTGACGGTCTCCTCGGTGGCCTTGTTGGAGCCCAGCAGGCCGTAGACCTCGTTGAAGCCGCTGCCGTCGACGGAGCAGTTGAGCAGATCGTCCAGCCCGAGCACGACCTTGGCGCCGGCCTCGCGCAGCAGGCGCTTGGAGCGCTCGCGCGTGTGGATGTCGCAGGTGATGACCGTGTCGGTATGCTCCAGCAGCGTCGTGACGCGGTTGCCGAGCAGCAGCTCGGCCTCGCAGCCCTCGGCCTCGATGAGCTCGGTATAGAAGTCGATGTAGTCCACGCCGGTGAAGGGGTGGATGATATGGCCGAACTTCTCACGGAACTGTTCCACGGTCAGCACGTCGCTGTAGGGGTTGACGCCCGCCGCGTCGAGCCTGTCCCAGTCGACCAGATGGTTGCCCACCTCGTCCGAGGGGTAGGACAGCAGCATCACGATCTTGCCGCAGCCGCGGGCCATGCCGCGCAGCAGCAGGGAGAAGCGGTTGCGGCTGAGGATGGGGAAGGCCACGCCCACGGTGCCGCCGCCGGTCTTGGCGCGCACGTCGGCGGCGATCTGATCGACGCTGGCGTAGTTGCCCTGGGCTCTGGCGACGACCGACTCCGTCACCGCGACGATGTCCCGGTCGCAGGGGGTGATGTTTGCTTCCTTCCAGGCCTCCATCACGGACTGGGCCGCGACGGAAGCGATATCGTCGCCCTGGCGGATGATCGGCGCGCGAACCCCGCGTACAACGGTTCCGATGGTTCTCATAGATGCATGTCTCCTTTGCCGGATGCCCGGCGCGTTTTTAAATCACGCAGGATATTATATACTTCTTAAACAGAGATGGCAAGAATTTTTATCCGATCGTCTGCACGATGCGGCTCCCCTGCCCGCTCTTGCGCACCTCGATCTTGGAGGGCAGCGTGTCGTAGAGGACGGAGACGTGGGAGATGATGCCGACCATGCCGCTCGAGCGCTGGATGGACGCGAGCACGTCGAGCGCGTCGTCGATGCTCTGCTCGTCGAGCGAGCCGAAGCCCTCGTCGATGAACAGCGTGCCGAGGCGGATGCCGCCGCGCTGGGCGACCTCCGACAGGCCGATCGACAGGGCCAGCGAGACCAGGAACTTCTCCCCGCCGGACAGGGTGCTCACGCTCCGCCCCTCATCCTCCGGCGCGCGGGAATCGTGGATGTACAGCTCGAGGCCGCGCTTGTTGCCCGCGCCGCGCGCGTCGGAGCGGTAGAGGCGGTAGCGCCCGCCGTGCACCTTTTCCAGCATGCGGTTGGCCTCGCCGATGACCGAGGCGAACAGCACGCCCAGCACGTAGCGCTGCAAGCCCACGCCGGTGTCGCCGCGCAGGACGCGCGCGAAGGCAAGGTCGCTCTCGAGCTGTCCGCGCTCGGCCCGATAGCGCGTGAGCAGCGCGTCCACGCTCTTCTGGCACTCCTCCAGCCGCGTGAGCGCCGCGCGCAGCGTGGCGCTGCGCCGCTGGTAGGCGCTCTCCGCCTGCTCCAGCTCCGCCGCCGCCTGCCGCAGGGCCTCGCGGTCCGGCTCGCTCTGCCCGGCAAGCGCTGTGCGGAGCTCGGCGAGCTGTTTTTCGTTTTCCTCTCTCTGCGCGCGCCGGCGCTGAAGCCGGTCGCGCAGGGCGCTGCGCTCATGCTGCGGCAGCATGAGCCGCTTCGCCTCGGCCGCGTCGGCGATCTCCCGCTCCCGCAGCAGCGCGTCGAGCGCCGTCTCCGCCTCCGTGAAGGCCTCGGCGGCCTTCTCCCTCTCGTCGAGGGCGCTCTTCCGCTTCTCCCCGGCGCGCGCGAAGTCGGCCGCGGCTTTTTCGCGCTCGCGCTCGGCGGCGTTCCAGGCCTTCTTTCTCTGTTCGACCGCCCGCTCCCCGGCCTCCAGGTCCGCGCGGCCGACGCTCCCGGCGCCGCGGCGCGCGGGCCGCGGATGCTGCATGCTGCCGCAGACCGGGCAGGGCTCGTTCTCCCGGAGCGCTTCGCCCAGCTCCCCGCAGATCCCGCCGAGATAACGGCGGCGCAGCTCGGCAAGGGCTTGCTCCGTCTGCTCGAGCGCCCGCAGGGCGGCGGCGGATGCCTCCTGCTTTGCATGAAGCTCCCGCTGCTTCCGCTCCGCTTCGCGTCCGGCGTCCTCAAACGCGCGCTGCCGCGCCTGAAACTCCCGTCCGGCGCGCTCTCTGTTCTCCAGCGGGACGCGCAGGGCCTCGGCCCGCTCGGCGTCGGCGAGGCGCGTAGCCGCCGCCCGGTCATCCTCTTCGCCGCGCAGAAGCGCGTCGCGCTCCTTTTCCAGCGCGTGCAGGCGCTCGAAATCGCGCAGCAGCTCCCGCTGCCCCTCGAGGGCGGCGCGGCGGCCCGCGATGTCCGCCTTTTCGTGCTCCTCCTCGCAGGCGCGCAGGTCAGCGCGGAAGGCCTCCGTCTTCTCCGCCAGCGCCTCGGGCGTCTCACAGCCCTCGCCCCGCAGGCAAAAGTCGATCTCCTTTTTCCGCTCGTCGGAGGCGTCCTTGCGCTCCTTCGCGTTCTGGTAGAAACACTCGGCGATCCCGCTCCAGCGGCGGATGCCGAAGATCAGGCTCAGGATGGCCTCCTTCTCCTCCGTGCGGGAGGTCAGGAATTTTTCAAACTGGCCCTGCGGCAGGATCACGACCTGCCGGAACTGCTCGTAGTCCAGACCGATCAGCTCGCGGGCCTTGTCGTTGGCGTCGCGGCTGCGGCAGTTTTCAAACAGCGGCTCGAACACGCCGTCGGCCCGCCGGCGCAGGACGCTCTGGCTCTGGCTGAGATTGCTGCGCTTGCACTTCAGACGCCGCTCGAAGCGGTAGACCTCCCCCTGCGTCTCGAAGGTGAAGCGCACATAGGTGTCCGTGCCCCAGGGGCTCTGGCGGCAGCGCATGGCCTCCAGACTGTCGCGCAGGTGGCCGCTGCTCTTCTCGTACAGGGCGAAGCACATCGCGTCGAGGATGCTGGTCTTGCCCGCGCCGGTCGGCCCTGCGATCAGGAAGGGGCCGCCCCTCGCCGCGCTCTCGAAATCCACGCGCTC
Source organism: Oscillospiraceae bacterium (assembly GCA_902802215.1). GTDB lineage: Bacteria > Bacillota > Clostridia > Oscillospirales > Oscillospiraceae > Limivicinus. The sequence continues at coordinate 21,701 of CADCLH010000017.1, forward strand.
CGCGCCCGCGAAGGGGCCGAAGGCCTGGAGCTCCAGCAGCATCGGTCTCATGCCTGCTCCCCCCTCTCCCAGTCGCGCTGCGCCTCGCGAAAGAGCGCGAGCAGATGTTCGTCCGGCTCCATGCGCACGCTGTCCCGGCAGAAGCGCCGGAAGATCTCCTCCGGCTCGCTGCTCTGCCGTTCGAGCTCGTCGAGCGTCATCGTGACGGCGCTCTCGTCGCTGTCGTAGGCGAGGCCGCTGTATTCCAGCAGATTGGGGTAGACCTCGAACAGCTCCGCCGCCCCCTCGAGCCCGACATAACGGTCGGTCACCCTCGCGCGGATAAAACCGCGGCGCTGCGCCTCGCTCAGTCCCCGGCCCGCGAGCAGCTCGTCGAAGCTCCCCTCGATGCTGGTCCGCTCGTGCAGGGCGGGCAGCGGGACGATGCTCCGCTCGAGCGTCCCGGTGTCGAGGACGGTCACGCTTTTGACCTGATTTTCCTCGCGCCCGAAGGAATACTTCATCGGCGTGCCGCTGTAGCGGATGCGCGCCCCCACGTCCTGCGGGCCGTGCAGGTGGCCGAGGGCGACGTAGTCGAAGCCCTCGAACACGCCGCGGCCCACGGCGGCGGCGCGGCCGATCTCGGCGGCCCGGTCGGACAGCGAGGTCTCCGCGTCCGCGACGAAGGCGTGGGCGAGCAGGATATGCCGCCTGCCGGGGATGAGGTCCGCGCGCACGGCGTCGAGCACGACGCGGAAGGCGTCCTCCATGGAGCCGATCTCGTCGGCGCGCTCGGGGAAGACGGCGCGCGCCTTTTCGCAGGTGAACCAGGGCAGCAGGTACACGTCCGCCCCGTCGAGCTCCGCGCGCTCCGGCTGCCTTGTCAGCTCGCCCGCGACGGTGAGTCCGGCCTTTTTCAGCAGGGCTTTGCAGGCCGCCAGACGCGCCGCGTTGTCGTGGTTGCCCGCGACGACCAGCATGGGCACGCCGAGCCCGTCGCAGATCTCCGTCACGGCCGCGTCGTACAGGCGCAGGGCGGCCGCGCCCGGCACCGCGCGGTCAAACACGTCGCCCGCGAGCAGCACCGCGCCGACCCGCTCCTCCTCGATGACGCGGCAGATTGCGTCGAGGAAGAAGCGTTGGTCGTCCTCGAGGCTGCGCCCCTGCGCGCTCATGCCGAGGTGCCAGTCCGAGGTGTGCAGCAGCTTCATCGAATCCCCCCTGTTCCCGGTTTTTTCTTATTTTATCAGTTGCTCCCCCTTTTGTAAACGCCTTGACAAAGCACTTATGAGGGCCCATAATTGACGCAGCGACGAAAAACGAAACGGAGAAAAACATGAAAGACATCCTGATCATCGGCGGCGGGCCCGCGGGCCTGACCGCTGCCTACGAGCTTCTGAACGGCCCCGGCGACTACCGCGTCACGCTCTTTGAGGAGAGCGACACCTTCGGCGGCATTTCCCGGACCGTCGCCTGGCACGGCAACCGTATGGACATGGGCGGCCACCGCTTCTTCTCCAAGGCGCCCGAGGTGAACGCGTGGTGGGAGAAGCTGCTGCCGGTGCAGGGCGCGCCGTCGAAGGACGACCTGCTGCTGGGCCGCACGCCGCCGCTAGCGCCGGGCGGTCCCGACCCCGAGAAGACCGACGAGGTCATGCTGATGCGCCGCCGCGTCTCGCGCATCTTTTTTGACGGGAAGTTCTACGACTACCCCATCTCCCTCAAGCCCGAGACCTTCAAGAACATGGGCTTCGCCAAGACGGTGAAGTGCGGCTTTTCGTACCTCGGCGCGATGCTGCACAAGCTGCCCGAGGACAATCTGGAGAACTTCTACATCAACTCCTTCGGGCGCGAGCTGTACTCGATGTTCTTCGAGTACTACACCGAGAACCTCTGGGGCCGCCATCCGAGCGAGATCGACGCCTCCTGGGGCGCGCAGCGGACCAAGGGCCTGTCGATCCTGGGCATTCTCAAGGACGTGTTCGGCAAGGCCTTCCATGTGAAAAACCGCGAGGTCAACACCTCGCTGATCGAGGAATTCAAGTATCCCAAGCTCGGCCCCGGCCAGCTCTGGGAGGTCGTGGCGGCGCGCGTCGAGGCCATGGGCGGCACGATCCTCAAAAACGCGCAGGTCGTGGGTCTGGAGAGGCGGGGCAATCGCATCACGGCGGTGACGCTGGCCGACGGGCGGCGCTTCGAGGGCGACGCCGTGATCTCTTCCATGCCCATCCGCGACCTTGTGGGCGGCATGAACGACGTGCCGGCCGAGCCCGCGCGCATCGCGAAGGGCCTGCCCTACCGCGACTATATGACGCTGGGCGTGCTGGTCAAGAAGCTCGCGCTGGTGAACAAAACGGACCTCGCCACGGTCGGCGGCATCGTGCCGGACTGCTGGGTGTACGTGCAGGACCGCAGCGTGAAGATGGGCCGCTTCCAGATCTACAACAACTGGAGCCCCTATCTGGTGCAGGACCTCGAGAACACCGTCTGGGTGGGCCTCGAGTACTTCTGCAACGAGGGCGACGCCTTCTGGAACCAGAGCGAGGAGGAGTTCGCGCGTCTCGGCGTGGAGGAGATGCTGCGCATCGGCCTGATCACCGACCGCTCCCAGGTGCTGGACACGCACATGGAGCGCGTGAAGAAGGCCTACCCCGCCTACTTCGACACCTACGCGGAGATCGACAAGCTGACCGCCTGGCTCGACACGATCGAGAATCTCTACTGCGTCGGGCGCAACGGGCAGCACCGCTACAACAACCTGGACCACTCGATGATGACCTCCTTCGAGGCGGTCAGGTGCATCCGCTCCGGCAGCACGGACAAGAGCGCGCTGTGGAGCGTGAACACCGAGAAGGAGTACCACGAGGAAAAGCAGAAAAGCTGATCGAAAAACACAGACAGGGCGTCCCGGATTCCTCCGGGACGCCCTGTCGTTATGGCGTTTTCATTCCATGGTGAACACCGAGACGTACTGCCCTGTGCCGACGTGGTCCTCAAAGAACATCTCCATCGAGCAGACGTAGTCCTCGAGCCCGTCGTTGACGTTGAAGAAGCGGAAGCCCCCGTCGCTCTGCCGCAGGAAGGAGACGAAGTGCGGGATCTTCTCCTCCGAATAGCGCAGGATGCCCATGCGGGAGCGCCGCGCGGCTGCGAGGGCGGCCTCGCGCCCGACATGCTCGGTCATTTCGGGCAGGTGTCTTTCCAGATACGCGCGCATGGCCTTCATGCTCGTCGGTCCGGGCCGGTGCATGGCGTGCAGGCCGTCCATCTCGGCGAGCACCTCGGCGAACGCCGCGTCGAGGCCGAGGGCGTGGCGGATGTTGTAGGCCGCGATCGGCCCGCAGCCGTTGCGGCTGGCCCGGATGGTGCGGTATTCGTAGTCCGTGAAGGCGTCCTGATCCGTGATGTAGCCGTCGTGTGACCACCCGGGCGCGGCGCTCACTCCGCCCATACGACGCGGCCGGGCTTTCTCGGCGCGGCCTTGGGCGCGGGCCCGTCGGGAACTCCCACGATGCAGTGGCCGATGCCCTCGAGGTCCCCCTCGACGCCGAGGGAGGCAAGCAGGGCCTTGCCCTCGTCGGTGTCGAAGGCCTGGCGGGCGCGGTTGATCCAGCAGCTGCCGAGGCCGAGCGCGTGCGCGGCGAGCATCATGTTGCCCATGGCGAGCGCGCCGTCGTAGACGTGGTTCGGCGACGCGCGGTCGGCGAGCACCAGCAGCAGGGCGGGCGCGCCGTAGAAGGGGTCCACATCCTCCCCCCAGCCGCCGATCACGCGGTTCCACTCGCGAAGCTTTTGGATCAGCTCCGGGTTCGTGACGATGACGATTTTGACCGTCTGCATGCCCTTGCCGCTGGCGGCGTAGAGGCCGGCCTCGGCGATCTTCTCGAGGTCCTCCCGGGCGGGCAGGTCCGGCTTGTAGCGGCGGACGCTCCGCCGGTTCAAAAGCGCGTCGAATACTTCCATGAAAACCTCTCCTTTTGTTTTTTCCCATTTTATCACGCCCGTCCCCCGCGCGCAAGAGCGCGCATCTTGACAAAGCGCGCGATTTCAGAGACAATATCAGTATCAATATAGACACACAGGAGGGTCCCCGTGAACGAGAAAACGAAACGGCCCGGCGCGGGCTTCTGGTTCCTGTTTCTCCTGACGGCGCTGCTGTTCGCCGCGCTGCTGGAGCTGAACAAAAACGCGCTCGAAGCGTGGGGCGCGGCGGCGCTGGCGCTGCTGCTCTTTGTCCTGCTGCGGCGGCTGCTGATCCGCGGCGGCTTTTGGCGGCGGCTGCTGACCTGGATCGTCGTGTGGGGCGCGCTTACGGCGGCGCTGCTCCTTCTCGGGCGGCCCTACCGCCTGCGCCCCGCCTTGAACAGAGCGGGCGGCACGACGGAGGTCGTGACGCTCAAAGACGGGCAGGTGCAGGGCCTGAAGAGCGTCGACGGCGCGTTCGAGGTCTTCACCGGCATCCCCTACGCCGCGCCCCCGGTCGGAAATCTCCGCTGGCGCGCGCCGCAGGACCCCGCGCCCTGGGAGGGCGTGCGCGCCTGCATGCACTTTGCGCCGATGGCGATGCAGCCGCGCGACGGGGAGATCGTCAACTCGCTCAAGCAGGTCGTCGGCTTCCACGACTATACGGTCTCGCTCGACGACAATTTCCGCGACGCGGTGAGCGAGGACGCGCTCTACCTCAACCTCTGGCGGCCTGCGGGCGGCGGGGAGAAGCTGCCCGTGCTGGTCTACGTCCACGGCGGCGCGCTGCAAACCGGTCAGCCCTGGTACGCCGACTACAGCGGCGAGGGGCTGGCCCGCCGGGGTGTGATCGTGGTCAACTTCGGCTACCGGCTCGGCGTGTTCGGCTTCCTCGCATCCGAGGAGCTGGCCGCCCGACGGCAGCACCGGCAACTACGGGCTGATGGACCAGATCAAGGCGCTCGAGTGGGTGCGCGACAACATCGCGGCCTTCGGCGGCGACCCCGACAACGTGACGCTCGCGGGCGAGTCGGCGGGCGCGGTGTGCGTGAGCGCGCTGTGCACCTCGCCGCGGGCGCAGGGCCTGTTCCGCCGCGCCATCCTCGAGAGCTCCACCTGCGACGCGCCCGAGCCGCAGCACTCCTTCCGCACGATGGACGAGGCGCTCGAGACCGGGCGCGAGACGCTCTCGCGCTTCGGCGCGGCCGATATCGCCGCGCTGCGGCAGATCGACGCGGAAAAGCTCGCCAAGGCGGCGGACGTGAACCACCACCTGACGGTCGACGGCTTCGTCCTGCCCGTGACGCCGTATGAGGCGCGGCGGCAGGGCGTGCACAACGAGGAAGCGCTGCTGCACGGCTTCAACGCCGACGAGGGCACGCCCTTCATCCTTTTTGAGCAGGCCAGTCTCAAAAACTACGAGCGGAAGGTCCGCGCGTATTTCGGGGACGAGGCGGACGCGGTGCTCGCGCGCTGGTCCCCGGCGACCGACGACGAGGCGAAAAGCTACTGGACCGCGCTCTATTCCGCCGTCTACTTCACCCACGGCCACTACTGCCTGAGCAGGCTCGCGCTGGCGGAGGAGGTGCCGGTGTACGAGTACTTCTTCTCCAAGACCAACGGCCGCATCTCGGCCTGGCACAGCGGCGAGGAGGTCTACTGCTACGGCAACATCCCGGCGGGCTCAAGGCTCTACGACGAGGGCGACCGGGCGCTCATGGACGTGTTCTGCGGCTATTTTGAGAACTTCGCCAAAACCGGCGACCCCAACGGCTCCGGCCTGCCCGTCTGGGAAAGGAGCGCGGACGGGACGCAGCTTCTGGAGCTCGGGCAGAACACCGGCATGATCGAAGACCCCTATCTGGAAATCGACCGCATCCTCGACGGGATGCAGGGCTTCCGCTGACTGATCTTGAAAGGAGAAAGGACATGGATTACAGAAGATTCGGCAGTCACATCGTCGCGCGCTTCGACCGGGGCGAGGAGATCCTCGAAAGCCTCAAAGCGCTCGCCCTGAAGGAGAACGTCAGGCTGGCCTCCGTCTCCGCCCTCGGCGCGGTGGACGACTTCACGGTCGGCGTGTACAGGGTGGACGAGAAGAAGTATTACGCCAACCACTTCGAGGGCGCGTTCGAGATCGTCTCCCTGACCGGCACGATCAGCACCATGAACGGAGAGTACTACGCCCATCTGCACATGAGCGCGGGCAACGACCGGGGCGAGGTCTTCGGCGGCCACCTCAACCGCGCCGTCATCAGCGCGACCTGCGAGCTGGTGATCGACGTCATCGACGGCGTCGTCGAGCGCCGGGCCGATCCCGAGGTCGGCCTCAACCTCTTCAAATTCATCTGAACAATCACACAAACGCATTAACCACTTTGCACGTCATTCCGAGCAAGTTTCGCACGCTGGCGTGGGAATCCGCATAACGCCTTGCCGCGTTGCCTTTCGCGGCCAAGGGAGAAACGGATTGCCACGTCGCTTCGCTCCTCGCAATGACGAGGGACGGACTTTGTCTACAGTCTCAACGCACGAACCGGGAGGCCAGAAGCCTCCCGGTTCGTGATTTAATATTCGCCCTTTGCGAGCTGCCCGGCGAGCTTGTCCGGGTCCTGCCATTTGAGCGGGGCCGGGGCGTCGTACTTCTCGAGATACCCCAGCTCCGCCTTATCGAGCCGGTTCGCCGTGATCCGCAGCAGCGTCTTCCGATACTGCGTCCACACGGCCTCGCCGCCGCCGGTTTTGCAGCCGTACAGCGCGCGCCCGTTCGTCAGCGCCTCGTCCGGCCCTTCGCCGATACAGGCCATCCGGTCGTTCATCGCGTCATAGCGGAAGATCCAGCTTAAGCGCTCCGAAGCCTTCTTGCAGCCGTTAGAGAGCAGCAGCTCGGGCACGCCGTCAAAGTCCAGATCCAGCAGCAGCGCGCCCAGGGGCCTCTCGTCCCGGATGTCCAGGCCGAGGCCCTCCCAGCGCTTCTCCCGCAAGAACTCCTCGCCCGCGTAGGGGAAGGCGCCGACGGCGTTGTACAGCCGCCGCATGAGCTTCAGATCGCAGGGGGAGACGAAGCCGGAGAGGTTGTCCATCGCGAAGAAGGGGACGTCCTCGAGCCGGACGCAGGAGCGCACGCAGCGGTCGAACAGCTTTTCATAGCGCGCCTCGGCCTCGGGGTTTTCGCCGGGCTTCGCCCAGTCCGTGCTCTCAAAGGCGCCGTACTCCTGGAAGGAGTAGCGGAGCTTGCCCCCGTCCTCCATGCAGTCCAGATAGACGCGGCCCCAGTCGTCGTCCCGGAAGATCGGGACGGCCGACCACTCCCGGTCGCCCGAGCCGCCCGCGCCGTGCCAGTGTCCATGCACGATCGCCAGCCCCTCCTCCGGCAGGAAGCCGAAGAAGGCGTCATAGCCGAGATAGCGGAGCGCGCCGTCAAAGCTGAACACGTCCGTCAGACCGGTCCCCTCGGCGTAGAGCAGCAGCTCGGGCGCGCCGTCGGCGTTGAGGTCCGCCACAGAGTAGGCGCTGGGGGTGAGCAGCGACGGATCGCCGGAAAAATAGCTCCGGCGGTAGTCGGCGTCCCTGCCGATGACGGCGGCGCGCGCCGATTCGTCCGTGAGCATGGCCGTGTAGGCCTCCCGCCAGGAGCCGTACGCCGGCGC
>CADCLH010000018.1 GCA_902802215.1 Oscillospiraceae bacterium
ATCTTCTTTGCGGACGGTGAATTGATAGTTCGGGAGGAGCCGCAGGGCTTTAAGGCGGAAACGCCTCGGCCGATCCAGATCAAAGCAAACACGATTGTTATCAATACAAATGCCGTCAGACGGAGCCATGCCGCTTTTGACATCTTCCATGAGTGTTTCCATTATGAGTATCACTACCTGTTCTTTCGCCTTCAGGAAATGTACAACTCCGACCTTCGGCGGATCAAAACTGTTGAAATTGAGATTGATCAGGAAAAAGAACTGTCTGACCCGGTTTACTTCATGGAAAAACAGGCTGCCCGTGGAGCCTACGGTCTGATGCTCCCGGTGAGTTCCACACAGGAGAGGATCATAGCTGCCTGCAATGAAGCAACTCACTGCCGTCATTCCGGAGAGAGATATGAGATCGCAGGAAAGGCCATAGCAAGGGAGCTTGACCTCCCTCATTTCCGCATCCGTGCAAGAATGATCCAGCTTGGGCACGTTGAGGCAAAGGGAGCTTTGAATTACGCAGAGAAAAAGCTGATTCAGCCTTTTGCCTTTGACGTCGATGCTTGGCGAGAGGAAGAGCACACCTTTGTTGTTGATCGGGATACTGTGTCTGCCCTCGTGTGTGACAATGAGGACTTCCAATCTGTTATTCAGAGCGGACAATACATCTACGTCGACGGCCATGTTGTTAGAAATGACCCGCGGTTTATAAAGCCTGTCCGAGATCGACTTGTCCTCACTGAATGGGCAAACGCCCATGTTGATGATTGCTGTCTGCGCTTCGTCAGAGTTTATATCCAGCAAAGTATTGGCAAATATGTCTTTGGTCAGATGTATTACGATGCTGACTATATAAAGCAGACACTATTCTATTTGGATGACCTCATCAACAAGGAGCATCTGGACGAACTGGATGCTAAATATAAATACTGCCGCGAGTTTCCGATTTCTTTCCGGGAAGCTTTTGATCTGATCCGAAAGCAAAAAGGGCTTAGTTTGTTCACGCTCTCGGAGAAACTCAACATGGATAAGGCTACGCTTATTCGCTGGATCTCCGACCCTGTGAAGTATCGAAATGAGGATTTCCTGACAGCACTTGCTCTTGTTTTTGAATTACCAGACTGGATCAGCAGGCTTCTTTTCAAACGCGCTCATTTGCAGCTGGACGATGATGACCGCAGGCATCAGGCCCTTGCACATATCCTCCGTGTTCAGAGCGCAAATGGAATTGACGAAGCTAACGCTTATCTGAAAAAGAACCATTTATCCCCCTTGTCACTATAGATCACAACTAATTAAATTGGAAACTGATACGAGAGCCGACTGCTTGGCGTGATAAGCAGTCGGTTCTCTTTTTGCAGAGGCGAAATAAATTCATGTTTTTTCCCCGGCGGTTCAAAAAATGAACCATTTTTTCTGGCGTTTTTCAAAATAAGTGCTCAGAAAAGCCTGAATTATTCATTTCAGATCACTTTAATCGCAGATTCTCTGCTTTTCCCGGTTCATTTCCTGCGATTTCAAAACACTTATACTCCTGCTACAATATGCGCAGTCGAGGAAATCTTCATTAGGATTCCGATACTGATCCTTAACAATTGAATACTCCTTCCAACCAGTACGATCCCATTGGTAATGCGTTTAGCATTTCGCAGGAGGCAATGCGCCATGAGCCGCAACGACAGCGGGGAGCGAAAACCATTGCTTCCGGGGCAGGGCGGCTCTCTGCACCCATGTGATAAACCAATGGGGACAATGAGACTCCTGTCCAGTCACAGTCCGAGCGTGATAAAACCGTCGCAGGCAATGAGGGCAGCCGACAGAGATCCTGCCGGGGGCTAAGACCCGTGGAGCTGCGCCAACAGCCGCTGGATGGATGCCCACTTGCAAGCCGGGGAACGAGGATAAATTGGCCTGCATTAAAACAGAACCAGGCTATATGGATTGCAGAGGCTACATTTCCACGAATTTGATCTCTCAATAGACCTGCAAATCCTTTGCCTGGTTATACATATTTAATGCCTCAAAGAGGAGGACGAAAAATATGGAACAAACATATCGCCGTGGCGATATTTTTGTCGCAGATTTAGGGGAAGGTATTGGCTCTGAGCAGCAGGGTATTCGCCCTGTAATTGTTATTCAGAATGATATGGGAAACCTTCATTGTCCCACTGTAATTGTTGCTCCCATGACATCGCAGGGCTTTAAGAAGCATGATCTTCCTACACATTGTTTTTTAGATCAAATAGAAGGTCTTTCTGAACCGTCTATGGCAATTCTTGAACAAATCAGGACTATTGATAAAAAACGTCTGGCGGAGAAGCTTGGGCACCTCACAGATACGCAGATGGAAGAGATCAATCAAGGAATTCTTGTTAGCCTTGGATATATGAGAGCGAAACCCAAGGCACTTGAAGTGTGTCTTTGCCGGAGATGTTTGAACAACTTCTGCGACGCTAGTAAATATATAGTCAGGAGAAAAAATCCTTATCAGGAGATAAAAGGCGAATGCACTTACTGTAGCTATGGAAAAGGCTATGATTACCTGATAACAATGAGAGCCCGTCGATAATGCGAAGGGAGGGATAATGATGGAGCGTGTGGAAGAAAATGTCCGCAGAACTTATCGCGTAGAGGAAATTGCCATTATGCTCGGCATCAGCCGAGCAGCAGCGTATAACTTGGTTGGTGCTGGTTATATCCGCGCGATTCGCGCTGGGCGTCTGATTTTGATCCCGGTGGATGCGCTGGAGGATTTTCTGCAGAGCACCTCCCGATAAAGGCGTAATCCTCCCGCCTGCCAAACTTGCCAATGCCATACCGTCATGGTAGTATGGGCGCGAGCAAATAATCAATAGGCGGCAGAGGGGAGGTTATACGAAGGAGATTTTTATTATGTCGTGTGAAAAACGTGGCAAGGTTTGGCGCGTATCCTACCGCCATAACGGAGTTATCTACAAAGAGACTTTCAATACGGAAAAACAGGCACGGGCGAGAGATGCCGTTGTAAAAGCAGAAAAAGAAGCAGGGACTTTTTCTCCCCCTCATGCGCTGATTGACCCTGAAAAGAATCCTCGCGGCTATGGCAAGGGCATCACGGTTCGGGAGTTGATGAAGCGCTTTGTCGAAGAATACGGCCCGACTGAGTGGAAGCCGAATGTGCTGGCGCAGAATCGCAACCGGATTGAGTATTACATTAACCCTTTCCTGGGCGATGAGCTTCTTATGGACCTCAGTGTACAGCGTATTGAGCGTTACTACAAAGATCTGCTTAAAACCCCTTCGGTGGATGATCCCGATGAGATGGTCGGGAAGAGCGTGATCGAGAAGATCCACACTATGCTGTGTACAGCCTACAGGCAGGCACAGCGTTGGGGGTATGTTCCCCGCGATGAAAAGACCGTTGTGTCCCTGGCTCACCGTCCAAAGTACAGGTCGGAGGAACGGGAAATCTGGACAACGCAGCAGTATCGAACCGCGCTGGATTCCTGTGAGCATCAAGGTCTGAAGCTTTGGTTGCTTCTTTCCGCCTCCTGCTCGGCACGGATCGGGGAGCTGCTCGGCCTCCAATGGGACTGTGTAGAGTTCAATGATGACGGTACTGCCTCGATCACCTTCCGCCAGCAGCTCCAGCGTATGGATCGGGAGGGGATGGCCAACAGCGAAAAGTTTGAGGTCTATTTCTCTTTTCCATCCGGCAGGGACAGTAAAACAGTCTTGGCCTTGTGCGGCATGAAGGATAAGACCGGAGTCGCCGCGCCCCCGCGGACAGTTTATGTGGGGACTCAGGTTGCCGCAGCTCTGAAAGCGGAGAAGCAACGCCAGAAAACGCTCAAGATCGTACACGGACGGCATTACGAGGATTACAATATCGTAATTGCGCAGGACATGGGCAGGCCGTTTGAGGAACATGAGATTCGAAAAAAGCTCAAAAAACTATGCGAGGATGCGTCTCTGCCAGTGGTAGTCCCCCATGCGATGCGGCATCTGAGCGTGACGCTGAAGCTCCTGATTTCCGGGGATGTCAAGGCTGTTCAGGCTGACAGCGGCCATAAAGACGCCGGAATGGTCCTGAATCGGTATAGCCACGCTGTAGATGCTGAACGGAAAAAAATGGCGATGGAGCTCGACGGGATGCTGTACTGTCCCGGTCAGGCGTGACCGAAAGAGTGTTCCCAAGTGAGCCTCCTGGATAGGAGAGTATTTCCACTGTTCCGACTGTTCCTATGCTGTCTAATGCGTCCAAGGCACAAAAATAGTCTCTCAGATTGCCTGAGAGACATAAAAATCAGAACTTTTTTGCAGAATATGAAAGCGCACGCAAGAGACTGGGTGTTCCCAAGTGTTCCCAAAGGGAAAACGCACTACAAAAAACCCCTCGAAAATGCCCCGAAAAGTTAAAAAAACACCCGAAATCGGGTGTTTTTGGAGCTGCTACCCAGATTCGAACTGGGGACCTCATCCTTACCAAGGATGCGCTCTACCTGCTGAGCTATAGCAGCAAAGTATATGCCCCTTGGAAAAGGGGCATATGTGTGGCGACCGAGAAGGGACTTGAACCCTCGACCTCCGGCGTGACAGGCCGGCGTTCTAACCGACTGAACTACCCGGCCACAGCGTTGATATAATAGCAAAAGCCTTTTGGTTTGTCAAGAGTGATTTTTACAAAATTTTGCCCTCCGGACACGGCGCCGTTTCCGCCGCTCCCGGAGAGCAAAACCCGTTCACGCTTTCTCCCGTTCCGGGAAGAAGACATGGAAGGTCAGGATCTCGGCCAGCAGGCAGACCGGGAGCGCGGCCAGCACGTCCAGAGCCGAGTGCTGCTTGACGAAGCAGACGGCGATGCAGATCATGAACACGACGAAGGTGAGCAGCACCTTGACCCATGCCGGCAGCGCCTTGTCCTTCAGCCCCACCGACAGGACGCCGAGCGAGTAGGCCACATGCAGCGAGGGGCACACGCCGGTGCTGGTGTCAAAGGCGTAGATGAACCTCATCAGGGCGGTCAGCGCGTTCTCGCGCGGGAAGACCTCCGGGCGCATATCCTGGCGGCTGGGCCAGAGGATATAGATCGCCATCGCCACGACCTGCGTGATGAAGATATAGGTCTGGAGCCGGGAGAACTGCTTCACGTCGTAAAACAGGTAATAGGCCAGCGCGCCCAGCACCAGGAAATACCAGAAGACATAGAAGATCAGGAAGAACTCATTGAACGGGATCAGATCGTCCAGCGCACAGTGCACGACATGGCAGCGCTCGGGCGGGATCAGGTTCTCCGTCAGGAAATACATGATGAAGTAGAAGACCCAGGCCCCGAGCAGTTTGAGGTGGCGAAACCGGGGCTCGTTCAGGCGGGAGAGTTTGAACCTGCTGTAATCAATTCTCTGCGCTTTCATTGGCATAGACCTCGAGAGGACGGTTTTTGGGGTACAGGCGTTTGGGGATATTGGGGTAGGGGATGACGGTGTGCAGGGGCTGCGCGACCGCCATGTCGGTGATGGCGTCCATCAGCGCGCCGCACAGACGCCGGCGCTCGTCGGCAATGGGCGCATCGGGGTCAAAGGGCAGCGGGGCGCCGAAGCTCATGGTCCCGAGCTTCGGGGCGAGATAGACGGGAACGAACGAGAGCGCTTCGCCCGTCTTCTTATAGTAGAAGCGGGCCAGGTCAATGAATTTGTCCTGGAAATTGTGCACGATGTTGTTGTGCTCCTCGTAGCACTCGGGGAAGATGAGGATGCTGCGGCCCTCGCGCAGCAGCTCGATGGAGCGGCGGTAAGCCGTGATCAGGCGCGTGTCGTGGTAGACGGGCACGGTGCGGGCGTTGTTGAACAGGCACACCGCCAGCGGCGTGATGAGGTAGCTGAGCAGCCGGTAGAACCAGCGGACCGCCTTCGGCTTGCCCGACCAGAAGTCCCGGTAGGCGTAGGCGTGGACCTCCTTCCAGACCATCATCTCTCCGGCGCACCAGATGTACGGCTTGCCCGGCATGTGCAGCTCGCCCGCGATGGGGCCGAGCATCTGGCTGTGGTTGCCGACGATGACGCAGGGCCCGTCCGGCAGGTTTTCCGCGCCCAGGACCCGGTAGCGCGGAGTGAACAGCCGCACGAAAAAGCAGATGACCTTATAGATCCATGTCGTTTTCTTCTCCTGCACAGGTTTCCCTCCTCCCTGCCGGCTCCGACCGATCCGATTGAACTTTAGCAGTATAGCACGTTTTCCCATCCGCGGCAAGAGCGGCTTTCCCGCACAGGCAGGATTCCCCGAAGCGTTGTTCTTGCAATCGGATCATGGTCATGCTATACTGATAAAATGCAGAAAAGAATGGTTTTCAAGGAGAATACTGGCTTGAAAAAAATCTTGTGGCTGATTCTCGTGCTGCTCCTGTTTGCAGCCCTGTTTGTCTTTGTGTACATCAACCCCTTCCCCGCCATGATGGAGGTCTTTTCCCCGCTGTTCGGCGGCGGGAACATTACGATCGGCGGGACGAAGTACCCCACCTCCACCAAAAGCATCACCGCGGTGATCTCGCGCTGGGACATCGAGGAGCTCGACCGCTTCACGCAGCTGGAGAGCGCCGATCTGCGCGGCAGCGCCTGCTATCAGGAGATCGCCGCCTGGGCGGATGCGCACCCGGAGGTTTCGGTCGACTTTGACATCCCGCTGGCCAACGGCACCAGCTTCGACAGTCAGACCGAGACGCTGGATCTCAGCTGGGTCGACGCGGAACACCTGTCCGAGACGCTCGGCATCCTCCGCTACGCCAAGGGCCTGCGCACCCTCCAGCTCGGCGAGGTGGGCGGAAGCCGGCTGACGCTTCAGGACCTGGTGCGGATCCACGAGCTGTTCCCGGACCTGCATCTGGATTTTACCGCCGTCATCGGCGGGCAGAAGGTGGACAGCTCCGCCTCCGCCATCGATCTGTCCGCGCTGCCGCATGAGGATGTGAAGGCGGCGGCTCTGGTCCTCGGACAGCTGGACGGCCTGAAGACGGTCGAGCTCGGCTCGCAGGGCAGCAATCAGCTCGCGTGGGAGGACGTCGCCCTGCTCAAGGCGAACGCGCCCGGAGCGCGCTTCTCCTATCGCTTCAGCCTCTACGGGCAGGAGCTGGATCTGGACGCGGAAAAGCTGGACTTCCGCGGCGTTGAGATCGACGACGAGGGCGCGGCGCTCTATCCGGTGCTCAGCTGCATGAACCATTGTACATATCTCGACATGGACAGCACCGGCGTCTCGGACGAGGCGCTCTCCGCGATCCGGGATCTGTTTCCCCAGACCAAGGTCGTCTGGCGCGTCTGGTTCGGAGATCTCTACAGCGTGCGCACGGATACGGAGAGGATCCTCGCCTCCAAGCCGACGGTGGGCGGCATGATCACCGACACGAAGCCGCTCACTTACTGCACGGACGTGAAGTATCTGGACCTCGGCCACAACGAGGAGATGACCGACATCAACTTCGCCATGTACATGCCGAAGCTGGAGGTCCTGATCATCGCCATGACCGGCGTGAGCGATCTCTCTCCGCTGAAAAACTGCGCGAAGCTCGAATATCTGGAGCTCAACTCCTCGCCCGGCATTCACGATCTGAGCCCGCTGGAGGGGCACACGGCCCTGCGCCATCTCAACATCGCCGGCTGCCCGCAGCTGTCCGACATCTCCCCGCTCTACGGCATCACCAAGCTGGAGCGGCTGTGGATCGGGATCGACACGCCCGTGCCGGCGGAGCAGGTGGCAAAGATGCAGAAGGCCGCGCCCGGCTGCACGATCGACACCACGACCTCGGACCCGCACGGCAACGCCTGGCGCTTCTCCGCCTATGACCCCGAGATCCCGAAGTACTACTGGGTCCCCCGCCACGAGCTTCTGCGCGAGCAGATGGGCTACAATTATCAGGAGTACAGCTTCTACTGGCTCGACCCGCTCTGTGAGCTCGAGGCCCCGGCCGAATACAAGGGCAAATTCGGCAAGGAGGTCTACGGTCTGGCATGACCGTCCGCTCCCCCATCGCCCAAGATGATCCTACGGAGGCTTTTCCTATGAATCTGAATTCAAACCGTACCCGCGCGCTCTGCCTGCTGCTGGCGCTGCTCTGTCTGCTGCTGGCCGGCTGCGGGAAAAAAGACGCTTCCGCGCCGGACGCCGCCCCGGCTGACGGTGACGCGTTTGTCATCGGCGGCCAAAAGGTCGACCCCGACGTCTCCAGCCTCACGGCGGTGATCTCCGACGGGGAGACCGAGAAGCTCTCCGCGCTCGGGAAGCTGCGCTTTCTGGATCTGCGCGGCAGCGAAAACGCGGCTGAGATCGCGGCCTGGGCCAAGGCCCACCCGGAGGTCGACGTGAGCTTCAGCGTCACGCTGCCCGACGGGACGGTCCTCGACTCCGACGTCTATACCGCGGACCTGAGCGCCCTGAGCGGCGAACAGGCCGTACAGGCCGCTTCGCAGCTCGCGCTGCTGCCGGAGCTGCGCAGCGTCGATCTCGGCAAAGAGCGCAGCGGGCTCACCCCCGCCGACACCGATGCGATCCGGGCCCAGCTTCCCAAGGCCGAGCTCCACCTCCGCTTTACCCTCTACGGGAAGGAGTTCGATCTGGCCGACAGCACGCTCAACCTCCGCTACATCCCCGTGGAGGACAACGGCGCGGCCGTGCGGGCGGTCATGGGACACATGCCCAATCTGCGCACGGTCGATATGGACTCCTGCGGCGTGGACAACGAGACCATGGAAAAGCTGAATCAGGACTTTCCCGACGTCAAGGTCATCTGGCGCATCTGGTTCGGGACCCGGTACAGCGTCCGCACGGACGTGGAAATGATCCTCGCCTCCAGGCCCACCGTCGCCGGAATGCTCTGGGACGACGAGGCCGCGAAGCTCTATTACTGTCACGACGTCAAATACCTCGATATCGGCCACAACGGCGGCATCACGGATATCGGCTTCCTGCGCGGGATGCCGAAGCTGGAGGTCGCGATCCTCGCCATGGGAGCCTGGTCGGACGCCTCGCCCCTGGCCGACTGTCCGAATCTGGAATATCTGGAGATGCAGACCACCCAGTGCAGCGATCTCAGCCCGCTGTCGGGGCTGAAAAAGCTGCGGCACCTGAACGTCGCCCAGAACATCAGGATCGCGGATATCACGCCGCTGTATTCGCTGACGGATCTGGAGCGCTTCTGGCTCGGCTGCGTCAATCAGGTGCCGCCGGAGCAGGTGGAGGAGCTGCGCCGCCGCGCGCCGAAGTGTGAGATCAACACCTCGGTCTGGGACGACCCCACCACCGACCACTGGCGCTACAACGACTGGGAGTTTACCGACCGCTACGCGCTGCTGCGCGTACAGTTCAACGGCTACACGGATCAGGCGTTTTCCTTCACATGGAACGATCCGCTGTATCCGAAAGACGGGGAGGGCGTGATTCCGGATGGATACTACTAAACGACCGCTCGCAGGGCTCTCCAGGCTGCTCTGCCTGCTGCTCCTGCTCGCGCTGTGCCTGAGCGCTGCCGGCTGCGGCCGGAAGAAGGGCGCGGCGGATGACGCGCAGCCGTCCGCGGCGGCGGAGACGACCCCCACCGCCGTCCCCACCGTCGCCATCGCAGGGCGGGAGATCGCGGTCGACGCGACCGACATCACCGCCGTGCTCTCCGAGGGCGAGACCGAAAAGCTCGATCTGCTGCCCGCTCTCCGGTCGGCGGATCTCAGCGGCAGCGAGAACGTCCGGGAGATCGCCGCATGGGCGGCCCGGCATCCGGAGGTCGACGTGACCTGGACCGTCCGCCTGCCGAACGGCAGCGTGCTCGATTCCCGCGCCGAGACCGCGGATCTCAGCGGCTGCTCCGGCGCAGATCTCGCGGGCGCAGTCGAACCCCTGTCCCTTCTTCCGGCGCTCAAGCGCGTCGACCTCGGGACGGAGCGTCCCGAAATGGACTGGGACAGCATCGCCGCCTTCCGCGCCGCGCTTCCGACGCTGCCCTTCTCCTATCTCTTCGATCTCTACGGTACGGAGTGCAATCTCGCCAACACCGCCATCAGCCTCTACCACATCCCCGTGGACGACGACGGCGTGCTGCTCGAGCGGGTCATGGACCTGATGCCCCAGCTTGAAAACGTCGATCTGGACGGCTGCGAGCTGCCGATGTGGCGCTGTGAGGAGATCCACATCAAGCATCCCGACGTCAAGGTCGTGTTCCGCGTCTGGTTCGGCAACAATTACAGCGTGCGCACCGACACGGAGATGATCCTCGCCTCCAAGCCCTCGGTCGGCGGCGAACTGACGCCGGACAACATCGAGGGACTGTACTACTGTCACGACGTCAAGTACCTCGACGTCGGGCACAACACCATGCTGACCGATCTCAGCTTCCTGAAGGAGATGCCCAAGCTCGAGGTCGCCGTCCTCGCCATGTGCAACTGGTCGGATGCGACGCCACTCTCCTTCTGTCCGGAGCTCGAGTATATCGAGATGCAGACCACGCTGTGCACCGATCTCAGGCCGCTGTCGGGGCTGACAAAGCTGCGGCATCTGAACGTGTGCAACATCGGCGCCGATGTGGAGGAGGGACCGCGCCCCAGCCTGACCGACATCACGCCGCTCTATCCCCTGACCGGACTGGAGAGGCTCTGGATCGGCGGGTACAACGAGGTCCCGCACGAGCAGATCGAAGAGATGCAGCGCCGCGCTCCCCAGTGCGAGATCAACGACACGGTCGCCGATCCCCACGGCGGACGCTGGAGATGCATCGACATGGCGGACTTTATCAACACCTACGTCGACACCTACCACGAGCGCTACATCAAGCTGCGCGAGCAGTTCCACGAGTATGACAGCTCGGCATACTCCTTCTCCTGGAACGACCCGCTCTACTACTGAAAGAGAGGGTGGCATTCCGGATGGACAAGACCCGACGCGCAGCCCTTTCCAGGCTGCTCCCCGTGCTGCTCCTGTCCGCGCTGTGCCTGAGCGCCGTCGGCTGCGGCCGCGGGAAGGGCTCGCCGGACGTCGCGCAGCCGCAGCCGTCCGCCGCAGTCGAAACGGTCTCCGCCGTCGCCATCGGGGGCAAGGAATACGGGCCCGACACGACCGAGCTCACGGCAGTGCTCTCCGAGGGGGACACCGCGCTGCTCGACCGTCTGCCCGCGCTGCGGACGGCGGATCTCAGCGGCAGCGAGAACGTGCGGGAGATCGCCGCGTGGGCGGCGATGCACCCGGGCGTCGACGTGACCTGGACCGTGCGTCTGCCCGACGGCGGCGTGCTCGATTCCCGCGCCGAAGCCGCCGACCTCAGCGCATACGACGGCCCGGCGCTCCGGCAGGCGGCCGAGGCGCTGTCCCTTCTCCCGAAGCTCAGGCGCGTCGAGCTCGGCGAAGAGCGCGCCGGGCTGGACTGGGACAGCATCGCCCTCCTCCGCGCCGCGCTCCCGACGCAGGTCTTCTCGTACGGCTTCGATCTCTACGGCACGGAGTGCGATCTTGAAAACACCAGGATCAGTCTCTGCCATGTCCCCGTGGACGACGACGGCGTGCTGCTCGAACGGGTAATGGCCCTCATGCCCCGGCTGAGCTACGTCGATCTCGACAGCTGCGAGCTGCCGATGTGGCGCTGCGAGGAGATCAACCTCAAGCACCCGGACGTCAAGGTCGTCTTCCGCGTCTGGTTCGGCGACAACTACACCGTGCGCACCGACACGGAGAAGATCCTCGCCTCCAAGCCCTCGGTCGGCGGCGATCTGACGGCGGACAACACGGAGGGCCTGTACTACTGTCACGACGTCAAATACCTCGACGTGGGGCACAATCTCTGGCTGACCGACATCGGCTTCACGGCGGAGATGCCGAAGCTCGAGGTCGCGGTCCTCGCCATGTGCAACTGGTCGGACGCGACGCCGCTTTCCCACTGTCCGGAGCTCGAGTATCTGGAGATGCAGACCTCGCTGTGCACGGATCTCTCCCCGCTGTCGGGGCTGACAAAGCTGCGTCACCTGAACCTGTGCAACATCGGCGCCGACCGGACCGAGGGTCCCATGCAATATCTGACGGACATCACGCCGCTCTATTCCCTGACCGGACTCGAACGGCTGTGGATCGGCTGCAACAACGACGTCCCCGCCGCGCAGATCGAGGAAATGCGCCGCCGCGCTCCGAACTGCACGGTCGAAGCCACCGTGTCCGATCCCACGCAGGGCGGATGGCGCTTCATCGATTATGATTATGTAAACTATATGATCCGCTATCCGCGCGACTACCACCCGCGCTATCTGAAGCTGATCGAGCAGTTTGAGGGGGAGCCGGCCGCCGGGATCAGCGACCGGGCTTACGCCTTCCCCTGGAACGACCCGCTCTATTATTGAAAGGATGTCCAGCCATGAGAAATTTTCAGCAGGAATTTGAAGCGCGCGTCGCCTACATCCGCGGCAAGCTCCGCGAAGCCCATGCCGACGGCATCGTCTTCGGCAACTCCGGCGGCAAGGACAGCGCGCTGGTCGGCATTCTGTGCAAGGCCGCCTGTGACAACACCGTGGGCGTGCTCATGCCCTGCGCCTCGAAGCAGAACTACGGCCGCGACACCGACGACGGCAACGCGCTGGCCGCGCAGTTCGGCATCGAGACGCGCACCGTGGATCTGACCGCCGTGCGCGAGCGGGAGCTTCAGGCGCTCGAGGGCGTGTGCACGCTCAACGACATGGCGCTGACGAACATCGCGCCGCGCCTGCGCATGACGACGCTCTACGCGATCGCCGCCGCCGAGAACCGCCTTGTGGCCGGGACCGGCAACCGCAGCGAGACCTATATGGGCTATTTTACCAAGTGGGGCGACGGGGCCTGCGACTTCAACCCCATCAGCGATCTCACGGCGGGCGAGGTCTTCGACTTCCTCCGCTTCCTGAATGCGCCCGCCTCCATTGTGGAGAAGGCGCCCTCCGCCGGGCTTTTTGACGGCCAGACGGACGAGCAGGAGATGGGCGTGACCTACAAGGCCATCGACGACTATCTGCTCCACGGGATCGTGAACGAGGCGGACAAGGCGATCATCGACCGCTACCACAGCCGGAGCGGCCACAAACGCCGTCCGATCAGCACCTTCGAGAATCCGTGAACGCCATCGGCCCGGGGATGACATCCCCGGGCCGATGTTCTTTTTTCGCTTCACCCGACATAGACCGGCGCGGGCAGCGGCTTGCCGGGCAGGACGGTGCCGAGACACAGGCAGGCGCCGCGCTCCTTCGGTCCGAGCATCAGGTTTTCCCGCTCGCGCTTCGGATTGGCGCAGAGCAGATGGAGGTTGCCCGCGCTGTCCTCGCACCACTGGCGCACCCAGATCCGCCCGCGGACCCAAAACACCCCGACCGCCAGCTCCCGCGGCGACTCCCGGCGCGTCACGCAGACGGTCTCCCCTTTTCGGAAAACCGGCTCCATGCAGTCGCTCTCCAGCGTCAGGCAGAAATCCGTCCGCCCGTCCAGCCCCTGCCGCGGCAGGAGGCCGTAGTCTTCCGCCATGCCTCGTCCCTCCCCTGTAGCATCTGCTGACAGACTATACCTTTCGGCCGCCGCGGTCAAGTGTCGAAAAAGAGCTTGTAAACTTCTCCGGGGGAGGCTATAATACGGATATATTCAAGAAATCCCGCCGCGGCGTCCGAAACCCGCGGCGAAATCATTCGGAGGCAGAATCATGCTGACCCTGTTCATTCTGCTGTTTGTCGTCTTTCTCGCGGCGTGCTTCGCGCTGAACGCGCCCCCCGCCGTCTGGCACGCGGGGCTCTGGGTCTTCGGCGGCTTTGCCGCGCTGAATGTGCTGTATGTGCTCTTCTGGGTGTGCGTGGCGTCCACGGTGGACGACTCCAAGCCCCTGACCGAGAAGCCGCGGCGCATCTGCTCGTTCGGCTGCTGGAGCATCGCGAACTGGCTGTGCGCCTGGTTCTGGGTGCGCATGCGCGTGACCGGCCGGGAGTTGCTGCCGCGGGAGGGCCGCTATGTGCTGGTGTGCAACCACCGCTCGGGCTTCGATCCGGTCACGGCGGAGGCCGCGCTCGGGAAAAACGGTCTGGCCTTCATCTCCAAGCCCTCGAACCTGAAGCTCCCCTACATCGGGAAGCTCGCCTACGGCGCGGGCTTTCTGCCCATCGACCGGGAAAACGACCGCAAGGCGCTCAAAACCATCCTCACCGCCGCCGACTACATCAAGCGCGACTACTGCTCCATGGGCATCTACCCCGAGGGCACGCGCAGCAAGACCGGCGAGCTGCTGCCCTTCCACGCGGGCTCCTTCAAGGTCGCGCAGAAGGCGGGCGTGCCGCTCGCGATCGCCTGCTCCCGCGGCACCGAGCATGTGATGCGCAACTGGCTGAGGCGGCCGACGCGGGTGGAGCTGCGCATTCTGGAGGTTTTGCCTGCCGAGCGGGTCAAGGCCATGAGCACGCAGGAGCTCGCGGCCTACAGCCGTGAAACAATCGAAGCCGCCCTGCGGGAGAAAACGGAGGGGAGCGTATGAGAAAGGCCGCGCTGATCACCGGCTCGTCCCGCGGCATCGGGGCCGCCTGCGCCGAGGCCCTGTCCGACGCGGGCTGGGGCGTGTGCATCAACTGCATCGAGCGCGCCGATCTCGCTGAGGCCCTGTGCGAAAGACTGCGCGAAAAGGGGCGCGACGCCGTCTGGTTCCAGGCCGACGTGGCGGACTTAGAGGCCGTGCGCGCCATGGCCGCATACGCCGCGCGGGAGCTCGGGCCGATCTCGCTGCTGGTCAACAACGCGGGCATCGCCCGGCAGCAGCAGTTTCAGGACATCGACCGAAAGACCTGGGACCGCATCTTCGACGTCAACCTCGGCGGCTGCTACAACTGCATCCAGGCCGTGCTGCCGCAGATGCTCCGCGCGCACGCGGGCTGCATCGTCAACATGTCCTCGGTCTGGGGCCGCTACGGCGCCTCCTGCGAGGCGAGCTATTCCTCGTCCAAGCACGCCATCATCGGCCTGACGCGCTCGCTGGCGGCGGAGCTCGCGCCCAGCGGCATCCGCGTCAACGCCGTGGCCCCCGGCGTCATCGACACCGACATGGTGCAGGTGCTCGGGCGCGAGACGCTCCACCAGCTCGCGCGGGAGATCCCGCTCGGCCGCCTCGGCACGGCGCGGGAGATCGCGCAGGCCGTCGTCTATCTCTCGGAGGCGGGCTACGTCACCGGCCAGGTCCTCGCGGTCGACGGCGGCTTCCCCGTCGTGTGATTCTTTCCTTCCCCGTACCGGTCCGACGGACCGGTACGGGATTTCTTTTGCCATGCCGGACCGCTTGCGCCGCTTTTTCCGCCGTTTAAGCCAAACGTCTTGCGCCGCACACGGTTTTTCGGTATGATTTGAACCACAGAACGTCATGGGATACGGAGGACGACACAGCTTGCGGGAGGACGGTATGGGCATGACTGACAATCTGATCCGCAGCGCCTGCCCGCTGTTCGCCTGCCGGGTCTGCCGGACCAAGACCGGCTGGCCGCACCAGAGCTGGTGCGGCGCTGCGGCGGCGACGCAGCCC
>CADCLH010000019.1 GCA_902802215.1 Oscillospiraceae bacterium
ATCACTCATCCTTCTTTTGCTTGTCGATGAATGCGTCGACGCGGTCCATCACCTGCGGGACAAGGTCGATGATCCTGTCCACGGTGGTGCTGGCGGGAGGCGTGACGTTGACCATGCGGACCACGCCGTCCTTGATGATCAAGAAGCCGATCGGCTCGATCTTCACGCCGGTGGCGTTGCCGCCGCCGTAGGGGCGGTTTTCGCCGGCCTTCTTCTGGTTGAATTCCACGCCGCCGCCGCCGAAGCCGACGCTGATCTTGGAAATGGGGACGAGCATGATCCCGTCCGGGGTGTGGATGGGGTCGCCGACAACGGTGTCGACCTTGAGAATGCTGCGCACATTCTCCATCGTATTCTGCATCAGTTCGCCGATCGGGTTCTTATCCATGAGTTTCCTTCCTTTCCTCAGCCTTTATCATTTTCTGATTATCAAGTTCTGGTTCCGCAACGCCGGCAGCTTCCCGACGTTGTCTCTTTTTCTCCTCACGCGCTTCCCGCCTCAGCCGCAGCCTGTTCTTGATCAGGATGCCGAGCACGCCGAAGCCGACGGCAAGGCCCACATGGACAAACTGCGCGATGCGGAGCGTGGCGCTCAGCGCGGCGTCGACCTTCATCTTGTCCCGTGCAAAGTCGATATCCGTCCACACGTCCACGTCCCCGGTGATCCGGAACTTCTGCGCGCATACCGGCGCGAGCGTGGACAGGGCCGCATTGACATAGTTGAAGGTCACGGCTGTCTGATAGGGGTCGTCGCCCGCGGCGATATAGTGCAGCATGAAGTGCCTGACCGTGATCTTGCCGAATTTGCCGAGACCGTGAATCACCTTTTTGATCAGCTCAACGATCTCTTCGAGCGTGAAGTCGAGCTTGAAGCCGCCCTTCTTTTCTTCCTTCGGCTTGTCCTCCTGCGGGGGCTTTTCTTCCGCCGGTTCCTTCGGCTTCTTCTCCTTCTTCTTTTTCTTCGGCTTGTTCGGGTCCTCCGGCTTTCTGGGCAGAAGCCGGATCGCAAAGCCGTTGACCCGCGCGGCGAGCGAGAACTCCCCGTCCACATAGGCGACGTCCGCGCCGACCGGAACAAAGAGCACAAGCAGGATCACCAGCAGAAGCAGACCGATGATGATCCAGGCGACCACGGGGAAAAACATGAAAAGCAGAACCATGGCCGCCAAAACGCCCAGGGCAATCCACTTGATCAAATTCATCCCTCCCCGCTGTCAGCTTCCGGGAGATCCCCGAAGCTCATCTGATCCTGCTGCTTTTCGGCAGACAGGCGGTCGATCGCCTGCTGGAGCTTTTCCTGTCCGTCCGGAGCGCTCATCTCCGGCAGCGGCGGGAGCTCGGACAGGCGGCTGATGCCCATGGTGCGGAGAAATACGTCCGTTGTCCGGAACACCGCCGGTCTTCCGGGGACCTCCAGCCTGCCGCACTCCTCGATCAGACCGCGCTCCGCCAGCATGGAGATGCTGTAGGAGCTGTCCACGCCGCGTACCTGTTCGACATAGGCGCGCGTCACGGGCTGGAAATAGGCCACCACGGCCAGCGTCTCCAGCGCGGCCTGCGAGAGCATGGGCGGCTTTCTCTGCTCCATGCACTTCGTTATGACCTCGGCATACTCCGGCGCGGAGCACATCTGCACCTTGTCGTCCAGACGCAGGATGCGCATGCCGCGCTCCTGCAGCTCATATTCAGCAATCAAAGTGTCCAGCTCCCGCTCGATCTCCGCCTCGTCCACGCCGAGGACCAGAGACAGCCGCGCGGTCGGCACACTGTCGCCCGATGCGAACAGGATCGCTTCAAGCGCCGATTTTACATCCATCGTCAATCACTCAATTATCTTATTCAGGATCTCGTCCACATCCCCGCCGACAAAGCGGAGGCGGTATTCTTCTCCCTCGCGCCCGATCTCGACGCTGCCGATGCTGCACAGCTCGAGCACCGAGAGGAAGGTCGCCACGACCTCGGACCGGGAGCGGCACTCCCGATAGAGCGAACGGAGCGTCACGCTCCCCTGCCTCAGCGAAGCGAGGATGTGAGAGCTCTTGTCGCGCACGCTGTAAACGATGCGCCCGGGGACGCTCTGCTCGAAATCGGAGGCGGCCGGCTTCACGCCGCGCGCGCAGATGCGCGCCATCGCGCGGAGAAGCTCGACCGGCTCGTGCCGGTAGCTGTATTCCTTCTGCTCGCTCCGCAGCGGCTCGGGCGCTTTTGCGCAGTACAGCATCCCGCGCTCGGACGCGGCCTTCAGCTCCGGAAGGACCTGCTGAAGCGCCTCGAAGGTGCCGCGCGCCTTGAGCTGCTCCAGAGAGCTCATCAGCAGCTCGAGCTCGGAGACCTCCTCCTCACCGGCCAGAAGCGTGCGGGTCTTGATATACAGCAGATGGGCCGCCATCTGCACGAACTCGCTCGCGACCTCCAGATCCATGCTCTGCATCTCGTCCAGATAGGCGAGGTACTGATCGAGGATCTCGGAGATGCGGATGTCGCGGATCTCGATTTTGTTTTTGGACAGAAGCTGCAGGATCAGACTCAGCGGGCCTTCAAAATCCTGCATCTCGTTTTTATCCCGGACGATACCCTCCAGGTAAAAATTGGGGTTTTCCATCAAAGCTCACTTGTAGAAGAAAGAATAGACCAGATCGCAGGCCCACTGGGAAATGGGAATCAGGGCGTCGAAAGCGCTCTGCACCGCCTGGGAGAGCGGCCTGCCGAGCAGGCCGGTCGCGACCAGGATCAAAAGCAGAATGCTGCCGTAGCGCTCATAGCGCATGAGCTTCCAGTAACCCTCGTCGCTCAGCGCGGAAAACAGGATCTTGGAGCCGTCCAGCGGAGGCAGCGGGATCAGGTTGAAGATCGCAAGCGCGAGGCTGATATAGGCCGTCAGCTGCATCATTTGCAGGATGTAGCGGCCCGCGGCGCCGGACGAAAGCGGGATAAACAGCGCGCCGTAGAGCAGCAGGAACACCAGCGTGATCACGGCGTTCGCCGCCGGACCCGCCAGCGAGGTCAGCGCCATGTCGCGCTTGGGGTGACGAAAGTTGTTGGGGTTGACCGGAACGGGCTTTGCCCAGCCGAAGTGAAAGATCACGATCATCAGCAGACCCATGGGGTCCAGATGCCGCAGCGGGTTGAGCGTCAGACGCCCCTGCCGCTTCGCCGTATCGTCGCCGAGCGCAAAGGCGCACAGGCCGTGGCTGAGCTCGTGGAGCGTGATGCAGATCAGCGACGGGATCACGGAGCGCAGGAGATTCAGCAGCTCGGTAAAATCGAATCCGTCCCGGATCGTCTGCAAAGCGTCGATGCCATTCACCCCCAACATGTTGTTATTCTATCAAAGAATCATACGAAATACAAGTGGACAGGGAGCGTTTCGGGCAAATCTTCACAGCACGGTCTGGATCAGCGCGAGCAGGGCTTCCCTCCCCTGTCCCTTTTCCGCGGAAAAGGGGATCAGCGCCGTATCCTCCGCCAGGGAGAGCGTCTCGCGGATCAGCGCGAGATTGGGTTCGATCTCGCTTTTTTTCAGTTTGTCCAGCTTGTTGGCCACGACGGCGAAAGGGCGGCCGGATTGTTGAAAATAGGCGGCCATCGTGACGTCGTCGGCCGTGGGCTTGTGCCGCGCGTCGACGATCATCACGCCGAGCGAAAAGAGACCGGAGGCGAAAAACTGCTCCATCAGCTCCGCCCAGCGCTCGCGCTCCTTCTGCGAGACCTTCGCGTAGCCGTAGCCCGGCAGGTCGATCCAGTAGACGCGCTCGTCCACCAGAAAGTAGTTGACATGGACCGTCTTGCCGGGCTCCGAGCCGACCCGCGCAAAGTTTTTCCGGTTCAGCAGGCGGTTGATGACCGAGGACTTGCCGACATTGGATTTTCCCGCAAAGGCCACGGCCGGGAGACTGCTGCGGATAAACTGCGCGGGAGCGGCGGCGGACTTGACGAAGTCCACGCGGTTGACGTTCAGCGTTTTCATGGCCGTTTACTGCCGCACGCCGATCAGCTCGCTGCCGCCGGCGGGCAGAGGCTGGCCGAGCGCGGGCATGTCCTTCGATCTGACCAGAACCAAATCAAGGATGTCGTCGACGTTCTCCGCCGTGACGAAGGAGAGCTGACGGCGGACCGCCTGGTCGATGGTCTCGAGATCCGCCTCGTTTTCGGCCGGAATGATGACGGTCTTGACCCCTGCGCGCAGCGCCGCCATGGTCTTCTCCCGCAGACCGCCGATGGCGAGCACGCGGCCGCGCAGCGTGACCTCGCCGGTCATGGCGACGTCGCGCCGGACCGGGCAGCCGGTCAGCGCGGAGATGAGCGCGACCGTCATCGTGATGCCGGCGGACGGGCCGTCCTTCGGCACCGCGCCCTCCGGGAAATGGATGTGGATATCGCGGTCCTTGCTGAAATCCTGGTCGATCCCCAGCACGGAGGCCCGGCTGCGGATATAGGTGACGGCGGCTTTGGCCGACTCCTTCATCACGTCGCCGAGGTTGCCGGTCAGCTCCAGCTTGCCGCTCCCCTCCACGACGGCGACCTCCACGTCGAGGACCTCGCCGCCGACGCTGGTGTACGCCAGCCCGCGCACAAGGCCGATCTCGTCGCGCAGCCTCTGCTGCTCGGGCTTGAATTTCACCGGGCCGAGCAGCTCGGCGACCCCGCCCGCCTGGACGTTCAGGCTCTTGAAGCGGCCCTCGGCGATCCCGCTTGCCGCCTTGCGGCAGACGTGCGCGATCTCGCGCTCGAGCGTGCGCACGCCGGATTCGCGCGTGTAGCCGCTGATGATCTGCCGGATGGCGTCGTCCGTGAGTCGCAGCTGCGCGCCCTTGAGGCCGTGCTTCTTTTTCTGCTTCGGGATCAGGTGGCGTTTGGCGATCTCCAGCTTCTCCTCGTCGGTGTAGCTGGACAGCTCGATCACCTCCATGCGGTCCAGCAGCGGACGCGGGATGGTGTCAGTGGTGTTCGCGGTGGTGATGAAGAACACGCCCGAGAGGTCGAAGGGCAGTTCGAGGAAATGGTCGCGGAACGTGCCGTTCTGCTCCCCGTCCAGCGCCTCGAGCAGCGCGGCCGACGGGTCGCCCCGGTAGTCGGAGCCGAGCTTGTCGATCTCGTCGAGCACCATCAGCGGATTGCAGGAGCCCGCCTGAATGATGCCGTTGATGATGCGCCCGGGCATGGAACCGATGTAGGTCCTGCGGTGGCCGCGGATCTCGGCCTCGTCGTGCACGCCGCCCAGAGACAGCCGCACGAGCTTGCGGTTCGTTACCGCGGCAATGCTCTGCGCGATGCTGGTCTTGCCGGTGCCCGGAGGCCCGACCAGACAGAGCAGACCGCCCTTGATCTCGGGAGAGAGCTGCCTGACGGCGAGGTATTCGAGGATGCGCTCCTTGACCTTTTCCAGGCCGAAGTGGTCGTCGTCGAGCTTTTTGCGCGCGCGGGCGATGTTGATGGTCTCTTTGGTTTTGACGCCCCACGGCAGCTCCAGACAGGTGTCCAGATAGTTGCGCACGACCGCCGCCTCGGCCGAGCCGAAGGGCTGCTTTGAGAGCCTGCCGAGCTCCTTCGTCAGCTTCTCACGGATCTCGTCGCTGACGGGCAGCGCCTCGATCTTCGCGCGATAGACCTCGATGTCGTCATCCTCGCCGAGCTCCGACTGGATGATCTTCATCTCCTCGCGCAGATAGTAGTCGCGCTGGCTGCGGTTCATGGCCTCCTGCGTGGCCTCGCTGAGCTCCTTTTCGATGCGCATCACCTCGAGCTCCCGTTTGAGCAGGTGATTGAGGAGCGTAAGGCGGCGGCTCGGGTAGCGTTCCTCGAGGATGGCCTGACGGTCCTCGACGCTGAAGTGCACGTTCTGGGCAATATAGCTGGACACATAGTCCGGCGTGGGATTGCCGAGCAGGCTCAAAAGCTGCTCGGAGATCATGTCGTTGTTGAGCCTGACATATTCCTCGAACTGGGACAGGCAGCCGCGCAGCAGCGCCTCCATGCGGTTGGCGCTCACGCGCTCGGCCTTGTCCTCGAGCGGATATGTAAAGGCCATATAGCCCTGCTGGTTGCACTGCATGCTCACAGCCTGCGCGCGGTAAAGCCCCTCCACCATGACGCGGCAGAGATTGCCGCGCGGCTGGCGCAGCTGCTGCCGGACGCGGCAGACCGTGCCGACATGGTACAAGCCGTCCTCCTTGGGCATATCGACCGTCAGGTCCTTCTGCGCGGCGAGGAAGATCAGCTGATCGTTCTTCACCGCCATGTTGAGCGACGCGACGGAGGCGGGGCGTTCGACGTCAAAGGTCAGAAGCATGCCCGGAAACACGTGCAGCCCCCGCAGAGCAAGCAGCGGGAGCCGTGTGTATTCGATATTCTCGTTTGCCATTGTGTGTTCTCCTTTCCAGGGTCCGTTTCTTCCTGCTTCACACAAAAGCGGCGTTTACTGTTTTTCCGCCGGTCTCAGAGCGGGACGCTGCTTCGGCGCGTCAAGCGCCGCGGGAGCCTCCGCCGCGTGCACAACCGTCGGGCTGGTGCCCTCCTTGACGCACTGCGCGGTGACCAGGACCTTGGTCGCGGTCTTGTCGGAGGGGATCTGGAACATGATATCGGTCATGACGCCCTCAATCACGCTGCGCAGGCCGCGCGCGCCGATCTTCATGGCGACGGCCTTGTCGGCGATGGCCTCAAGCGCCTCGGGCTCGTATTCGAGCTCGACGCCGTCGTAGGACATCAGCGCCTGATACTGGCGGGTTATGGCGTTTTTCGGCTCGGTCAGGATGCGCACGAGGTCGTCGCGGTTGAGGCTCTCCAGCGTCGCCACGACCGGAAGCCTGCCGATCAGCTCGGGGATGATGCCGAATTGCAGCAGATCGTGCTGCTGCACCTGGGCGAGGATCTGACCGACGTCGCGCTCGGCCTTGCCGGTGATCTCCGCGCCGAAGCCCATGGTCTTCTTGTCGGTGCGTTTTTCGATGATCTTGTCCAGACCGTCGAAGGCGCCGCCGCAGATAAAGAGGATGTTGGTGGTGTCGACCTGGATGAACTCCTGATGCGGGTGCTTGCGCCCGCCCTGCGGGGGCACGTTTGCGATCGTCCCCTCGAGCAGCTTGAGCATGGCCTGCTGCACGCCCTCGCCGGAGACGTCGCGCGTGATGGAGGTGTTCTCGCTCTTGCGGGCGATCTTGTCGAGCTCGTCGATGTAGATGATGCCCTTCTGCGCGCGCTCCACGTCAAAGTCCGCCGCCTGCAAAAGCTTCAGGATGACGTTCTCCACATCCTCGCCCACATAGCCGGCCTCGGTGAGCGTGGTGGCGTCCGCGATGGCAAAGGGCACGTCGAGCATCTTCGCCATGGTCTGGGCGAAAAGCGTCTTGCCGCTGCCGGTGGGGCCGATCAGCAGGATGTTGCTCTTTTGCAGCTCCACGTCGTCCTTTGACGCGTGCAGGATGCGCTTGTAGTGGTTGTACACCGCGACCGACAGGACGATCTTGGCCTTCTCCTGTCCGATCACATACTCGTCGAGCCGCGCCTTGATCTGCTTCGGCTTGGGCAGCTTCTCGAACGCCAGCGGCAGCCCGTCGTAGCCGGTGATTTTCGGCTGGGCCTCCTCCTCGCCGACGATGCTCGCGCACATGCGCACGCAGTCGTCACAGATATAGCAGTTGTTGCCGGCGATCATGCGATCCACAAGCGACTGCGGTTTCCCGCAGAAGGAGCAGCGGATGCTCCGTCTGTCATCGTTTCTTGCCATACTCTCTCCTTCAAGCAAAACTTGCCGTCCGATTGAAAAGGATGGGGGAACCCGGATGTGTTCCCCCATTCCCAAAGCTATCAGCGTTTGTACAGGACCTTGTCGATCAGGCCGTATTCTCTGGCCTCTTCCGCCGACATATAGTGATCGCGCTCACAGTCTGCTGTGACGGTCTCCACAGGCTTTCCGGTATTCTCGGCCAGGATCCTGTTGAGCTTTTTCTTGATCTTCAGGATCTGCTCGGCCTGGATCTGGATATCCGTCGCCTGGCCCTGGCTGCCGCCGAGGGGCTGGTGGATCATGATCTCGGCGTTGGGCAGCGCGATGCGCTTTCCCTTCGCGCCGGAGGACAGCAGGAACGCGCCCATGGAGGCGGCCATGCCGACGCAGATGGTCGAGACGTCGGGCTTGATGTACTGCATGGTGTCGTAGATCGCAAGGCCCGCCGAGACGCTGCCGCCGGGGCTGTTGATGTAGAACTGGATGTCCTTGTCGGGGTCCTGCGCCTCCAGATACAGGAGCTGGGCCACGACCAGACTCGCCGTCACATCGTTGACCTCCTCGGACAGCATGACGATACGGTCATTGAGCAGCCGCGAGAAGATGTCATACGAGCGCTCGCCGCGGCTGGTCTGTTCAACAACATAGGGAACTAAACTCATTTGTAAAAACTCTCCTTTTTCCGCTCAGCATCCAAGAGAGCATATCCTTATCCTGCAAAGATTATTCTGCTTCGTTTTCTTATTCTTCCGCGGGGGCCTTGGCGACGGCGCTGTCGACGATGAGCTTCGTGGCGAGCTCCTTTTTGAACTCGTTGCGCATGAACTCCTCGCCGAAGTACTGTCTGAGCTGCTCGGCATCGGCGCCGACCTCGCCCGAGACGCGCTCGACATAGGCGGCGAAGGCCTCGTCGTTGTCGTCAAGCTCCTCGGCGTCCATCACGGCCTTGAGCAGCAGGTCGGTCTTGACCTGGAACTCGGCGCCGGGACGGATGCTCTTGGCCATCATCTCGTCGTTGATGCCCATCATCTTGCACAGGTCCTCAACGCTGGCCTTGCGGTCGTTCATGCCGAACTGGGAGGCGTAGTTGCGCAGCGTCTCCTCGACCTTCTCGTCGACCATGACCTCGGGGATCTCGGCGCTGACGTTCTCCGCGGCCTGATGCATGACGGCGGAGCGGAAGGCGGCGTCGGACTTCTCGGTTTTCTCCTTGACGAGCCTGTCGCGGATGCTGGCCTTGTACTCCTCGAGCGTGTCGAACTCGGACACGTCCTTGGCGAACTCGTCGTCCAGCTCGGGCAGCTCGGGCATCGTCAGGCTGTTGAGCTTGACCTTGAACACAACGTCCTTGCCCGCAAGCTCCGGGGTGTAGTCCGCGGGGAAGGTGATGGCGAGCTCTTTCTCCTCGCCGATCTTCATGCCGGCGACCTGCTCCTCGAAGCCGGGAACGAAGCTGTTGGAGCCGAGCTCGAGGGAGTAGCCCTCGGCCTTGCCGCCGTCGAAGCGCTCGCCGTCGAGGTAGCCGTCAAAGTCGATGTTGGCGGTGTCGCCCATACGGGCCTCGCGGTCGTCGATGTCCAGCATGCGGGCGCCGCGCTTGCGGGCGGCGTTGAGCTCGGAGTCGACCTCCTCGTCGGAGACCTCGACCGGGAGCTTGACCGCCTCCAGACCCTTGTACTGGCCGAGCGTGACCTCGGGGTACAGGGAGACGGCGAAGGTGAAGCAGACCGTGCGTGCGTCGGTGACCTCGACATTCTCAATGGCCGGGGCGCCGACGACGTTCAGCGCGGACTCCTTCAGGCCGAACTCATAGGCCTCGGGAGCCAGCTCGTCCATCGCGTCCTGATAGAAGACCTCATGGCCGTACATGCCCTCGATCACGGCGCGGGGCGCCTTGCCCTTGCGGAAGCCGGGGATGCTTATCGAAGATCTGCTCTTGCGGTAGGCGTCGTTGACGGCCTTCTCAAACTCGGCCGCGTCAGACTCGACGGCAAAAGCAGCGGTATTTTTCTCTTTCTTTTCTACGTTCTTTAAGATCATGGTTGATTTCCTCCTCTATATGTGTCACACGCACTCGGATATGATAACAGATATCCGCCGCAAAATCAATGACTAATTCTTTAAATCCGGGCCGGAATCCGGGCTGTCCAGCAGCTTTACCGGCCGAAAATCCAGCTGATCGGCGGATACGAGGCGAAACGCCGTGCATCCGTACCGGCCGTTGAACGCGAGCGCCCGGCCCTTCCCGTGGATGTGGCCGTAGCAGCAGAGCCTGACCCGGTGTTTTTCAAGCAGCTCCAGGATCTCTTGGCAGCGGTAGCTCTGATAGATCGGCGGATAGTGCAGGAACACGAGCTTTTCCCGCTCCCCCGCCGCCTTCAGCGAGGCCTCGAGGCGCATGACCTCCCGCCGCATGATCTTCGCGTCGTGTCCGTCGCCCCTGTCCTCCTCGTAAAACCAGCCGCGCGTCCCGCAGATCGCAAGGTCTCCGTAGAAAAAGCAGTTGTTGTGCAGGATCTCGACGCTCCCGATCCCCTTCTCGGCAAAGAAGCGCTTCATCCGCGCAGCTGTCGTCCACCAGTAATCATGATTGCCTTTGAGGATGATCTTCTTCCCGGGCAGCTCGTCGACGAAGCGAAAATCCGGCTCCGTCTCGTCCAGGTCCATCCCCCAGCTCAGATCGCCGCACAGCACCGTGACGTCGTCCTCCCCGAGAGAGGAAAAGCCCTCGCGGAGCTTTTCGGCGTGGTTCTGCCAGTTCGGGCCGAAAACATCCATGGGCTTGTCCTTGGCAAAGGAGAGATGCAGATCTCCGATGGTGTACAGTGCCATAGCTCCTCCGAATAAAAGCGCATGAAAAGCAAATACTGCTTGTGAAAGGAAGGCGAATCAAATGAGCGACAAGAGAACAAAATCCGGCAATCCCGGCGTCGGCTGCGACGTCAGCGCCTGCAAGTACAACACCGTCGACTGCCGCTGCAGCGCCGAGCACATCAGCGTTCAGAACGAGAAGGCCAACACCAAGGCCGAGACCTACTGCTCGACCTTCTGTCCGCGCGGCACCTGCTGAACGCAGCCCGCCTCCGGCGGGTACATAGATCACTCGAACGCGTCCTCGAGATGATGGATCGTGAGCTTATCCGTATCCATCCCCTCGGGGGCGTAGATCTCGATCACGTCGAAGCGCGGCTGAAGCTCGTCGCAGCCGTGCGCGGCAAGCCAGAGCGAGGCGCTTTTGAGGATGCGCCGCTGCTTGCCGCAGGTGACGAACTCGCGCGCCTCGGCAAAGTTCGCGTTCTTGCGCAGCTTGACCTCGACGAACGCGATCACCCCGCGCCTGCGCGCGATGAGGTCGATCTCCCCGAAGCGGCAGGCGTAGTTTCGCTCCACGATCGTATAGCCCTTGCGGCGAAGATAACGCGCCGCCTGCTCCTCGCCCCAGGCTCCGAGTTCCCTGCTCATCCGTACAGCTTTTTCAAAAAACTCATGCGGTGGATCGGCGACGGGCCGAACTCCCGCAGAGCCGCATAGTGCAGCGTCGTCCCGTAGCCCTTGTGCTGCTCAAAATGGTACTGCGGGTACTTTTCCGCCATTTCCAGCATATACCGGTCCCTCGTGACCTTCGCGAGCACCGAGGCCGCGGCGATATCGGCGCACTTTGAGTCCCCCTTGACGACGCAGCGGGCGGGGACTTCGATGCCCTTTGTGCGGTTGCCGTCGATCAGCGCCAGCTCCGGCGCGGGACTGAGCTGCTTGATCGCCCGGTTCATGGCGAGGAAGGTCGCCCCGAGGATGTTCAGCGTCTCGATCTCCTCCACCGAGGCGAAGGCGATCCCGTACGAAACGCTCTCGCTCCGGATCACGTCGTAGAGCTCCTCGCGGCGTTTTTCCGTGAGCTTCTTCGAGTCGTTGAGCCCCTCGATCACATGGCCGCGCGGGAGCATGACCGCCGCCGCGCACACCGGTCCCGCGAGCGGACCGCGCCCGGCCTCGTCCACGCCGCACAGCAGCGTGAAGCCCTCGTTATAGATCTCGTTTTCCAGCGTCCAAAGCTCTGTCATCCGGGCTCTCCAATGTCAGTTTTCCGAGTTTTCCCTCGTGGTATTCCTTGAGCAGGGTGTTGGCCATGCGCTCCAGGTCGGCGTCGCCGCCGGAGACAAGGAAGCCGCGCTTTCGCGCCGCCCGCTCCAGCAGGGCAAAGCCGCCGGCCTGCACGTCGGGTTCGATCTTGTACCGCTCGCGCACGGCCTCCGGGTAGTATAACGCAAGGCGCAGCATGAAATTGGCCCCCAGCGTTTCGCGGTCCAGAATGTCCGCCTTGATGGCGTTGGTGACGGCCAGCAGCTCGCCGACCTCCTGGCTGTCGAACTTGGGCCAGAGGATACCCGGCGTATCCAGCAGGTCCAGACCGTTGCCGATGCCGATCCACTGTCTGCCGCGGGTCACGCCGGGCTTGTCCCCCGCGGCGGCTGCCTTCCGTCCGGCGACCTTGTTGATCAGCGTGGATTTTCCGACATTCGGGATGCCGAGGACCATCACGCGCAGCGTCCGGCCGACCTGGCCTTTGGCCTCGTATTCCTTCAGCCTGTCGCGCAGAAGCGTGCGGATTGCCGGGGCGAAGCCGCCGACGCCCTTCCCGCTCTTTGCGTCCGTCTCCAGGACAGCAAAGCCGAGGCTTTTGAAATACGCGCTCCAGCGGGCGGTCATCTTCGGATCGGCGAGATCGCAGCGGTTCAGGATCACAAGCCGCGGTTTGCCGGAGGCGAGGCTGTCGATGTCCGGGTTCCGGCTGGAATACGGGATGCGGGCGTCGAGGATCTCGCACACCGCGTCGACCAGCTTGACGTTTTCTTCGATCATCCGGCGGGCCTTGGTCATGTGACCGGGGTACCACTGGATGTTCATGCTCTCAAACCGCTGCCCGTTCATCCGATCGACCTGATCTCCGACAGCGGATAGATCACATAGTAGGCCTTGCCCAGGATCAGCCGGGTGTCGAGCATGCCGATCTCCTTCTTGCGGCTGTCAATGGACATGTTGCGGTTGTCGCCCATGACGAAGACGCAGCCCTCCGGCACCGTCTTGGGGCCGATGAAATCGAGCTTGTTGTGGGTGAGCTCGTTGATATAGTCCTCTGCGATGGCGACGCCGTCGATATAGACGATGCCGTTTTCAAAGTCCATGTTGATCTCCTGGCCCTCGACCGCGATCACGCGCTTCACAAGGGCTTTGTTGGGATCATACTCGTCCTTTTTGAATACGACGATATCGCCGACCTTCGGCTTGTAAAACAGGCCGGAGACCAGCATCTTGTCGCTGTTGTTGAGCGTCGGGTACATGGAGGTGCCGGAGACGTCGATGGTCCGGACGCAGAATACAAACAGAAGCACACAGAGGATCAGGGCGACGAGCAGGCAGTAGATCCACTCGTACAGGTCTTTGCTCTCGGCGATGTATTTCTCCTCGCTGACTTTTTTCAGCTTTTTCTTTTTCGCGCTCATTTGGAACTCCCTCTCGAAAGAAGCAGAATCGTTAACTCTGTTATTATACACTGTTTTCCCGCGCCGGGCAACTGTTTTTCTCGCCTCTGCCTTTGCCGCTTGCTTCGGCCGCGGCGCTGTGATATCATAAACGCAGAGGTGTTGGATTTGAAGCTGAGCATCGTGATCCCCGTTTACAATACGCGAGACTACCTCGCGGCCTGTCTGGACTCCGTGCTCGATCCGGCCGCGGACGACTGTGAGATCATCGTCGTCAACGACGGGTCGACCGACGATTCCGAGGCGATCGCGCTGGAATACGCCGCCCGGTATCCCGAGCGCATCCGCGTGATCACCACGGAAAACGGCGGCCTCGGCGCGGCCCGGAACGTGGGACTTGAAGCGTCGCGGGGAGAATTCGTCTTCTTTCTGGACAGCGACGACCGGCTGGCCGACGGCGCGCTGGGTGAAATGCTGGACAGTCTCACGCCGGAGCGGGATATCGTGATATTTGACTTTCTGTCGGTCGATACCGACGGGAATGTGCTGGAGCGTCTCCCCGGCTGCGCCCGCAGCGGAGCGGTCAGTCTTGACGCCTTTCCGGAGCTTCTCATGGAGTACCCCTCCGGATGCAACAAAATCTGCCGCAGAAGTCTGTTTCTCGACAGCGGCATCCGTTTCCCCGGCCGGGTCTGGTACGAGGATCTGCGCACGATGCCCAAGCTCTATCCGCTCACCGACCGGATCTGGTCCGCGGGGAAGGCGTGGTATCTCTATCTGGTGCGACCCGGCTCGATCACCAAGGGTGCGAAGCTCGAACGCAATTTGGAGATCGTCGACGCCTTGGACGATCTGCTTGGCTGGTATCGGGAAAAGGGGCTGTATGAGCGCTATCGCCAGCAGCTCGACTACGTCGCGTTTTACAATCTGTTTTTGACCGGCTCCGTCCGCGTCTGTCTCGGCGATCCGAAAAGCCCGGTCCTGCCAGCTCTGCGAAAGGCGTTTCTTGAACGCTTCCCGGATTTTCGGAGCAATTCCTATTACAGAAAAGCTCCCGCCAAATACCATCTGCTGACCCGGCTCCTGCTGTCCGGGCAGTACCGCGCGGTCGCCCTGCTCATGGGCGCGAACAGCCGCATGAAGAAGAAAGCGTAAGGAGGCCCGCCATGTGCAGACTCAGCATCGTGGTCCCCGTCTACAATGTCGAAGCCTATCTCGCCAAATGTCTGGATTCGCTGATCGCGGAAAATGCCTCCGGCTATGAGATCATCGTCGTCAACGACGGCTCGACCGACGGCTCCGGCGCGATCGCCGAGGCGTACCGTGCCCGCTTTCCGTCGCTGATCACGGTCATCACGACGGAGAATCACGGTCTCGGCGCCGCGCGGGATACCGGGCTTGAGCAGGCCTCGGGCGAGTATGTCCTCTTTGTCGACAGCGACGACTATCTGGCCCCCGGCGCGGTGGAGGAGATGCTCTCCCATCTGGACGACGGCTTTGATCTGTGCATCTTCGACTCCGTGTCGGTCAACCCGGACGGACGGGAGCTGAAGTATGTGCATGGCTGCAAACGAGAGGGTCCTTTCCGGCTTTCGGAGTATCCGGGGCTGCTGCTGGAAATCCCCAACGCCTGGAACAAGATCTACCGGCGCGCCTTCTTTCTCGAACAGGACATCCGCTTCCCCTCGCGCGTCTGGTTTGAAGACCTCCGCACGGTCCTGAAGCTGTACTATTACGCGGATCGGATCGACTATGTCCCCCGCGCCTGGTACCGCTACCTGATCCGCCCGGGCTCGATCACCAACACGAAGAACACGCGGCGGAATCTGGAGATCATCGAGGCGGTCGACGACGTGATCGCTTTCTACCGCTCGAAGGGCTGCTACGAGCAGTACCGCAGCGAGCTCGAGTATCTCGCCTTTCACAGTCAGTTCCTGACCTCCTCGGTGCGGGCCAATCTGGCCGACTGG
>CADCLH010000020.1 GCA_902802215.1 Oscillospiraceae bacterium
CGTCGAGTGGCAGCTCAGCGAGGAGAAGCTCGAGGAGGACGAGATCGGCAAATCCATCCTGGGCAAGCTCGCCAGCGACGTGCGCGTCAGCATCAGCCGGGAGTGGGTGGAGTTGACCGTGCTGAAAAAGACCTGAGCGCCCCGCCCCGTCAAGCCGCACAGAATGCCCATATTCGTTTCACGGAAAACGAATATGGGCATTTCCTTTGAAGGGACGGCGGATTTTGGATACCCGGCGGAAGATTGGCAATTGTCAAAAGGGACGCGCTGTGGTAGAATCATTTGGAATAAACAGAAAAGGAAATCCGGATCCATGTGGTTTACCTTCTCGGTCATCGCGCTGCTGTGCTGGAGCGGCTCGGACCTCTTTTCCAAGATCGGCTGTCAGGACGCGAGAGACAAGTACTCACATCTGAAAATGGTGACGGCGGTGGGCGTCGTGATGGGCCTGCACGCGCTGTACCAGATTGTTTTCAAGGGCGTGGAGATGAGCTGGCACGTCGTGCTGACCTATCTGCCCGTGTCCATGCTGTACATCCTCTCGATGACCATCGGCTATCTCGGATTGCGGTATATCGAGCTGTCGATCTCCTCCCCGATCTGCAACAGCTCCGGCGCGATCGTCGCGGTGCTGACCTTCCTCACCGCCGGCATCAGCGAGGATCTGCCGCCCGTCGCGCTGGTCGCGGTGGCGCTGGTCTGCATCGGCGTCGTCGGCCTCGGCTTCACGGAGGCCAACGAGGATGAGGAGCTCCGCCGCGCCCGGCAGGACGCCTCGAACCGCCACTACGCCAAAAGCTGGCTCGCCATCGCCATCCCCGTCGTCTACTGCCTGCTCGACGCGCTGGGCACCTTCGCCGACAGCCGCGTGCTCGAGGTGCTCGACGAGGACAGCGCCAACTGCGCCTACGAGCTGACCTTCCTCTTCGTCGGCGCGCTCTGCGCGGTCTGGGTCCTCGGCGTCAAAAAGCAGAAGCTCCTGCCGAGGCAGGAGGTCCCCAAGTACACCGGCGCGATCTTCGAGACCGTCGGCCAGTTCTTCTACATCTACGCCCTCGCGGATCAGGAGCATGTGGCCTTCTCCGCGCCCATCATCTCCAGCTACTGCATCGCCTCGGTCCTGTGGAGCCGCATCTTCCTGAAGGAAAAGCTCTCCTGGAAGCACTATCTCAACATCGCCATTGTGATTGCGGGCATCGTGATCCTGGGCATACTGGATATATAAAGGAGTACTTATGAGCTACAAACGCATCGTCCTCAAGATCAGCGGCGAGGCGCTCGCCGCGGAGAAAAAGACCGGCTTCGACTTCGACTTCGTCTCCTCCGTCTGCGCCGCCGTCAAAAAGGCCGCGGACGCGGGCGTGCAGGTCGGCATCGTCATCGGCGGCGGCAACTTCTGGCGCGGCGTCAAGGACGGCGCGGGCAAGGTCGAGCGCGTCAGCGCCGACCGCATGGGCATGCTCGCCACCTGCATGAACTGCCTCGCCGTGTGCGACGTGTTCCGGCAGCTCGGGGCGAAGGCCCGCGTGCTGACGGCGGTCGACATCCAGGGCGTCGGGGAGCGCTACGATACCCGCAAGGCCCTGGAATACCTCGAAAACGGGGAGATCGTGCTCTTCGCCGGCGGCACCGGCATGCCCTTCTTCTCCACCGACACGGGGGCGGTGCTGCGGGCGGCCGAGATCCACGCGGACGCCATCCTGCTCGCCAAAAATATCGACGGCGTCTACTCCGCCGATCCCCGCAAGGACCCGGACGCCGTGCGCTTCGACCGCATCTCCTACGACGAGGTGCTCTCCCGGCGGCTCCAGGTCATGGATTCCACGGCCACGGCCATCGCGATGGACAACAGCATCCCGGTGCTCGTCTTCGCGCTGTCGGGCGAAAATATCCTGCGCGCGCTGGACGGCGAGGAGATCGGCACTCTGGTACAGTGAACGAAAACCACATGGTTCTTTGCGGTTTTTAACGAAATACCGATGAAAAAGTCTGAAAACGGAGGGAAAAACGATGTCTGATTACCCGGAATTTGAGAACAAGATGAAAAAGACCTGCGAGGCGCTCAACAGCGAGCTGTCGACGATCCGCGCGGGCCGCGCCAACACCGCCGTGCTGAGCCCCATCACGGTCAGCTACTACGGAGTGGATACCCCGATCCTCCAGGTGGCCTCCGTCTCCACGCCCGACCCCCGCTCCCTGCTGATCCAGCCCTGGGACGCGAGCCTGCTCAAGGCCATCGAGAAGGCCATCCTCGCCTCCGAGCTCGGCATCAACCCCCAGAACGACGGGCGCATGATCCGTCTGGTCTTCCCCCCGCTGACCGAGGAGCGCCGCCGGGACCTCGTCAAGCAGACCAAGAAGTACGGCGAGACCTCCAAGGTCGCCATCCGCAACATCCGCCGCGACGCGGTCGAGAAGTTCAAGAAGCAGCAGAAGGCCTCCGAGATCACCGAGGACGACTACAAGATCGCCGAGAAGGACATCCAGAAGCTGACCGACGACTACATCAAGGAGATCGACAAGATCTGCGAGAAGAAGGAAAAAGAACTGACGGAGATCTGAGCGGAGAAAACCATGCCTAACAACAATCCGGCGGGGGAGCGGGACCTTGCCCGCCCACCCCGCCATATTGCGATCATCCTCGACGGCAACGGCCGCTGGGCCAAAAAGCGCGGCCTGCCGCGCACCGCGGGCCACGCGGTCGGCGCGGAGACCTTCCGGAAAATCGCGACCTACTGCAAGAACATCGGCGTCGAATACCTGACGGTCTACGCCTTCTCCACCGAGAACTGGCGCAGGCCCGAGGGCGAGGTCTCCACGATCATGAAGCTGCTGGGCAAGTACCTGCACGAGGCCATCGACACCATGGAGCGCGACCACATCCGCATGAAGGTCTTCGGCGATGTCGAGGGCCTGAGCCCGGAGCTGCGGGCGCTGGTCCAAAAGACCGACGAGATCTCCCGGCGCTACGAGGGCTTTCAGGCCAACATCTGCCTCAACTACGGCGGGCGGGACGAGATCCTGCACGCCGCGCGCCGCTATGCCGCGGACTATGCCGCGGGGAAGGCGGAGGGCGAGCTGACCGAGGAGCGCTTCTCAAGCTACCTCTACTCCGCCGGCATCCCCGACCCAGACCTGCTGATCCGGCCGGGCGGAGAGGTGCGCATCTCCAACTTCCTGCTGTGGCAGTGCGCCTACGCGGAGTTCTACTTCACGGACGTGCTGTGGCCGGACTTTACGCCGGAGGAGCTGGACAAGGCCATCGCGGTCTTCCGCAGCCGGGACCGGCGCTACGGCGGGGTCAAGAATCCATGACGGCGGTACAGGAGAGGCTTTTTTCGCTGGCGGAGCCCGGATACCGGGCGTTTACGGCGAAGCTGGTCCCGACGCTTCCGCCCGATTCGATCCTCGGCGTGCGAAGCCCCGCGCTGCGCGCGCTGGCAAAGGAGCTTCACGGGACGGAAACGGCGGCGGCTTTCCTCGGAGAGCTGCCGCACCGCTTCCATGAGGAAAATCTGCTGCACGGCTTTCTGATCGAGCGCATCCGGGATTACGACGAATGCGCCGCGGCGCTGGACGCCTTCCTGCCCTTCGTCGACAACTGGGCGGTCTGCGACTGCATGAACCCGCCCTGCCTGCGCAAAAAGCCCGAGCGCCTGCTGGCGGATACGCGGCGAAGGCTGGACAGCGGGGCGCTCTACACGAGGCGCTTTGCCCTGCGCATGCTGATGGCGCACTTTCTGGACGGGGAGTTTCGGCCCGAGGTCCTCGCGTGGGCGGCCGAGATCGAGACGGAGGAATACTACCTGCGCATGATGCAGGCCTGGTTCTTCGCCACGGCGCTGGCCAAGCGCTGGGACGAGACGCTGCCCTATCTGGAGAACGGGCGGTTGGAACCGTGGACCCACAACAAGGCGATCCGGAAGGCCCTCGAGAGCTTCCGCGTGAGCGAGGAGCGCAAGGCGTATCTGAGGACGCTGAAACGTTAGGGGCGCGCCCCGCGGGATCATACAAGCGCCGGAGGGCGCGTAAAAATAAGAAAAAGAGGTCAAGAACATGGTCAAAGCCATTTCGGTACTGGGCTGCACCGGCTCGATCGGCCGGCAGACGCTGGCGGCGGCGGAGCACATCGGCGTGCGCGTCGCGGCCCTGACCGCGCAGAGAAAGATCGACCTGCTCGAACAGCAGGCGCGCAAATACAGGCCGCAGTTTTGCGCGGTGTACGACGAGCAGGCCGCCAAGGCCTTCAAGACCGCCGTGGCCGACACCGACATCCGCGTCGGCGTCGGGATGGAGGGACTTCTGGAGGCGGCGACGCTCGCGGAGAGCGACTGCGTGGTGACCGCGGTCTCCGGCGCGGTGGGGCTGAAGCCGACCCTCGCGGCGATCGCGGAGAAAAAGCGCATCGCCCTGGCCAACAAGGAGACCCTGGTCTGCGCGGGCGAGCTCGTCATGCGCGCGGCGAAGGAGCGGGGCGCGGAGATCGTGCCCGTGGACTCCGAGCACTCGGCCATCTTCCAGTGCCTGATGGGGAGAAAGCCCGGCGAGCTGCACAAGATCCTGCTGACCGGCTCCGGCGGCCCCTTCCGCGGGAAGGCGCGGTCCGAGCTCGAGTCCGTCACGCCCGAGCAGGCGGTCGCCCACCCCAACTGGAGCATGGGCGCGAAG
Source organism: Oscillospiraceae bacterium (assembly GCA_902802215.1). Taxonomy (GTDB): domain Bacteria; phylum Bacillota; class Clostridia; order Oscillospirales; family Oscillospiraceae; genus Limivicinus. The sequence continues at coordinate 4,669 of CADCLH010000020.1, forward strand.
ATCTCCGTCGACAGCGCGACGATGATGAACAAGGGCCTCGAATTCGTCGAGGCCATGCACCTGTTCTCCGTCACGCCCGACGACATCACGGTGGTCATCCACCCGCAGAGCGTGATCCACTCGATGGTGGAGCTGTGTGACGGGACCGTGATCGCCCAGCTCGGCGTGCCGGACATGGGCCTGCCCATCCAGCTCGCCCTGACCTATCCGGAGCGCATGCCCTCGATGTTCGAGCATCTGGACTTTTACCGCCTGCGCGACCTCACGTTCGAGGCCCCGGACTACGAGAAGACGCCCTGCCTGAAGCTCGCGATGGACTGCGCGCGCACCGGCGGCACCGCGCCCTGCGTCATGAGCGCCGCCAACGAGGTGGCCGTGCACATGTTCCTGCGGCGCGAGCTCGGCTACAACCGCATCTATGACGCCGCGGCGGGCGCCGTGGAAAAGGTCGGCGTCGTGCAGCATGCCGATCTGGACACCATCCTGGAGGCCGACGCGGCCGCCAGAGCCTATGTTTTGGAGACCTTTGGCAAATGAGCGTTTTCTACATCATCCTGGCGATCCTGCTTTTCGGCCTGATGGTCGGCATCCACGAGGGCGGCCACTTCGCCGCGGCCAAGGCCTGCGGCGTCAAGGTCGAGGAGTTCTCCCTCGGCATGGGGCCCGCGATCTGGAAGAAGCGGAAGGGCGAGACCCTCTACGCCCTGCGCTGCATCCCCTTCGGCGGCTACTGCATGATGACCGGCGAGGACGAGGCCGTGGACGACCCGCGGGCCTTCACCTCGCAGCCGGCCTGGAAACGGATCATCATCCTCTTCGCCGGGGCCTTCATGAACTTTGTGCTGGGCTTCGTGATCGTGCTGATCCTATACGGCTCGAGCGCGTATGCCTACCGCGGGACGCAGATCGTCAGCTTTCAGGACGGCTGCCCCTATCAGGGCGAGGCCGGTCTGCAGGTGGGCGACCGCTTTTTGAAGATCGACGGGCAGCGCATCTACCTGCAATCGGACATCACCGACTTTTTGCAGCAGGGCGACGGCGTGTACGACATCGTCGTCCGGCGAGACGGCAGGCGCGTCACGCTCAAGGACTTCCCCATGACCCGGATCGAGTACCCCGGACAGAGCCGCAAGCTCTACGGCTTCAATCTGGGCTACGAGGAGGCAACGCCGCTCACGACCCTGCGCTACTCCTGGAACACGACGATGGAGTTTGGCCGCTGGGTCTGGATGGGCCTGCGCGAGCTCGTGCACGGGCGCGTGAGCGTGGAGGACATGAGCGGGCCGGTCGGCATCGTGGACTACATGGCCGAGACCGGCGAGCAGGCGCAATCCCTCTCCGACGGCCTGTACAACGTGTTCTACTTCACGGCCTTCATCACGGTCAACCTCGCGATCATGAACCTGCTCCCGATCCCCGCGCTCGACGGCGGCCGGATCTTCCTGCTGCTGGTGAGCCAGGTCATCGAGGCCGTGACGCATAAAAAGCTCGACCCCAAGTACGAGGGCTATATCCACGCGGCGGGCATGGTGCTGCTGCTGGGGCTGATGGCCTTCGTCATGTTCCACGATATCTGGAGGATCTTTACGACATGACAGACAGACGAGATTCCGTCCGGCAGATCCGCGTCGGCGGCGTTGCGATCGGCGGCGGCGCGCCGGTGAGCGTGCAGACCATGTGCTCCACCAAGACCTGGGACGTGGAGGCGACGGTCCGACAGATCCGCGCCATGCAGGCCGCGGGCGCGGACATCGTGCGCATCGCGATCCCCGACATGGAGGCGGCGAAGGCCGTCTCCGCCATCAAGGAGCAGGTCAGCGTGCCGCTGGTGGCCGACATCCATTTCGACTACCGCCTCGCCCTCGAGGCGGCGGCGCGCGGCATCGACAAGATCCGCATCAACCCCGGCAACATCGGCGGCGAGGAGAACGTCCGCGCCGTGGCCGAGGCCTGCAAGGCGCGGCATATCCCCATCCGCATCGGGGTCAACGCGGGCTCGCTCGAAAAGCGGCTGCTCGAAAAGTACGGCCACCCCTGCGCCGAGGCCATGGTCGAAAGCGCCAGGGGCCACGCCGAGCTTCTGGAGCGCTTTGACTTCGACGATATCTGCCTGTCGCTCAAGACCTCGTCGGTGCCGCTGACCATCGAGACCTACCGGCTTGCCAGCGAGGTCTTCCCCTATCCCCTGCACCTCGGCGTGACCGAGACCGGCACCGAGTGGAACGGGACCATCCAGTCCGCCGTCGGCATCGGCACGTTGCTGTGCGAGGGCATCGGCAACACGATCCGCGTCTCCCTCACCGCCGACCCCGTGCGCGAGGTCTCGGCGGGCATCGCCATCCTCAAGGCCGCGGGCCTGCGCCCCGGCGGGGTCAAGTTCGTCTCCTGCCCCACCTGCGGGCGGACCGAGATCGACCTGATCTCGCTCGCCACCGAGGTCGAAGGCCGCGTGCGGGACATGGACAGGGACATCACCGTGGCCGTCATGGGCTGCGTGGTCAACGGGCCCGGCGAGGCGCGCGAGGCCGACTACGGCATCGCTGCGACAGGCTGATCGACCTGATCGAAAGCGACACCTGACAGAGGACCGGTTCGATACCATGGGCGAACATACACCCTTTCTGACAATCTTTCCCGGCTGCGAGGGACTGCGCGCCGCGGCGGGCGGGCTGGACAAGGCCTTCGTCACCGACGTGCAGGTGGACGTGAAGCAGCGGACGCTGCGCGTCGCGGCGCGCTTTGCCGCCATGCCCTCGCCCGTGGAGCTCAACGCTCTGACCGCCTGCATCTGCGCCGACTACGAGCTGCAGAGCGTGACCGTCGCGCCGGACTATCCCCGGCAGAGCGCGGCTCCGGCGGAGCCCGCCGCCGCGCCGGGTGCCAAAAAGCCGACGGGCAGCGTTTTGATGGGCAAGGCCGTCAAGCAGCGCCCCGTGGCGATGGACACGCTCACGCTCGAATCCGGGCGGGTGTGCGTGGAGGGCGACGTCGTCGCCGTCACCAGCCGCACCATCCCCAAAAGCGGGGCCGCCGTGCTGTGCTTCGACCTCACCGACCGCACCAACACCGTGCGCGTGTCCCGCTTCCTGCGCGCCGAGGACGACAAGTCCGTCATCGACGCGGTGAAGGCCGGCGACCACCTGACGGTGCAGGGCGAGATCATCTACTCCAAATACGACGACGACATGGTGCTCGACCCGCGCAACATCGTCAAGGGCAAGCGCGTCATCCGCACCGACGACGCGGAGGAGAAGCGCGTGGAGCTGCATCTGCACACCCGCTTTTCCGCCCTCGACGCGCTGACCGACCCCAAGGAGGCCGTCAAGCGCGCCGCCTACTGGGGCATGCCCGCCATTGCCGTGACCGATCACGGCGTGGCCCAGGCCTTCCCCGACATGTGGCAGGCGGGCAAAAAGAACGGCGTCAAGATCATCTACGGCATGGAGGCCTACTACGTCAACGACATGGACGGCAACAGCGCCGTCATCGGCAAAAGCTCCCTGCCGCTCGACGCCGAGTTCGTCGCCTTCGACATCGAGACCACCGGCCTCAACGCCCAGACGGACCGCATGACCGAGATCGGCGCGATCCGCTTCTCCGGCGACCGGGTCCTCGAGACCTTCAACACCTTCGTCGACCCCGAGCGCCACATCCCGCCCGACATCACCACGCTCACCGGCATCCGGGACGCCGACGTGCAGGGCGCGCCGAAGGAGAAGGACGCCCTCGGGGCCTTCATGGCCTTCGTCGGCGACCGGCCCATCATCGCCCACAACGCCCACTTCGACGTGGGCTTCATGACCGCCGCCGCGAAGCGCTGCGGCGTCCGCTTCCGCCCCGTCTTCCTCGACACGCTCGCGCTCAGCCAGGCCCTGTGCCCGGAGCTCAAGCGCTTCAAGCTCGACATCGTCTCGAACCACCTCGGCCTGCCCGCCTTCAACCACCACCGCGCCTCCGACGACGCGCTGGTCGTGGCGCGCATGATGGGGAAATTCCTGCCGATGCTCCGCCAGCAGGGCGCGCGCACCGTGGACGACATCGAGACCGTCTACCACACGCTGCGCCGCACCGACGTGGCGAAGACGTACCACATGATCCTGCTGGTCAAAAACCGCACGGGCCTGAAAAACCTGTACGAGATGATCAGCCAGTCCTACCTCAAATACTTCCACCGTGTGCCCACCGTGCCCAAGAGCCTGCTCTTGCAGCACCGCGAGGGCATCCTCGTCGGCTCGGCCTGCGGCATGGGCGAGCTCTACGGCGCGGTCATGAAGGGCGCGAGCGGCGAGGAGCTCAAAAAGATCGCCGCGCTCTACGACTACCTCGAGATCCAGCCCATCTGCAACAACGCCTTTCTGATCGACAACGGCACCGTCAGCGACGCCTCGGTCCTCCAGGACTACAACCGCACGATCTACAGGCTCGGCAAGGAGCTCGGCAAGCCGGTCATCGCCGCCTCGGACGTGCACTTTCTCGACCCCGAGGACGAGCAGTACCGCAAGATCCTTCAGGCCGCCAAGAAGTTCGCCGACGCAGACCGGAGCTGCCCCATCTACTTCCGCACGACAAAGGAGATGCTCGAGGAGTTTGCCTACCTCGGCAAGGACGCCGCCAAAGAGGTCGTCGTCACCAACACCCGCGCCATCGCCGACCAGGTGGAGGAGATCCAGCTGCTGCCGAAGGAGCTCTTTGCGCCCAAGATCGAGCACTCCGCCGAGGACCTCAAGCGCCTCGTCTACGACAAGATGCACCGCATCTACGGCGAGCACCCGCCCGAGCTCGTCCAGAGCCGCGTCGACACCGAGCTCAACACCATCCTCGACCACCAGTACGACGTCATCTACATGTCGGCCCAGAAGCTCGTGCAGAACTCGCTGGAAAACGGCTACCTCGTCGGCTCGCGGGGAAGCGTCGGCTCGTCCATCGTGGCCTATATGTCCGGCATCACCGAGGTCAACTCCCTGCCGCCGCACTACGTCTGCCCCAAGTGCCGTCACAGTGAGTTCGTCACCGACGGCAGCTACGGCTGCGGCGCGGACATGCCCGAGAAGGACTGCCCCGACTGCGGTACGCGCATGCGCCGCGACGGCTTCGATATCCCCTTCGAGACCTTCCTCGGCTTCCCCGGCAACGAGAAGACCCCCGATATCGACCTCAACTTCTCCGGCGAGTACCAGGCCAAGGCCCACAAGTACACCGAGACCCTCTTCGGCGCCGACCACGTGTTCCGCGCCGGGACCATCGGCACCCTCGCCGAGAAGACCGCCTACGGCTACGTGAAGAAGTACCTCGAGGAGCGCGGCGTCAAGGCCACCAAGGCCGAGGAAAACCGCCTCGCCCTCGGCCTCGTCGGCATCAAGCGCACCACCGGCCAGCACCCCGGCGGCCTCGTCGTCATCCCCCAGGACAAGGACGTCACCGACTTCTGCCCCGTCCAGCACCCCGCCGACGACCCCAACTCCGATATCATCACCACCCACTTCGAGTACCACTGCATGGAGGCCAACCTCCTCAAGCTCGACGAGCTCGGCCACGATGACCCGACCATGATCCGCATGATGGAGGACCTGACCGGCGTCGACGCCAAGGAGATCTCCCTGTCCGACCCGGAGACCATGTCGATCTTCACCACGCCCGCCGCCCTCGGCCTGCCCGACGACGACCCCATCATCGGCAAGACCGGCAGCATCGGCGTGCCCGAGTTCGGCACCCCCTTCACCCGGCAGATGCTCGTCGATACCCAGCCGAAGCAGTTCGATACCCTCATCCGCCTCTCCGGCTTCTCCCACGGCACCGACGTCTGGGCCGGGAATATCCACGACCTCATCGTCAACGGCACCGCCAGCGTCAACGAGACCGTCGGCTGCCGCGACGATATCATGCTCTACCTCATCCAGAAGGGCATGCAGCCCTCGCTCGCCTTCAAGTTCATGGAGGCCGTGCGCAAGGGCGCCATCCACAAGGGCAAGTCCTGGCCCGACGGCATCGTGGAGCAGATGCAGAGCCTCGGCGTGCCCGACTGGTGGATCGAGTCCTGCCGCAAGATCCAGTACCTCTTCCCCAAGGCCCACGCCGTCGCCTACGTCATGATGGCCTTCCGCATCGCCTGGTTCAAGGTCCACGAGCCCCTCGCCTTCTACGCCGCCTACTTCTACCGGCGCAGCCAGAAGGGCGGCTTCGACGCCTCCATCATGTGCGGCGGCGCCGACGACGTGCGGCGCAGGATCAACGAGATGCACCGCCGCCCTACCCTCACCGCCAACGAGGAGGATCTGCTCGTCACCCTCGAGGCCGTGTACGAGATGAATATGCGCGGCTTCCTCTTCGCGCCCATCGACCTCTACGCCTCGCAGGCTACAAAGTTCGTCATCACCGGCGACGGGCGGCTCCGGCCCCCCTTCGTCGCCATCCCCGGCCTCGGCGAGACCGCCGCGCTCGATCTCCAGCACGCGGGCGAGTCCGGGCAGCGCTTCATCTCCGTGCAGGAGCTCTCCGCCGCCTGCCCCAAGGTCTCCACCGCCCACCTCGATCAGCTCCGCGCCCTCGGCGCCCTCGGCGACATGCCGGAGACGAATCAGATCAATCTGTTCGATTTTTAAAGAACATAGAACTCGACAGCGCCCGCCTTCCGGCGGGCGCTGTGTTTTCAATTCGTTTTTCGCGGGGGCGTGTACCTCGCGAAAAACACGTTGCGGCCCTCAAGTGTGCGAGCGCAGCGAGTGCGCGCAGAGGGCTGAAAAAAAATCGTCCCAATGGCAAAGCCATTGGGACGAACTATCAGTAGACGTCTTCGATCACGCGGGAGGGGGGCGCTTCGAGGATCTCGGGGTGCTGGAAGAGGTACGAGAACGCCTTGAAGGCCTGCGCGTAGTAGTGGCCGTCGACCGTGCGCTCGTCCAGCGTGATCTTCACGTCCACCAGCTTGCGGTCGACCATCGCGCCGTGGCGGTCCAGCTCGTAGCTGTGGCGCTTCGCGCCGAAGGCGATGAACACCGGGAAGGTGCCGAAATTGTAGATGTGGTGGAACACCGGCCGGATGCGCAGCGAGCCGAGGTCCGTGATGACCAGCGAGCCGTGGAAGGGGCTGGCCTCGAGCAGGCTCTCGGGGATCCAGCCGAAGTAGTCCATCACGCGCAGCACCGCGATCATGAGGCGCAGCAGGAAGCGCGGCAGACGGCACAGCGTCTCGGCCACGTCCTCGGTGTTGTTATGCTCGTCCGAGGTCTTGACCTCGTCGATCTTCTCGTTCATCTTGCGGTAGACGTCGAAGATCGTGTCGGTCGGGTCAAAGTGGACCTTGATGGTCGTCTCGGTCGCGTCGATGGACAGGGAGCGCTTGACCGTCATCACCACGCAGACGTCGTGGTGGGCGTAGATGCGGCGGCCGACGACGAAGCGGTTGAGACCCGGCAGCATCGAGATGATGCGGATGTAGGCCGCGATGATGAAGTGCAGCATGCCGATGCCCTTGTACCCGTCCACGCGCAGCTGGCGCAGACGGCGGTCGACCGTGGAGACCTCGAAGCTCTCCTCATAGTAATTGCAGGCGTCGTTGCGGGTGGGCATGATGTAGGGGGTGAATTTGGAAAAAGCGGGGAGAGAGCGGAGCAGACGTCCGTCCCGCCGGTCTCCCATGCGGCGTTTGTAGTTCTTGGCCATGAGTCGAAACGCGATCCTTTCCGTGCGGGGCACGAGTTCTGAAAACGCAACTATTATATCCGAACCCCCGGGAGAAAACAAGCCCCCCGGCGAAAAAGAGGCCCGGCGGGCATATCCCGAGAAGGGCGCGCATACAATGCGGGGAATACGGCTTGGGGAGGAAGGATATGAAGATCTTACGCATGGGAAGCCGCGGGCCCTCGGTGGAGCTGCTGCAGCTTGCCCTGGTGCGAGCGGGCTTCGGGCCGCTCGACACCGACGGCCTGTTCGGGCCGCTGACCGAGGCGGCGCTGCGCCGCTTTCAGAGCGCCGAGGGCCTGACGGCCGACGGGATCGCCGGACGGGAGACCCACCGGGCGCTGCTGCCCTGGTATACGGGCTACCGCATCCACCGCATCGTGCCCGGCGACACGTTCTGGCGTCTCGCGCAGCGCTACGGCAGCACGGTCGACGCCATCCGGCTGGCAAACCCCGGCGCCCGGGAGAACGATCTGCGCCCCGGCGAGACCCTCGTGATCCCGCTGGGCTTCGACGTGGTGCCCACGACGATACGCTGGAGCGCCGCCCTCGTGGGCTACTGCGTGCGCGGCTTGCAGGCGCGCTATCCCTTCCTCGCGGCGGGGGAGATCGGCAGGAGCGTCCTCGGCCGCCCGATCTGGCGGCTGCGCCTCGGCGAGGGGGAAAACCGCGTGCTCTACAACGCAACCCACCACGCCAACGAATGGCTCTGCACGCCGCTGCTGCTGAAATTCTGCGAGGAGCTCGCCGCCGCCTTCGCCGCCTCGGACAGCATCGCCGGAGTGAGCGCGGCCGAGCTTCTGGCGCGCGCGTCCTTCCATCTCGTCCCGGCGGTCAACCCCGACGGGATCGACCTCGTGACCGGGGAGCTCGACGGCGGCGAGAGCTTCCGGCAGGCCGAGCGCATCGCCGCGGCCTATCCCCGCTTTCCCTTCCCGGACGGCTGGAAGGCCAACATCCGCGGCACGGACCTGAATCTCCAGTACCCGGCGGGCTGGGAGCACGCGAAGGCGATCAAGTACGCGCAGGGCATCGTCTCGCCCGCTCCGGCGGATTTCGTGGGGCGCGCCCCCCTCGACGCGCCGGAGAGCCGCGCGCTCTACGACTACACGCTCGCCCTCTCGCCCTGCCTGACGCTGAGCTACCACACGCAGGGGCGGGTCATCTACTGGCGCTACGGGGCGATGGAGCCGCCGCGCGGGCGGGAGATCGGGGAAAAGCTCGCGGAAGTATCCGGCTACGCGCTCGAGGACGCGCCCTATGTCTCCGGCTTCGCGGGGTACAAGGACTGGTTCATCGCCTGCTTCGACTGCCCGGGCTATACGATCGAGGCGGGGCAGGGGACGAATCCCCTGCCCCTGACGGACTTCGATGAAATTTACCGGGAGAACCTGCCCGTGCTGGTGCAGGCGGCGCTGCTGTAAACCCCTCAGTCACCGCCGTTTACGGCGGCGACAGCTCCCCTTTCAGGGGAGCCGGGAGCCCGTCATTCCAGCTCGAACGCGCCGGTGTAGAGCTGGTAGTAGGTGCCCTTTTCGGCCAGCAGCCTCTCGTGGCTGCCGCGCTCGATGATGCGTCCGTGGTCGAGGACCATGATGACGTCCGAGTTCATGACCGTGGACAGTCGGTGCGCGATCACGAACACCGTGCGGCCCTCCATGAGCTTGTCCATGCCGCGCTGGACGATGGCCTCGGTGCGGGTGTCGATGGAGGAGGTGGCCTCGTCGAGGATCATGACCGGGGGATCGGCGACGGCGGCACGCGCGATGGCGAGCAGCTGGCGCTGGCCCTGCGAGAGATTGGCGCCGTTGTTGGTCAGCTCGGTCTCGTAGCCCTGCGGGAGGCGGGAGATGAAATCGTCCGCGCCCGCGAGGCGCGCGGCCTCGACGCATTCCTCGTCGGTGGCGTCGAGACGGCCGTAGCGGATGTTGTCCATGACCGTGCCGGTGAAGAGGTTGGTGTCCTGCAATACGATGCCGAGCGAGCGGCGCAGGTCATGTTGATGCCGTCGTAGCGGATCTTGCCGTCGGCGATGTCGTAGAAGCGGTTGATGAGGTTGGTGATCGTGGTCTTGCCCGCGCCGGTCGCGCCGACGAAAGCCACCTTCTGGCCGGGCTCGGCGTAGACCGTGACGTCGTGCAGGACCTGCTTGCCCTCCTCGTAGGCAAAGTCCACGTCGAACAGGCGCACATCGCCCCGCAGCGGCGTGTAGGTCAGCGTGCCGTCGCCGTGCGGGTGCCGCCAGGCCCAGTGGCCGGTGCGCTCGTCGGTCTCGGTGAGCGTGCCGTCCGGCTCCTCTTTGACGTTGACCAGCGTGACATAGCCCTGATCGGGCTCCGGCTCCTGATCCATGAGGGAGAAGACGCGGCCCGCGCCCGCCGAGGCCATGACGATCTGATTGATCTGCTGGGCCAGGGTGTTGACGTTGCCGGTGAACTGCTTGGCCATGCCGAGGAAGGGCACCAGCACGCTGATGGAGAAGGGCTTGCCCGACAGCGAGACGTTGGTCACGCCCGAGAGCAGGAACACGCCGCCCGCCAGCGCCAGCACCACATAGAGGATGTTGCCGATGTTGTTCATGATGGGGCCGAGGAGGTTCGCGTAGGCGTTGGCCTTGCGGCTGTTCTCGCGCAGGGCGTCGTTGCGCGCGTCGAAGTTGCGGATGGCCTCGGCCTCGTGGCAGAAGACCTTGACGACCTTCTGGCCGTTCATCAGCTCCTGAATGACGCCCTCGGTCTCGGCCAGGGACTGCTGCTGCTTGACAAAGTAGCGCGCCGAGCCGCCGCCGACCGTCTTGGTCACGAAGAACATGGCGGCCACGCCCACCAGCAGCACCAGCGTCATCCAGAGCGAGAAGTACAGCATGATCGCAAACACCACCAGCACCACCGAGCCGGACTGGATGAAGGTCGGCAGGGACTGGGAGATCAGCATGCGCAGGGTGTCGATGTCGTTGGTGTAGTAGCTCATGATGTCGCCGTGCTGGTGCGTGTCGAAAAAGCGCACCGGCAGATCCTGCATCCTGCCGAAGGTCTCCTGCCGCAGCTTGTTCAGATAGCCCTGGGTCATGACGGCCATGAGCTGGGTGTAGGCGGTCGAGGAGATCAGGGCCAGCACGTACAGCACCGCGAGGACCGTCACATAGCGCAGCACCTCCGGCCGGGCGGCGGCCCAGTCGCCGGTCTTGTACCAGCGCTCGATCACGGCGATGACGTTCTGGGTGAACAGCGAGGGGATGGCGGAGACGACCGCCGAGAAGAGGATGCAGCACATGGTCAGCGGGGCCATGCGCGGATAATAGACAAAGAGGCGCTTGATCGCGCGGCCGAGCGCGGAGAAGTCCGCCTTCGGACGTCCGCCCTCCGCGCCGCCGCCCGCCGTGCGGCGGCCGTGGCCCATGCTCATGGGTTTAGGCACGGTCCTCACCTCCGTTCGTCTGCTGAAGGTAGATCTCGCGGTAGATCGGGCTGCGCGCGAGCAGCTCGTCATGGGTGCCGCGGTCGACGATGCGGCCGTTGTCCATGATGAGGATCAGGTCCGCGTCCTGTACCGAGGCCACGCGCTGGGCGATGATGATCTTGGTGGTCTCGGGGATGTAGGTCCGGAAGCCCTGGCGGATCAGCGCGTCGGTCCGGGTGTCGACGGCGCTCGTGGAGTCGTCCAGGATCAGGATCTTCGGCTTCTTCAGCAGGGCGCGCGCGATGCACAGGCGCTGCTTCTGCCCGCCGGAGACGTTGGTGCCGCCCTGCTCGATGTAGGTGTCGTAGCCCTTGGGGTGGGCGACGACGAACTCGTCCGCCTGCGAAAGCCTGCACGCCTCGACGATCTCCTCGTCCGTGGCGTCCGGGTTGCCCCAGCGCAGGTTCTCGCGTATCGTGCCGGAGAAGAGCTCGTTCTTTTGCAGCACCATGGAGACCGCGTTGCGCAGCGCCTCGAGATCGTATTCGCGCACGTCCCGGCCGCCGACCTTCACCGCGCCCTCCGTCACGTCGTACAGGCGGGGGATGAGCTGGACCAGCGTGGTCTTGCTCGAGCCCGTGCCGCCGAGGACGCCGACCGTGCAGCCCGAGGGGATGTGCAGGTCGATGTCCGCCAGCGCGTATTCCCTGGCGTCGGCGCTGTATTTGAAGCTGACGTTCTCAAAGTCGATCGAGCCGTCGGCCACCTCGGTCACGGCGTTGTCGGGGCTCGTGAGGCTCGGCTGCTCCTGAAGCACCTCGCTGATGCGCTTGGCGGACTCGGCCGAGATGGTGAGCATGACGTAGATCATCGACAGCATCATCAGGCTGATGAGCACCTGCATGCCGTAGGTCAGCATGGCGGCGATCTGGCCGACGTCGATGACCGTGCCGGAGCTCGACACGACGATGCGCGCGCCGACCGTGAGGATGAAGAGCATGTTGAAGTACATGCACAGCTGCATCAGCGGCGAGTTGAGCGCGACGATGCGCTCGGCCTTCGTGAAGTCCATGCAGATGCTGTCCGCCGCCGCGCCGAATTTCTTTTTCTCGTACTCCTCGCGCGCAAAGCCCTTGACCACGCGCATCGCGCGCACATTCTCCTCGATGGACTCGTTGAGCCTGTCGTAGCGATGGAAGACCGAGCGGAAGGCGGGCATCGCGTTTTTGGCGATGAGGATCAGGCCGGCCATCGTGATGGCGAACAGGAACATCAGCGGCGCGCGCACCGCCACGCGGATGATCATCATAAAGGCCATCTGGACGTTGGTGACGTCGGTGGTCATGCGCGTCACCAGCGAGGCCGAGGAAAAGCGGTCGATGTTTTCAAAGGAGAAGTCCTGCACCCGCACGAACATGTCGCGCCGCAGATTGCGGGCAAAGCCCGTGGAGGCGTCGGCGCAGGTGCGCGCCGCGGCGGCGCCGCACAGCAGCGACAGCACCGCCATGATCACGAGCTTGCCGCCGAGCGCCGTCACCTCCTCCAGCGGGGCGCCGGCCTTGATCATGTTGACCACGTCGGCGGTGAAGAAGGGGATCAGGACCTCAAAAAACACCTCGCCCACAATGGCCAGCAGGGTCAGCAGCGCGGGCTTTTTGTTCTCGCGCAGGCTTTGGGACAGGGTTTTGATCACGAAACGCTGCACTTCCTTTCCGGGAATGATACTCAAATACGGTTAAGACGGTATATTTTACCACGTCGGCGGGACAAATCAAGCGGAAGTTTGTGAACAATCTTGACAGAATTGCCTCCGTCTGCTAGGCTTTGCCCAAAGAAAACGCCCCGGAGGGGGCGTTCGGGAGGCGGATGGATATGGAGGATCTCGACGCCCTGCGCCGCGCCGCGGTAAGCGCCTCGCTCTGCGCGAGCCCCGGCAGCGAGAACGAGCTCTGGGACGTCTACGACGCGGACGGGAACAAGACCGGGCGCGTCCACCGGCGCGCGGAGCCGCTGCGCCCCGGAGACCGGCACCTGTGCGTGCACGTCTGGGTTCAGAACGCGGCGGGGGAATTCCTCATCACAAGGCGCAGCGCCCGCAAGAGCATGGCCGGACTCTGGGAGTGCACCGGCGGCTGCGTCGTCGCGGGCGAGGACAGTCTCACGGCCGCGCTGCGCGAGGTCCGGGAGGAGACGGGGCTGCGCCTCGATCCTGAGCGCGCGGAGCTGCTGCTGTGCTGGGAGGGCGAGTTCTTCCTCTGCGATGTGTACCGCTTCCGGCAGGACGTTTCGACCGGGGAGATCAGCTTGCAGCCCGGAGAGACGGACGGGGCCATGCTCGCGGACGCGGCGGCGATCCGCGCCCTCGCCGCGGCGGGAAAGTTCGTGGACCTGCCCTATCTCGAGCGCGTGCTGGGAAGGCCGGAAAGATAAACCCGCGCTTCCGTCTGATCTGTTTTTGAGGCAGCTTTGCCGCCTCAAAAACACCCTGAGCCGAGCTGTGCGAGGCCTCGCGCCGATCAAGCGAGGCGTCCCCCGCAAGCCGAGGGCGATGAGCGCGAGAAATACTCACCGGAGAGCCCAGCGAAGCGGGTCTCCGGTGAAGTTTACAGCTCCGGCAGATCGTCGTTGAGGACGACCCGCTGCTCCTTGCCGCGGTCGGGCATGGCCACGATCAGCAGGTAGCCCACGCCGGGCAGCAGAAACGCCCACCAGAAATACTTCCGGCCATGGTAGCCCTTGTCCTCGGCGATCTTGTAGAATTCCCCGGCGGCAAACCAGTTGACGACCAGACATGCGGCCAGAACAAGCAGATAAACGAGCACTGTCACTGCGGCAGACCTCCTCTTTGGCTTTTCGCCATCCTATAATCATTATAGTCGGGACCGCCCGACGGGTCAATAGATATGAAAAAACAGGACTGCCGAAGCGGTCCTGTTTTTTCATGTGCAGTCAAAGCCTCTTGCACGTCATTCCGAGCCAGTGCGCACACTGGCGTGGGAATCCGCATCTCCCGGCGGCCAGCCCGGAGCTCCGCGTTCTATGGGTCTGATGCAGCCAAGGGAAGAAACGGATTGCCACACCAGTGACGTCGGTCAGAAGGTGAATTGCCGCAAAAGGCAGACGGATTGCCACGTCGCTTCGCTCCTCGCAATGACGGGAGAGCCTTTTGCGGCAAGAGAGGCCGGCCTGGGCCGCTGGTTCGCAATGACGGGGCAGAGATTTCGGGAGCTTACTGGAGCTTCTCCAGATACTCCACGATGCGGCCGACCGTGTAGAGCTGGGCCGCGTCCTCGTCGCTGATGGAGATGCCGTACATGTCCTCCAGGGACATGATCAGCTCGACCACGTCGAGAGAGTCGGCGCCGAGATCGTCGATCAGGTTGGTCTCCGCCGTGATGCTCTCAGGCTCCACCTCAAACTGCTGCGCGAGCGCGTTTCTGACATTCTCAAAAATCATTGTGATTCCTCCGATGTGTTGCCCGGATTCGCCGGGTATGGTACTGCAAAGCGGCGCCCTCAGGCCCACTCGCGGCTCTTGGGTTTGTTGTCGGGCTTGTCCGGCTTGACGTAGGAGACGACCACGCGGCGGTTCGGCTCGACCCCGGTCGAGCTCGTGGTGACGCCCTCGTAGTTCTGCAGCGCGGTGTGGATGACGTGGCGCTCATAGGAGTTCATCGGCTCGAGCGCCATGCTGCGCTTGTACTTGATGGCCTTCTCCGCCATCTTCTCGGCCAGACGCGCCAGACTCTCCTCGCGCTTGGCCCGGTAGGCCTCGGCGTCGACGGAGATGTGCAGGTGCTTGTCGTTGGTCTTGTTGACGACGTAGTTGGTCAGGTGCTGGATCGCGTCCAAGGTCTCGCCGCGGCGGCCGATGATCGCGCCCATCGCGGCGCCCGTCAGATTGACGTTCACGCCGCCGTTCTCGCGCGGGCTGATCTCGATCTCGGCGTTGACGCCCATGCGCTCGAGCAGGCCGGAAAGGAAGGCGCGGATCTCGCCGTAGACGGCGGGCTCGTCGGGATCGGCGGGCTTTGCGGCCGGAGCCGGAGCCGCGGCGGGCTTCTTCTCGGGCGCGGGCTTCTTCTCCGCCCTGGGCTTCGGCTCGCTCTTCGCGGGCGCGGGGGCCTTGACGGGCTCCTCGTCCGGGCACTCATAGCTGACGCGGACGCGGGCGGGAGAGGCGCCGATGCCGAGGAAGCCGGACTTGGCCCTCTCCAGGATCTCCACCGACACGTCGTCGCGGTCCATGCCCAGCTCGCTCAGAGCCTCGGCAATGGCGGCGTCCTCCGTGCGGGCGGACTTTTCCAGATATTTTATCATCGTGTGTGACACTCCTGTGTTTTAGTAGACTCTCATAAAAGCCTGATCGTGTTATTCGCCGACATCGCCGGCGTCGGCGCACTCGTCCCCGGTGTCGCCCACCTCGCCGCCGTCGCCGTCGCCGCCGTCTTCGTCGGGGGCGTCAAAGCTCTCGCCGCCGGACTCGGCGACGTCGGGAGCGCCGAAGCCCTCCCCGGCAAACTGTGCAACGGTCTTTTCGGCCGCAAGCTCCTCCTCGGAGGGGATCGCTTCAAGCAATCTGCTCATGACCCGGTTCCTCCGCGTTATTCCCCGGGCTTGTCGGGCGCTTCCGGCGCTTCTGCTTCCGGAGCCTCGACGGTTTCGACGGTCTCGACGGCCTCAACGGTCTCAACGGCCTCGGAGACGCTTTCGTCGATGGCGGGGGCGTCCTCCGACTCCTGCGCCGCGGCCAGGGTCTCGGCCTCGGCGGTCTCGGGGTGCTCGAAGCGGTCCGGCACATAGGCGCGGCCGCGCGCATAGCGGCGGTTGCCCACCTGCGAGGCGGGCTTCTCGGCCTCCTTGATGCCCAGGCGCTCGCGCCGCGCGGCGCGGTCGGCCTTCTCCAGAGCCGCCTTGCGCTCGTCCAGACGCTGCTTCTCGCTCGCCTGGAGCTTCTTCTTGCTGGTGTTCGTGTTGACCGGCGTCTTGCCCTCGGCCTTCAGGCGCTCATACTCGGCGCGCTTCTCGGCCATCTCCTTCTCACGCTCGGCGCGCTCGGCCGCGCGGACCGCGTCCTCCTCGTCCAGCTTCTTCTTGTAGATTTTGGTGAGGGTGTAGTCGCGGATCATGCCGAAGACGGAGTTGGCGATCCAGTAGATGCCCATGGCGGCCGGCATGACAAAGCAGATCCAGATCGACATCAGCGGCATCATCAGGTTCATGCTCTTCATCGTCGCCTGGGACTGCGCGTCGCCGGTGGAGGGCGTCGCGGCGGAGCTGATCTTCATCGACGCCCAGCTCAGCGCGGCGGAGATGAACGGGATCAGAAACAGGCCCAGCGCGGGGCCCCAGACGGAGGGGTCGGACCAGTCCGTCTTGGTGAAGAAATTCCACTGGGGGATCTCGCCCAGGTTGATGCCGAGGAAGCGGAAGTCGATGTTCATCAGACCGTCGATCTTCCCGGCCAGAGCGCTCGTCACCTCGGACCAGTGCTGGTGCGCGAGGTTCGAGAGCGTGATCTCCGCGTAGGCGTCGGCCCGGCCGCTGCCCGCGACGTACCAGCCCTGCGCGGTCATGAACTCCTTGAGCGCGTCCACCACCGAGTCGGCGCAGAACATCATGCGCGTGATCGGACGGCGGATGACGCTGTACAGCGCGATCAGGATCGGGAAGGGGATCAGCGACCACAGGCAGCCGGACATCGGGTTGATGCCCTCCTCCTGGTAGAGCTTCTGCATCTCGGCGTTGAGCTTCTGCTGGTTGCCCTCGTGCCGGCGCTGCAGCTCCTGGATCTTCGGCTGAAGACGCGAGGAGCGCATCATGCTCTTTTTGCTCTTGGCCATGAAGGGCGTCATGATCAGGTTGACCATCAGTGCAAAGACCACGATCGCCAGACCGTAGCTGCCCGTCGCCTCATAGAACTTGACCAGAGGCCAGGCAAAAATCCTGCAAATAAATTCGCCCATAGGGTGCTCCTTTTCTTAGTCTAGGGTACGGGGTCGTAGATGCCGCGCCGCCCGTGATAAAAGGGGTGGCAGCAGCAGATGCGGCGGAGCGCCATCCAGCCGCCCTTCAGGGCGCCGTATTTCTCGATGGCCTCCAGTGCGTACTGGGAGCAGGTCGGGGTAAAGCGGCAGCAGGGCTGCCGGTACGGGGAGATGTGCCGGCGGTAGAAACGGATCAAAGCGAGCAGAAGCGCCTTCATGCCTCCGCCTCCTTCATCAGGCCGAGCTTGCGGCAGGCCGTCAGATAGGCGGCCTCGAGCCGGCGGTACTCGCAGCCGACCGCGCGCGAGCGCGCGACCACCACCACGTCGTAGCCGGGGCGCATCCGCGGCGCGTTCAGCCGCACGATCTCCCGCAGCCGGCGGCGGACACGGTTGCGCACCACGGCGCCGCCGAGCTTCGTCGACACCGTGTAGCCGCAGCGGCTGACGCCGAGACGGTTCTTCCGGACGTAGAGGGCGAGGTACGGCGTGACGGCGCTCTTCCCGCGCGCGTAAAGGCGGTGGAAGTCGCTGTTCTTTTTGAGCGTAACGCTGGCCTTCACGTCATCCCGCCTTGCCTGCCAAACTGCGGCACAAACACCGAAAGGGCGGATCTCTCCGCCCCGGACATCTCTTTTCCCGAACTGTTCACGGTGCGCCTCAAGCGCTGAGCTGGGCTCTGCCCTTGGCTCTGCGGCGGGCAAGAACCTTGCGGCCGTTGGCGGTCTTCATTCTCTTGCGGAAGCCGTGCTCTTTCTTGCGCTGGAGCTTTTTGGGCTGGTAGGTACGAAGCATAAGGTGCACTCCTTTCTCCGGATCAGAGGATCCGATAATACTCAACATCCCCGCTTACGCGGAGAAGCAGTTGACAAAACAAACACCCGGCGGCAGGGGCCGCCGAGTGCTTATTATAATGGGAGAGATTGCAATTTGTCAACAAAAACTTATTGGATGTCCTCGCCGCGGATGTATTTGCCCAGCGGCTTCCAGATCGCCCAGCCGACCAGCAGGCAGAGGGCCAGGTCGATGAGGATGAAGCTGCCGTTGTAGAGCAGGGAGTAGAACCAGGGCGAATGCATGGTCAGGCCGAAGAAGGTCTCGGGCATGTACTCGGCCCAGACGGTCGCGCCGACGACGTAGTGCACCAGAAAGCGCGCGAGCGCGCCGACGACGCTGCCGGTGAAGAAGCCGTACCTCCGCGCGTGGAAAAGGCCCGCGAGGCCCAGCACCGTGAAGGCCACGATGTAGTCACCCACGATGGACTGCCAGCCCCAGGCGTAGGCGCCGTCGAAGCTGAGCTTCAGCAGGCTGTAGACGAAGCTCGCGAGCATGGCGGGCTTGAAGCCCCAGCGGGCGCAGTAGATGAAGATGGGCAGCATCGCCAGATTGACCGAGCCGCCCTGCGGCAGCTCGAAGAGCTTGAGCTTGCCGACCACGACGGCCAGCGCGACGAAGACGGCCCCCTCGGTCAGGGCGCGGAGAGAGATCTTGCTGTTCATGTGTTTGTCCTCCTTTTTTCAAAAAGCGGCAGCAAAAACGCAGGTCCGAAAACGAACCTGCGAAACGCTGCGCGCTCTGTTTCCTACGCCGGCATTATCCGGATCAGGTTCCGGGGTTTCAGAGCTCACTTACTCTGTCTCAGCCGGGAGGTACGGCGATCTGCGCCTCACACAAACGCAAAGCGCCGCTTTGCGTTTGAAAGGAAGAACAAGGTCGGCGGTCGATGGGACCGTGCTCCGCGCGGTCTCATAACCACGCGGCCTTGTTCTGACGCGTCTCAGCCGGGAGCACCCAGCGCCCCTTTGTGAAATTGTACGGGATGTGAGCCGCCCTCACGGGCGGCTCTTTCCTTTTTTTACGCGGCCCGGTTCAGTCCGGTTTGTCTCCGGCGTCCGCGCCGAGGTCGAACTCCAGCAGCTCCCCGCATTTGGGGCAGCGGATGGAGCCGCTCTCCAGCGTCTCCTCGTCGAAGCTGATCTCCTCCCCGCAGACCGGACAGGTGGCGTCGTAGACCACGCCGTCGTATTCGGCGTCGTCCGTATCCTCGTCGTCATCGTCGTCGAGCTTTTCCAGATCGCAGCTGAGCTCCTCGAGGTAGCTCAGCTCGCCGGCCAGCTCGTCCAGCGCGTCGTCCAGACGGTCGTCGGCCTCATGGAGATCTTCGATCTCGTGCGCCATATCCGCCAGCAGATCGTTCAGCGCGGCCCAGAGCCGCCCCTCCTTCGACTGCGCGTCCATGCCCAGCCCCTCGGCCAGACCCTTGAGATACGCCGCTTTCTCCACAAGATTCATACGCTGGTCCTCCTGAATCGGACGCCCGGGCTCAGGCCCTGGACAGATACTCGCCGGTGCGGGTGTCGATCTTGATCTTCTCGCCGCGCTCGATAAAGAGCGGGACCTTGATCTCGGCGCCGGTCTCGACGATGGCGGGCTTGGTGGCGTTGGTCGCGGTGTTGCCGGCGAAGCCCGGATCGGTCTCGGTGACCTCGAGCTCCACGAAGAACGGGGGCTCGACATTGAAGACCTTGCCCTTGTAGGAGTAGATCGTGCACTCCATATTCTCCTTGACGAACTTGAAGTTGTCGTTCAGGACGGAGGCGTTCACGGGCTCCTGGTCATAGGTCTCGGGGTTCATGAAGTAGTAGAGATCGCCGTCGTTGTACAGATACTCCATGGTAACGCGGTCGACGGTGGCGTTCTCGAACTTCGCGGTGGGGTTGAAGGAAGTTTCGGTGACGGCGCCGGTGATGACGTTCTTCATCTTGGTGCGGACAAAGGCCGCGCCCTTGCCGGGCTTGACGTGCTGAAACTCGACGACCTGCATGACCTGGCCGTCCATCTCAAAGGTAACGCCGTTTCTGAAATCGCCTGCAGTAATCATATATTGGGACCTCCCGAATTGAATTGATACAATTATCTCCGTTATTTTACAGGATAGCCGCCGCTTTTGCAAGTATGAATTTACCAAATACGGCCAAGCTCAGTGCTTTCTGCGGTCGCGGCCGCTCGTGCGGTAATAGGCCTCCTTCGCCTTGTACATGCGCTCGTCCGAAATGACGCCGAGCTCCGTGATCGTCTCCGAGGGGAACTCCCGGCTGGAGGCGTAGCCGTAGGAGATCGAGAGCTCCTTGACCAGCTCGCCGCACCAGGCGTGCATCAGCTCGTCGAGGTTGCGGCAGGCCGTTTCCAGCTTGTCCTCGGGCATGCGCAGCATCCCGGCGAACTCGTCCCCGCCGATGCGGAACAGCTTCCCGTAGGGGCCGAAGGCGTCGTTCAGGGCCTCCGACGCGCCGCGGATCAGCTCGTCCCCGGCGACGTGGCCGAGGGTGTCGTTGGCCGTCTTCAGGCCGTTGATGTCCGCCGACAGGAAGACGAAATCCTCCGGCAGCACCGAGGCGTGCAGACGCTCCTTCTCCTCCTCGAAGGCGCGGCGGTTGAACAGCCCCGTCGCCTGGTCGCGGAAGGAGGCGTGGGCCAGCGCCGCCGTGCGCACCGCGATGATCCGCACCGCCAGCGTCAGCAGCCCCATGACCAGCACGCACAGACCGACGTTGAGCAGGATCACGTTCAAAAACTCGTTTTGCAGGCTCCCGCTGTCGATCTCGACGACCAGATACCAGCCGAGCTTGTCCACGAAGCGGCTGACCAGATGGCCGCCGCCGGTCTTCCGGTACTGGTAGTCGCCCGCCGGGCTGAGCGGCACGCCGCTTACACGCTCGGTCTCGATGCGGCTCTCCTCCGTGTCGACCTGGACCAGCCCGTCGGCGTCGACCAGGCTGATCTTGGCGCTGTACTCCTTCTCCAGCTCGAGAAACAGGGTCTGGCTCTTCGTCATGTGCACGCCCACGCCGCACACGCCCAGCAGCTTCCCGGAGGCGTCCTCGATGCGGCTGTCGACGAAGACGGTCCAGGCGTCCTGGCTGAGCTCGTCGTTGTCCACGTCCAGATCGTAGGGCCGGTTTTCACGCAGGAAGTCCGCATACCAGCGGTCGCGCGCATCCTCGCCGGGGCGCACGATCTTGTTGAAGCCCCGGAAGGAGTAGTAGCGCCCGCTCGCGTCCGAGACCACGAAGGCGGCCTCGTAGCCGAGCCCGTCCTTGATGCCCGCGAGGTAGGCCTGCATCCGGCTGACGGCCTCGTCCATGCCGAGCGCGTCCTCGTTCTCGAGCAGCTCGATCAGGAAGCTGTCGTGGGCCATGGTCTGCGAGACGACGACGGGCTCGGAGAGCTCTCCCACGATGGTGTCGTAGATGCGCGCGGCCATCATCAGGCTCAGCTCCCGGCGGCTGCGCTCGCCCATCAGGTGCAGCGACCACAGCGACACGAAGGTGGACAGCAGAAAGCTGAGCAGGACGATGGCGAGCGCCAGTCTTGTGACATTGCTTTTGTTCATGGGGACCAACTCCCGTGCTTCAGAGAATGATGAGCTCCTTGGGCGCTCTGGTGATGAGCTCGGCCCCGGTCTCGCGGAGGATCATGACGTCCTCGATGCGCACGCCGAAGCGCCCGGGCAGGTAAATGCCGGGCTCGGCCGACGAGACGCTGCCCGCGGGCAGCGGGACGTTCCCCTTCGGCGAGGCGAAGGGCGGCTCGTGGATCTCGAGGCCGAGACAGTGGCCGAAGCCGTGGCCGAAACACGGCCCGAAGCCCGCATCGGCGATGACCTTCCTTGCAGCCGCGTCGATTTCCTTTCCCAACACGCCCGCCCGGGCTGCTTTGATGCCCGCGAGCTGGGCGCGCAGGACGACGTCGTAGACGTTTTTCATCTCGTCCGTGGCCGAGCCGATCGCCACGGTGCGCGTCATGTCGGAGCAGTAGCCGTTTTTGAGGCTGCCGAAGTCCATGGTCACGAAGTCGCCCGTTTGAATGACCTTGTCCCCCGGCACGCCGTGGGGCAGGCTGGTCTTGCTGCCCGTCACCACGATGGGGTCGAAGGAGTTGCCCTCCGAGCCGTGGCGCAGCATGCGGTAGACGAGCTCGGCCGCGACCTCGCGCTCGGTCATGCCGGGACGGATCAGGTGCAGCACCTCCTCGAGCGCCGCCTCGCTGATGCGCTGGGCCTCGGTCATGGAGGCGAGCTCCTCCCCGCTCTTGACCGCGCGCAGCGAGGGAAGCAGATCGCCCGCCGGCAGGAGCGCAAGGCCCAGCGTCTTCTCCCACATCAGGAAGCCCGCGTGGCTCAGGCGCTGGTCCTCGGCGGCGAGACGCTGCGCCCCGCTCTCGGCGAGGGCCTCGCGCACCCTCTCGCGCAGCGGGTGCTCCCGGTCGAAGAGCCATACGCTCACACAGCCGTCGACCGCGGCCTCCGCCGCCTCGATGTAGCGCGAATCGGTGATCAGGTACGCCCGCTCCGCCGCGACGAGCACCGCCCCGTCGGTGAAGGGGAAGCCCGCGGCGTAACGCTGGTTCTTCTCGTCCGTGACGAGGACCGCGTCCAGTCCGCGGCGCGCCAGCTCCCGGCGTATTCTCTCGATGTTGTTCATGTCCTTTTATGTCCTTTCGATGCTGTACAGCGGGAAGCTCACGATGAAGCGCGAGCCCTGCGGCTTGTTCTGTCCGACGGCGATGCTGCCGCCGTGGGCCTTGACCGCGTCGTGCACGATGCTCAGGCCGAGGCCGCTGCCGCCCGCCTCCCGGGAGCGGGCCTTGTCGATGCGGTAGAAGCGCGAGAAGATGTTGTAGGTCTCCGACTCGGGGATGCCAATGCCGGTGTCCTCGACCGTGAACAGGACGCTCTCGCCGCCGATGTGCAGGAAAACGCCGACGCTGCCGTTCGGGACGTTGTACTTGATGGCGTTTTCCATGAGGTTGAAGACGATGTGGAACATGTCGTCCACCGTGGCCAGCACGACACAGCCGTCGTCCAGCGCGGTGCGGATGGTGACCGAGCGCTCCTCGGCCAGAGGACGCAGCACGGCCAGCGCGTCCAGCGTGACCTGCCGCACGTCGACCGGCTCGGGCACGATCTGGATGTCGTCGTCCAGACGCGAGAGGGCCAGCAGCTTCTCGGTCGTGCGCTGAAGGCGCTCGGCCTCGTTGCCGATGTCGGTGACGAACTCGCGCACGGTGCCGACGTCCATGTCCTCGTTCTGCACGATGCTGTCGGACAGCAGGCGGATCGAGGCCAGCGGCGTTTTCAGCTCGTGCGAGGCGTCGGAGACGAAGCGGCGGCGCTGCCGCTCGGTATCCTCGAGGCGCTCGGTCAGCTCGTTGAACTCGTTGCCGAGCTCGGCCAGCTCGTCGGTGCCGGAGGTGGGCATGCGGTAGCTGTAGTCGCCGCCCGCCACGATGCGCATCGAGGCCGACAGCTCCTGCACCCGGCGCAGCGTGCCCGCGGAATACACCGTCGCCATCGCGAAGGCCGCCGCGGCGATGATGACGGACACGGTGCGGATCTGGATCTGCATGGCGTGCAGGATCCGGCCGCGCTCGCCGTCCGACTCGTGCAGGTACACCGCGCCCGTGATCACGCCCTGGGCGCTGACCGGCACGGCGTAGCCGGAGGAAAAGCTCTCCCCCTTGAGCGAGGAGCGGAACACCGTCTTCGACGACAGGGCGGTGCGCAGATCCTCCTGCACATGCCCGTCGTCCCCGCCGCCGCGGGAGTCGTAGATGACGCGGCCCTCGCCGTCGACAAAGATCACGCGGTCGTAGTCCTGGATGTCCAGCAGGCGCAGCACCTCCGCCACGCGCTCCTCGTCCGGGCGGTCCAGCACCGCCAGCGCCGAGGCCAGCGCCGCGCCGCGGCTGCTCATGGAGCTCTGCTTTTCCTGATACACCGCGTCGCGCGCGGAAATGTAGGGGTAAAGGTTCAGCAGGAGCAGCAGCACCAGCAGCAGCAGCGCGATGAATACGAAGAAGCGGAAGCGGATGCTGCCGGTGTTAATGATGCGTTTCAAGGTAGTAGCCCACTCCCCACTTGGTCATGATGTACCGCGGGCGCGCGGGGTCCGGCTCCAGCTTCTCGCGGAGCCTGCGGATGTGCACGTCCACCGTGCGCGTGTCGCCCAGATAGTCGTAGCCCCAGACGAGGTCGAGCAGGCTCTCGCGCGAGAAGACCTTGCCGGGGTTTTTGAGCAGAAAGAGCATCAGATCGAATTCCTTCATCGTCAGCTCCGTCTCCGCCCCGTCCTTGAAGGCGCTGCGGCGCTTCTCGTCCAGCGTGATCGGCCCGCACGTGAACACCGCCTGCTCCTGCGCGGCCGGCGCGGCGAGAGCCGCCCGGCGGATCAGCGCGCGCACGCGGGCCTTCAGCTCGAGGATGTTGAAGGGCTTGGTCATATAGTCGTCCGCGCCGGACTCGAAGCCCATGAGCTTGTCGGCGTCCTCGCTGCGGGCGGTGAGCATGATGATCGGGACCGTGGAAAAGCTGCGGATCTCCTGACAGGCCTCCAGCCCGTCCTTCTTCGGCATCATCAGATCGAGGATGATCAGGGCGTAGTCGCCCGCGCGCGCCATGCTGACGGCGCTCTCGCCGTCATAGCACACGTCCACGGTGTAGCCCTCGTTCTCCAGATTGAATTTGATGCCCTTGACGAGCAGGCGCTCGTCGTCGACCACGAGAATGTTCATGGATGAATGCTCCCTTTATCAGTATCCGGGGAAGGCCACGCTGTCCTTGCCGTAATAGGCGGCCATCGAGACGTTGATCCACTCCTCCGGGTCTTCGGAGATGTCGGTATAGTACAGCAGCCAGGGCGAAACCGGGAAGGGCTCCAGCTTCGCGTCCCGGATCCGCGGGTCCTCCAGCACGGTCAGACGCCGGTCGGCGCAGGCCCGGAACGCCCTGCCCTCGCCCGAGCGCAGCTCGTCGATCGCCGCGGCCGTGCTGACGCTCCCGCCGCCGCGCAGCCAGGTCCAGCACCCGGCCAGCGCCAGCGCCGCAAGCGCGAGCAGCGCAAGCGCCCGGGCCCTTTCGCCGGGGGCGCGGAGCTCCATGCGCCGCGCGAGCCAGCCGAGCCAGTAGAACAGATTCCCCGCGGCGAGGAACACAAAGGCGAAAAACACGATGTTCACCAGCCGCAGCTCCCCGATCTCGCCGGTGCCGTAGATCGGCGGGCAGAACATGGCCGCGAGCAGGCAGAACGAAAACAGCGTCACCGCCGCAGGCCACGGGAAGGCGAAATCCTTCGACGCGCGCTTCGCGCCCGGGATCAGCACCGGCAGCAGCAAAAGCAGCGCCGCCAGCAGCGGCCCGTTCGTCCACTCCCCCACGGCGGCCGCCGCGCCGGCAAAGGACAGGCGGATCGCCGCGAACGCGCCCGGACCGGGCCGCACGGACATCTGGCGCACCGCGTTGCCCGGCGCGGCGACGCTCAGCGCGAAGGCGGCGAGGAACACCGCCAGCGGCAGCAGGAGCCTTTTGCGGCCCGGGGTCCGCTGCAGCAGCATCAGCAGCATGGCGGCGATCCCGACCACGGCGCAGCTGAGCGCGGTGACATAGTTCCCGCCGCCGAGCACGACCGCCAGCAGGAGAAGCGCCGCCGTCCGGAGCGCGCCGCCGCGGCGGACAACGCGGATGCCCAGCGCGCAGGCGATCAGCCAGAGCCCGTAGAACAGGACGTAATAGACCGCGCCGTTGTACCAGAACAGGCCCTGCACCGCCGAGGGGATCAGCGCGGCGCACAGGCCGCAGATCACCGCGGCGACGGTCGCGGCGCTCTCCCGTCCGAGGCGGAACACCTCGCCGTACAGGACCAGACACAGCGAGAACACGCCGGCAAAAAGCGACGCGAGCATCAGGTAAGGCGTGATCGCGTACAGCCGCTCGCCGAACACGGCCGGCTGAAGCGCCATCAGGAACACGGCGGAGAAGGTCCCCTGCCAGCCGTGCCAGGTCCGGACGGCCGTGCGCCCCGCCGCGGCGACAGCCGCCGGGACCGAGCCGCTCTCCTGCCAGGCGCGGTGCGTCTGCGTGCCGTAGGAATAGTCGTCCGCCGCCGGGACGGCGCACGGCGCCAGCGCCAGCAGCGGCAGCGTGAGCGCCAGCAGGACGGCGAGCGCGGCGATCAGGTAGAGACGGGAGAGCGTTTGCCTGTTCATGGGGAGCTCCTTTGCACCGCTGTCGAGAGCGCTCGAAGGCGGTCGAAATGAGGCGCGGAATAGACCTTGCTTTTTCCGCGGGGAACCGATATAATAAAATATACGGCTTTATACATAAAATCAAGCCAGGGACCCACGCGCCGTGCGTCCCGGCTGACTCATATGCCCGGTATCACTATACCATTATTCCGAAGAAAACGGGAGAGCAAAATGAAAAAATTCAGAATTTTTCCTCTTGTCCTGATCCTCTGCCTGGCGCTGAGCGCCGCCGCGCCCACAGCCTGGGCGCTGGACGACCCCTCGCTCAACGGCAAGGCGGCGGTCCTGGTGGATCTGGATTCGGGCAGGGTCCTGTACGGTCACAACGAGAACGAGGAGCGCGCCGTCGCCAGTCTCACCAAGGTGATGACCGTGCTGCTCGCGCTCGAGGCGCTCGACAGCGGCCGCATCGCGCTCGAGGACATGGTCACCGCCCAGGACGACTGTCAGGAGGGCATGGAGGACGACTCCAGCACCTCGGGCATCGTGCCGGGCACGGTGATTTCCGTGAAGGACCTGCTCTACTGCGCGATGCTGCAGTCGGCCAACGAGGCCTGCAACATCCTCGGCCGCTACCTCGCCGGGAGCATCGCCGGCTTCGTCGACCAGATGAACCAGCGCGCCGCCGAGCTCGGCTGTCAGCATACCCATTTCACCAACACCAACGGCCTGCCCGCCGAGGGACATTACAGCTCGGCCTATGACCAGTACCTGATCTTCGCCGAGGCCATGCAGCACCCCATGTTCCTGGCGATCTCCAACACCGCCTCCTATCAGGCCGACTGCACCGCCGTCAACGGGGGCGAGCCGATCGGCAACTCCAACGCGCTCATCAACATCACCTCCATCTACTCCAACGGCGGGCGCTATCTCTACGAGGGCGCCAGCGGCGGCAAGACCGGCTATACCCGCGCCGCGGGCTACTGCCTGATCTCCACCGCGCAGCGCAGCGGCGTGCGCCTGCTGGCCGTCGCCCTG
>CADCLH010000021.1 GCA_902802215.1 Oscillospiraceae bacterium
GGTCCCCGCCGCGGCCATCGAGCTTTCCAAGAGTCTGGGAAAGCTCGCGGCGATGGTATGAAGCAAACCGAGAAGGGAGAAGGAAAAAGATGAAGGTTTATCACGGAAAAATCCTGACCGTCAACGAAAACAATGACGTGTTCGACTATCTGGTCGAGGACAGGGGAAGGATTGTCTTTGTCGGAAACGAGCTGCCGGAAAAATACAGACGGGCGGAGACGATCGAGCTCGGCGGTCGGGCTCTGATCCCGCCCTTTGCGGATACGCACCAGCATTTCGCGTCCTTTTCGGCGTTCCATGCCGGACTGAATGTGATGGAGGCCGCGTCGAACCGGGAGATCCTGGACATGGTGCGGGCGTTTGCGTCAAAGGCTTCGGCAAAAACGCTGATCGCCTTCGGCGCGTCGCCGTATTCCGTGGAAGAGGGCAGACTTGTGAGCAGGGAAGAGCTGGACGCGGTCACCTTCGGCAAGCCCCTGTTCATGGTCAAGTATGACGGCCACGCCTGCGTGGTGAACACGGCGCTCTTGAAGAAGCTGCCGAAAAAGATCAAACAGCTCCGCGGCTTTCGCGGTCTCCGACTATATCACAAACTCGCTTTCCATCCCGGAGCTCATCGCGAATATGCAGAAGGCCGTGGACTTTGAGGCGAGCCGCGGCATCGGGCTGATCCACAGCGTCAGCGGCGTGGGCTTCGCGCTGAATATGGACATCTCCATGGAGAGCTGGTTTGCCAGAAGCGTGCAGAGCGGGATGCAGCTGCGCATTTTCCCGCAGTCCCTGGACGTCCGCGCGGCAAAGGCGAGGAATCTGCCGCGGATCGGCGGCTGCTTTGCCTGCGCGCTGGACGGCTGCTTCGGGTCCCGGGACGCCGCGATGAACGAAGCGTACGCGGACGACCCGTTAAACAGGGGCGTTTTGTATTACACGGACGAGCAGGTGACAAGGTTCTGCGTCGAGGCCAACCGGCAGGGCTTGCAGATCGAGATGCACGCCATCGGGGACAGGGCCTTCGATCAGGCGGCGAGAGCGCTGAAGGCGGCGCTGGACGACACGCCGCGGGAGGACCACCGGCACGGGATCATCCACGCCTGCCTCCCGACGAAGGAGGGGATGGAGATCTGCCGGAGCTACGGTATTCAGCTCCCCATGCAGATCGCGTTCGACAACTGGCGGCAGGAGCCGGCCGCGTATACGGAGCGGCTGCTCGGCGGGGAGCGGAACCGTCGTCTGAATCCGGTGGGGGACTTCCTGCGGCTCGGCTGCACGGTCTCGTTCGGAAGCGACGCGCCCTGCACGGAGCCCGATCCGATCGTGTGGCTCTCGAAGGCGGTGAACCACTCCAATCCGGAGCAGGCGGTCAGCGTCGCGGACGCGCTCCGCATGGCGACGTATAACGGATA
The DNA here is from genome assembly GCA_902802215.1 of Oscillospiraceae bacterium. Lineage (GTDB taxonomy): Bacteria > Bacillota > Clostridia > Oscillospirales > Oscillospiraceae > Limivicinus. The sequence continues at coordinate 1,404 of CADCLH010000021.1, forward strand.
CTGGGCAAGCTTCGACGAGAAGGAGCGCGGCTCGCTGGAGGCGGGGAAGATCGCGGACATGGTGCTCCTGTCCGGCGATCCGTACACGACGCCCAAGGAAGAACTGAGCGGGCTGAAGGTCGAAGAACTGATCCTGCGGGGGAAGCCTTACCGCCCGCAGAAGCAGAGCGTCCCGGCGGTGGTCCTGAAGGGGATGCTGAGAAGAAACCGGGTCCGGGCGTGAGAACGGAAAAGGCTTCGCGAGGGGAGAGCGATATGGAGTATTCGGCCAATATCAACGGGATCGAGGTCACCGCGTTTTACAGCGATACAACGGTCCGGGAAATCTTTTTCCCGCTGCTGGAGCGTCTGGCGCAGCTGCATACCGAAAAGCAGAGCCGGATCCTCGTGATGCTGGCCGCTCCTCCGGGGGCGGGGAAAAGCACGCTCGTGAGCTTTCTGGAAAAGCTGGCAAAGGACGTCTGCCCGGAGAAAACGTTTCAGGCCGTGGGAATGGACGGATTTCACCGGAGGCAGGAGTATCTGCTGAGCCATACGGTCGAGGTGAACGGGAGAGAAATCCCGATGGTCCGGATCAAAGGGGCGCCGGTTACCTTTGATCTGGAAGGCCTGCGAAGAAAAATCTCGGAGCTGACGGAGGGCCGCGCGTGCAGCTGGCCGCGCTACGACCGGCTCCTGCATAATCCGGTGGAAGACGCCATCACGATTGAGGCGGACATCGTGCTGCTGGAGGGCAATTATCTGCTTCTTGACTCGGACGGCTGGAGAGAGCTGTCAGACTTCGCGGATTATACGATCTCCCTTTCGGCGGACGAAGAGCTGCTTCGGAAACGATTGATCGACAGAAGGATCTTGACCGGCGTGGAGAGGAAAGCCGCGGAGGCCTTCGTTGATTTCAGCGACATGGCCAACGTGAGGCTGTGCCTTGAGAAGACAAAGAGAGCGGATCTTGAGCTTGAAATCATAGGGGACGGCTCTGAGATCAGGAAGAGAGAAAGCGCCGTGTGACCCGCCCGTGGACGGCGTCATGACAAGGACGGGCTTATCACGGCGCCTTCGCGCTCGAAGCCGTGGAAACCGTGAAAAAAACGTGAAAGGACGATGAACATGGTTCTTCTTATTCCGTTATGCCTTGCGTTTGCAGGGGCCTTCCTGTGGACTGAAAAGCAGGAGAAATATGTTCCGGCAGTTGTTTTGAAAGGGCTGGCATCCCTTTGCTTTGTTATCCTTGGGCTGCTTACGAGCCCGGGAACGCATATGGCGAAGCTGATCGTCACAGGATTGATTCTCGGCTGCGTGGCTGACGTGATGTTGAATCTGCGTTGGGTCTTTCAGGAAAAGGGACAGATGATCTTTCTGATCGGAATCCTGATTTTCCTCAGCGGACATCTTTTCTACCTCGCTGCCATTCTTCCGATGTGCCGGTCAAAGCTGCTCTGCGTTCTGATCGGTGCGGTACTGACGGCCCTCCTGATGCGGTGGATCTTCAAACGGATCACAGCGAAAAAGGCGTTTAAGATCTTTGGGGTGTTCTACATCGGCGCGATCGTGATCCTGAACTGCGTCGCAATCGGCAATCTGCTCTCCGACCCATCCGCTTTTACAGGCGTTTTTGCCGCCGGGGCCGTTCTGTTCCTTATCAGTGATATCGTCCTGATCCTGAATACATTCGGATCAGAAACGAAGCTGAGCCTGAGAATAACGAATATCGGCCTGTATTATATCGGTCAGCTGCTGATCGCGCTCAGCCTCATGTTCATTTGACTGTGACGGGAGAAATGGGGAGAATCGGATCAAATGAGAATCAGAAAAATGATCCTCGTGCTGACAGCCGGATTGCTGCTTTTGATGCTCTGCGGCTGCGGCGCCGGGAAAAAGACGGAGAATCAAAGCTATACAAGTCTCGGAGATCTGGAAGACAAGCGCATCGGCGTGACAACCGGCAGCGTTCAGGCGATGCAGGCAGAAGAGCGTTTTCCGAATGCGGAGATCTGCTATTTTTCAACCGGGGTCGATTGCCTCGGCGCCATGAGGGCGGGCAAGATCGACGCCTTTGCCGATGCGGAAGCGCTTTTGAAATTCATGATGGCAGAGAATCCCGATCTCGCCGTGATCGAGGAGAAGCTTGCCGACGGAATGCAGGTCGCGGCTGCTTTCCCCAAAACGGAACAAGGCAGGAAGCTCTGCGATCAGTACAGCGAGTTTCTCAGGAACATCAAGCAGAACGGCGTCTATGACGAGATCCAGAGCATCTGGTACGGCCCGGATGAATCAAAGCGGGTGGTGCTGGAGCTGGACAAGCTGCCCGGGCCCAACGGAACGCTGCGCGTTGCCGCGGATACGACGATGGTTCCCTTTCTCTATGTCAAGGACGGGAAGATCGTCGGCACCGATGTGGATGTGCTTGTACGCTTCTGCAAAGAATACGGCTATAAGCCCGAGATGGTCGTCATGGACTTCCCGGCGATACTCCCGTCGATCACCACCGGAAAATGCGACTTCGCCTGCGGCGGCATCGCCATGACCCCGAGCGCGCCGAGAGCGTGTATTTCTCCGAGCCCACTTATGAGGGCGGCTCGGCAGTGGCGGTTCTGAAAACGCCGGAGACGGCGGAAGACGGCGGCATTCCCGGATCGATCATCACGAGCTTTGAAAAGACCTTTCTGCGGGAGGGAAGATGGAAGCTGTTCCTCAGGGGGACCGGAACACCCTGCTGATCACCGTGCTGTCCGTCCTGTTTGGGACGCTGCTCGGATTCGCGGTATATCTCCTCTGCCGGAACGGAAACCCCGTCGCCAACAAAGTGACGGGGGCCTGCGTCTGGCTGGTGGAGGGGATGCCGATGGTGGTGCTGCTGATGGTCCTGCATTACATTGTGTTCAAAAGCATCGGGATCGGCGGCCTTGCCGTCGCGGTGATCGCCTTTTCGCTGACCTTCGGCGCGGCGATGTACGGGATGCTGTGCTCCGGCGTGAACGCGGTGGACCGGGGACAGACGGAAGGCGCCCGCGCCCTGGGCTACACGGATCGACAGACCTTTTTCCGGATCATCCTCCCGCAGGCCGCGCAGCACTTCCTGCCGGGTTATAAGGGCCAGGTCGTCTCTCTGCTGAAAGCGACGGCCGTCGTGGGCTATATCGCCGTGCAGGATCTGACGAAGATGGGCGATATCGTGCGCAGCCGGACCTATGAGGCGTTCTTTCCCCTGATCGCGGTCACGGTGATCTATTTTCTGCTGGCGGCGCTGATGATCCGGATCGTCGAATGGATCATCGGGAACATCAACCCGAAGAACCGCAAGCCGGAACAGATCCTGAAGGGGGTGAACACGCATGATTGAGATCCGGCATCTGAAAAAGGAATATCCCTCGGCCACGCCGCTCCGGGATGTGAACACGGATATCCGGGACGGGGACGTGATTGCCGTGATCGGTCCGTCCGGCACGGGGAAATCGACGCTGCTCCGCTGCATCAACCTGCTGGAAACGCCAACCTCCGGCAGCATCCGCATCGACGGAGAAGAGATCCTGGATCCCGCCTGCGATGTGAACCTCATCCGGCGAAAGCTTGGCATGGTCTTTCAGTCCTTCAACCTGTTCGGTCATCTGACGGCGATTGAAAACATCATGAAGCCGCAGATGGATCTGCTGGGCAGGAGCAAACAGGAGGCCTACGATCGCGCGGTTGAGCTGCTCCGGAGGGTCGGCCTGGTTCAGTCGGCGCTGAAGTATCCGGACGAGCTGTCCGGCGGGCAGAAGCAGCGAGTCGCCATCGCCCGCGCGCTGTGCATGGATCCGGGAATCATTCTGTTCGACGAGCCGACCAGCGCTCTGGACCCCGCCATGATCGGGGAAGTGCAGGCAGTCATCCGGGATCTGGCCAGGGCCGGGAAAACCATGATGATCGTCACGCACGAGATGAGCTTTGCCCGCAGCATCTCCAACCGCGTCTTTTATATGGACAACGGGGAAATCTATGAAGACGGCACGCCCGAACAGATTTTCACAAATCCGCAGAGGGAGCTGACCCGACGCTTTATCTATAAGCTCAAGGTGCTGGAAATCGAGATCGAGGAGGCTTCCTTTGATGTTCCCGGCGCCTACAGTCAGATCGCGGACTACTGCGCAAGGAACCAGATCCCGCCGAAAACGGCGATGCGCATCCGGCTGGTTTTTGAAGAGCTGGTACAGCAGATCCTGTTCCCGAGGCCGGGGGAGATATCCCTCCGTTTCCGCGCGGAGTATTCCGAAGCGGACGAGAGCGCCGCAATCATCGTGGAGTTCTCCGGAGAGCCCTTTGATCCGGAGACGGACGAAACCCGGCTGCCCCTGACCATGATCCGGAACGCCGCGATTGATATCCGCAGTGAGACAGGCCGTGACGGTACGCGGAACAACCGGATCTGCATGCGCATCCGGTCATGAGACACTGAACCGGGCAGGAAAGAAGGATGGCTTTCGATGAAGAGAACAGAGACAATCAAACGGATTGCCGTTTTTGCGGTGACTCTTCTTAATATTATTTGGATATGGACTTCTTTGACGACTGCTGTTGATGTGGCCGGGGAGAGCAGAGGCAGGTCCTTCGGGCCCTGCTTTCCTGCAGGCTTGTCAAGAGGAACCGTCCCAGTAAAGAATCCCAAAGTAGTTTTTTCTCTTACCTGACGAAATACACCCGGGCTCATGTGAGCCCGGGCGTCAAACTGTTCGGAGCCTGTCGCGATGTCCGTACGTCGAGAAAACATGGCAATAATCCTGCGTTGCCGCTTTCTTTTTTGTTGAAAAAATCCGATCTCATCGGTATAATAGGGAACATCTATAAAAGGAGATACGGTGAGACTGCCTTTGTCTGCACCGCAACGATCGTTATGATTCAACTGCACATCACAAAAGAGGCTGATTTATACAGCCCCTACGACCCTTCTCAGACCAGAATCAATGACAGGGTTTATCATTACCTGAAATCATTCTGCACCAGGCTGGAATATGAAAAGCATCTCCATGACACCCTGCAGATCGTCACAGACAGCCCGATCGATGAGGAGAAGTTTTGCACAGCGCTTCATGACGCCGTTCGACGAGACCGGGATGAGTTTGACCGGCAGATAACCGAGAACAACCGTAGAGTTTTGTGGGAATGTATTGTCGGTATTCTCCTCAGCGTCCTCGGCGTTGCACTTTCACTCTGGAAGGATCAAGTTCTTCTGGCGTTGATTTCTTTCCTCGGTACTACGGCGATCGGCAACGCCCTTACCATTCAGACAACTGTCAATCACGATGTCAAGCAGTTGAAGAAGCTGCTGGATCCGTTCTTGTCTTTCAGGCTGGAAGTGATGCAGGCCGGAGAAGCTTCGGAGGCCGGTCCCACCCCTCGAAGAGACGTCGGAGACAAGTGACGGGAACGTGAAAGCTGCGGCTGATGCAAAGCCGGCACAAGCTGTGGTGACGGAAAACCATAGGAGGGCAAAACAATGCTGGAAGCAAGGATCTACGTGGGACTTCGGGATAAAGACAGCCATGAACAGATTTTTGAGACGGAGAAATACAAGGCAGAACTGAAGGAAATCTGTAAAGCCTATCACGCGCCTTTTTCCCTGCAGGTGATCGAGGGCGGGTACTTTTATGACGACGGAACCTGGGTGGAGGAAAACTCGCTGCTCATCACGCTGATCGGCGTTTCCCGAAAGACGGCCTACGCGATCGCCAGGAATGTGTGTTCTTCTTTCCATCAGGAGTCGGTCATGATTACCTGTGCGACCGTTCTTCCCTTTAATGTCCATGACTCTGTTTCGAGCAACGACTGACTGAGAAAAGAAGAAAAAGGAAGGGAGTCAGATCGGAAGGAGATCGGCTGCTTCCCGGGTGAACAAACACAAAGCAGGATACCGAAATCGGTACCCTGCTTTTCACTGCCCGGAAGGATCGGCGGCTTAGCGAATCTGCACGGCGTCAGCCGTGGGAGACGCGTACCGATCGTCGATCACGCCGTTGAGGACCTCGGTGATATAGGCGACCACGGCCTCGTCCATCGGGATGCCCGTGTCAAAGCCAAAGCCCTGACTCGCGGCGCGGTGGAATACATTGTAGGTGTCGCCGCCGGCCGCACAGAAGTTGTTGGTGACCACGGCATAGACGGCGTTCTCGTCAAAGGGCTCGCCGTTTATGGAACGGATGGTGACGCGCCGGATGGAAGCGGGACCGTAGTAGCTGCTCTCCTTGCCGTCCAGCGTGTAGAGCTCGCCCCGATCAAAGGCCTTGGTGGTGTCCAGCACCCATTCGATCCCGCTGGTCTGCGGGAAGCCTCCGACGGCCCGGGGCGTGCTGAATGTGGACGCCTCGAGCGCCTCGAGAAGCTCCGAACCCTTCACATAGACGACCGCGACCGTGTTGCCGAAGGGGAGCACGGTAATGATGTCGTTCTTGGTCACGCTGCCGATCGCAATGGAAGAGCGGATCCCGCCGCCGTTGGTGATCCCGACGACAGGCGCGGAATAGTAGGCCTCCAGACCGCCGGCGGAGACAACGCTCCAGACCATGGCGTCGGTGACCAAAGTACCGAGATTGGTCTGCTCGGTGCGGTTGCCGGGCGCACTCGCGCCGTTGAGAAAGACCTTGCTCCTGGCAAAGACCGAATTGTATTCCGCATCCACCTTATCCATGATCTTCTTTGCCGCGGCCGCGACGCTTTTGTCCTTCTCCAGACCCGCGACGGCCATCAGGAAATTGTCCTCGACGGTCCGGGTCTCGTTGTCAATGACCACGACGCCGATGTTTTCAAAGCCGCTGCCGGTGGACTGGATAGGTTCGCCCTTTTCGCCGGAGGTCATCACCGTGTGAGAATGGCCGTCGATCAGAAAGTCCACGTCGGTCACATTCTCATAGAGATCGATGGAACGATAGCCATTCTGGGCGGATTCACGACCCACGCCGAGATGCGTCAGACCGATGATGAGGTCAGCGTCCTGCTCCTTCAGATCGTCGATGCCGAGCTGGGCGCTGGCATAGAGATCGTCGAAGGTGGCAAAGTTGATCTCCTGGATCAGACCGGGGTTGGCCTTTGTGGCGGTCTCAGGGGTCTCCATGCCGAAAAAGCCGATCCGCAGAGGACGCGCGTCCTCTGTGCCCTCAGCCGCGGGAACATCGACCTCGATCACGGTGGTCGCTGGAAGGATCGTCTCGCCGCTCTCATCCAGGTAGACGTCGGCGCAGATCACGGAGAACCCGGCCTCTTTCAGATTTTCCATCAGCTGCGCATAGCCGTAGTCGAACTCATGGTTGCCCAGCGTGGCGACGTCGTAGCCGACGGCGTTCATCATCCTGATCGCGCTGGCGCCTTTGGTGCTGCTGACATAGGTGGTGCCCTGGCTGAAATCGCCGGCGTCAACGACGATCACTTTTGCGCCGGCTTCGGTAAAGCGGGTTTTCAGCGCGGCCATTGCCGCGTACCCGTCGATTTGGCCGTGTACGTCGTTGGAGTGCAGAATGACGGTCTTGCCCGTGTAATCGCTGCGGACGATCCTGGCGTTGGCCGCATAGTCGTAGTCCGCGTAAGCCGGGAGCGCGAGGGCGAAAACAAGCGCCAGAGAGAGAAGCAGTGCCAGAAGTTTCCGCGTGTTTTTCATAAGCATCCTCCGTCTTGTGGTTTCTTTCGGCGCTCGGCCGCCTTTATTTGGGCTACGCCACAATTATAACCCCTCAGGCGCCGAAACGCAATCCGGATCATGGAATAAGGCCGGAAGCAGAGAAAAACCATGCACAGTGCGGATTTTTCTGGACACGAATGAACCGCTATGGTATAATCATCCCAATAAAAAAGATAGGAAGGACACAGCTCCGGCGGGAGGATCGGATAAAAGCCGGAAGGTCATCGGCATTCGTTTGCGACGAAATCACTTTTATTTCAGGAGGTAAGCATGGGAAAGAACAATTATGGCTGCGGCCAGGTCATTTTCCGGGAAGGGGATCCCGGAGACAGCATGTTTGAGGTCTACACAGGCAAGGTCGGCGTGTACGCCAACTATGGAACTGCGGACCAGAAGCTCCTGACGGACTATTTCCCGGGGAAATACTTCGGCGAGATGGGCCTGCTGGACCACGCCCCGCGTTCGGCGACGGCGGTGGCGATGGAGGACAATACGTGCCTGGGCGAGATCACGGAAGAGAACTTCGCCGACTTTTTCCGGGAGAATCCTTCCAGAGTCCTGATGGTCATGCAGACGCTGAGCCATAATCTGCGCACCCGGACCAATGAATATCTGAAGGTTTGCCGCGAAATCCACGACATGGCGGAAAAGGAGGGGCAGGAATGAGCGTCAAAGAGTTCAAGAAGAATGAGATCATCTTCAAGCAGGGCGACTTTTCGCCGGTGATGTACGATATCCTTGCCGGACAGGTGGGGATCTTCGCTGCCTACGGTACCGAGAACAAAAAGCAGATCACCGTTCTCGGAGAGGGACAGCTTCTCGGCGAGATGGGGCTCATCGAGGCCTATCCGAGAAGCGCCACCGCAGTAGCGATGGAGGACGGCGTGAAGCTGCAGGAGATCGGCGAGAAGGAGTTTTCGGCATACTTCTCCGATCAGCCCGAGCGCGTTCTGCTGATCATGCGGCAGCTCAGCGCGCGCCTGCGTGATCGTACGGCGGATTACCAGAAGGCCCTCGACACCCTCAACGAGATGAAGGGGACCAAGGGAACGCCGGACAAACGCAGCAAGTCTCTGCGTGACCGTATCAAGGAATTCTTCGACCTCTATGCCGAGGCCATGGCGATGAACACCCTGGACCGCTGCGACGGGTTGAATCCCAACGACCCCTTCTTCTTTATCGACTGACCGAGCAATACAACGTTGAGACGGCTTCCATCCGCGACGGGAGGGAAGCCGTCTTTGAAACAGCGAGGAGAGACCCGGCATGGAGAAACAGGTATTCATCCACAACCGCATCATCGAGGATATGTCGGAGGGCGTTCTGACGATCGGCTTTGACGGGATCGTCGAATCCGCGAACCGGGCTGCGCTGACCATCATGGAGAAGGAAAGCGGCGAGCTCGTCGGACTATCCTTTGCGCGGGTATTTCTCACGGATGAACGGAACGACGCGTTCGTTCAGTGCGTGCTCGACGCCGTCTACGGAAAAGGACAGGGACAGGAGGGCTATGCGGTCTATCAGGGGAGAGAGAGCCTCAAGCACCTGCGGATCGTGTCCTCCTATCTGCGGGACGGGGAGACGCCTGTCGGCGTGGTGCTCGTCATCAGCGATATCACCGAACTGACGGAGCTGCGCGACGCGGTCCGCGCCGCGGAAACCATCCGCGGCCTCAACCGACAGCTTGAGCTGCGCAACCGCGTGCTTCAGGAGACCTTCGGCCGCTATCTGTCCGATGATATTGTGCGTGAGATCCTGGATTCTCCCGAGGGCTGGAGACTCGGCGGACACAGGCAGCGGCTCACGATCCTGATGAGCGATCTGCGTGGGTTCACGGCCATATCCGAAAGGATGGAGCCGCAGGACCTGATCAGCATGCTCAACCACTATTTCAGCGAGATGTATGAGGAGATCGAGCGGTTTCACGGAACGCTGATCGAGTTCGTGGGCGACGGCATGCTCGTGATCTTCGGCGCGCCGGTCAAAACCGAGACGCATGCCGCCGACGCCGTGGCCGCGGCCCTCGGGATGCAGCGGCGCATGAAAGAGGTCAAGCGCTGGAACGCGGAACGGGGCTTCGAGCCGCTCAGCATGGGGATCGGGATCAACACCGACGACGTGATCCTGGGCAATATCGGCTCGGAGCGCCGGACCAAATACGGCGTTTTGGGCCCGGCTGTGAATCTGGCCGGCCGTATCGAGAGCTACACCACGGGCGGGCAGGTCCTGATCTCGCCGGGGACAAGGGCCGCGATCCGAAATGAACTGCGGATCTGGCAGACGCTCTGTGTTTCTCCGAAGGGGATCAAGGGAGAGATCTCCCTTTACGACGTCGTCGGGATCGGAGCGCCCTACGGGATCGAAACGGAACGCAGCGAGGAGGAGCCGCAGGCGCTGCCGGAGCCTGTGCCCGTACGCTTCGGGCTCCTCGAGGGGAAGCAGGTGAAAAAAAGCGGCCTTGAGGGCCGTCTGCTCGCCTGCTCGGAAACCGGCGCCGTTTTGGAAACGGCGGAGGAGCTTGAGCTGTTCGATAATCTGAGCCTTGACATCGGAGAAAGCCTGTACGCCAAGGTGACAGAGCGCGAGGGAGGACGCTGCCGGATCACGTTTACGGCGAAGCCCCCGTGCTTTTCGGTCTGGGCAGAAACGCTCATGGGTAAACAGGGGTGAGGCTTCCCGGCCTTGCTCCGCTGCGGCTGCGGTTTTGAATGCAGAAAACGAAATCAGCGTGATCAGCCTCACCAGGAAGGGCAGGCGGGCATTTCCGGCGGATAAAGACAGCGCCCGGACGGGGAAGAGTAAAAGGAAAACGGGCAAGCAATGCCTCCCCATGTATACAGGAAAGGATTCAAATGCGGGATGAGATGCTGACCAGTGTGCTTTGGAGGCTGCCCGGCGCGGTCCGTGCTTTTCGGCGGGGGATGGACGCGCCCGGGAAAATCGTTTTTCTCCGGCGAAGGCCGATTTGAGAGAGGTTTGAGAGGGACGTATGATAAAATAATATGCAGGGCAGATCGAACTCTTTTCGACTGCGTCTGAATGAATGGACGGGGGACGGGGAACGCACGTCTCCCGCTTTCACGAGTATCTCCACGCACCAACCTTCCCGGCCGACCCGGGACGCGGCGGGGCATTTCGCCATGCGATACGCATTCTTGTTGAAGGGACAGAAATGAACAATACGATCATCCTGCGAAAAGTACTGAAAAATCTGGGCCGCAGACAGCTGACTGCGCTGATCCTGTCATTCCTGCTGACGGGCGCCGCCATCCTGTTCATAGGCTACAGCTTCTACCGGTCCACGAAAGCCGAGCTTGAGCTCCGGGGTGAAATGGACGTGATCCAGTCTGCCGAACGGTTCAACGCATATCTCAGCTACGACAGGAACGCGCTGATCGTCGCAGGCTATAAGGTGAACAGCCTGCTCATGAAAAACGCCCCCGCGGAGGATATCCTGCGGTATCTCGAAGCCCAGACCGAGGATGTGACCAATGCGATCGACGAGAGCTTTACCGGCCTGTACGGGTGGATCGGCGGCGAGTATCTGGACGGCGCCGGATGGGTGCCGGACGAAGGATATGTTCCGACGGAGAGGCCCTGGTATCTGGCCGCCGCCGCGCATCCCCACCAGATCGTCTTTGTCGATCCCTATGTCGACCAGCAGACGGGAAAGGTTATGATCACGATCGCCGAGCTGCTCGACGACGGAGAGAGCGTGATCGCGCTGGACATCGGCCTTGACGGCTTGCAGCAGATCACCAATGAGATCGCGGCGGATACGCCGGGAACCGTGGTCATGGTGCTTGACAGCGGAGAGGTTGCCATCGCCCACTCGGATGCGGAGGAGGTCGGCCGTGACTACAAGGCAGAAGGGGATACGCTCGGCGGACTGATTGTGCGAGAGCTGCGCACCAATCAGAACGACTGCTTTATGCTGGAGTATGACGACAGCTCCTTCATGGTTTTTACGAAAGAGATCGAGGGCGGATGGCGCTGCGTTTCCGCAATCAACACCCAGGCTTTTTACAGCCCTCTGCGCCTCATCATCCTGTTTACGCTCGCGCTTGGGATCGTCGCCGTGCTTGTGCAGTTGGCGATTATAAACAAGATGAGCGGCAGAGACCTGAGGAACCGGAATCTGAATATCCAGATCCGGGCGGCGGCGGACATCTACGATTCTCTCCTGGATATCAATCTGACCGATGATACCTGGTATGAACTGAATAACCGCGACAATACCGAGGACATCAGTCTCCTGCACACGGGAGCTCAGAATTCGATGGTCGAAAGCGTCAACCGACTGGTCAATGAAAGCGCAAGGCCGTTTATGCTGGATTTCATCGATTTTTCCACCTTGAAGGAACGCCTTGCGGGCAAGAACACGATCTCGGTGGAATTCCTGAACCTGGAAGAAAAGTGGTGCCGGGGACGCTTTATCTGCGCCGAGAGGAAGCCGGACGGGACCGTTACCCGTGTGCTGTGGGGCGTTGAGATCATCGACGACGAGAGAAGGCAGCGGGAACGGCTGCAGTATCTGGCGGAAACGGACATGATGACCGGCGTCTGCAACCGGACCACGGGAGAGAACAGGATCGGCGAGATCCTGCGGAGCGGAAAGGGCGGCATGTTCGTGCTGTTCGACGTCGATCATTTCAAGGAGTTCAACGACCGCTTCGGACACGCGCTGGGGGACCAGGTACTGATCTCGGTCGCAAACTGCCTGAAGAACGCCTTTCGGGGCGAGGACGTTGTGATGCGACTGGGCGGGGATGAGTTCTCCGCGTTCGCGCAGGGCGTGTACACCAGAGAGACAGGTGAAAAGATCCTGCATCGCTTTTACGATAATCTGGACAACGTCACGCTGGAAAGACCGGAGGCGGGGAAAATCGGCGTCAGCGCCGGCGTCTCGTTCAGCCCCGAGGGAAAACCGACGAGCTTCCGCGATCTGTATGAGGCTGCGGATCAATGCATGTACGAGAGCAAAAAGACCGCCGACAGCCGGATCACATTCTGTGATTTCCCGGCAGGCGTCGGACAAGGCCCTGACTCAGCTGCGTGTTCGGCTCATGGGCAGACGGATCAAGCCCCGCTCCCTCTATAAATAGGCGGAGACTACGAAAGGAAGCCCGCTGTTCGGCAGAAAATAGAAATCGTGTCGATAGATCGAACTTGATATTCTCATTCCCGGGGCGGCTGAAGGGCCTCCACCCGTAAGATAGTTTTATCATCATTTGCAGGGGCGGCATGGCATTGGTCATGCCGTTTCCTGCTTCATCAGTTCATCAAGCGGTATAAAACCGATTAGATCATACTGGATATAGATGCTCTGGTGGCGCTTGCCGCTGCTCTTGTCCGGAGCTCCCACATAGATCGCCTTGATGAGCTCGTGCGCAACATAGGGTGTCAGTTCCTCCAAAGCTGTGTACTTCTGAATGCGCGCAATGAACAGATCTAAATTCTGGTTCTGCTGTTCCTGTACTTCAATCTCCTGTCGGAGAACATCTGCCGCTTCCTTCAAGCCCTGCTGTTCTTCTTCATAGCCGTGGCTCATCGCTGCAAAGCGCTCGTCGCTCAGTTTCCCGGCCACATTATCCTCGTAGGTTCGCACGAACAGACGGTCAAGCTCCTGGATGCGCTTCTCCGCTTTTTCAAGTTGCTTCCGCTTGACCTTGAGGATCGCTTTACTCTCCGTCTGCATCTTCTCTTCCATGATCGCCCGGAAATGAGCTTCATAGCGGAGCACAAGATCAATAACCCTCTGCGTATAATTCCAGACCAGTCGTTCCGACACAACTGCACGGATAAAGTGGGCAGAGCAAGGAGAATTGCTGCCTCGGGAGTTCGAGCAGGTGTAATTCCATTTGTTCGGGTCGTCGTGAGAACCGCTGAAGTACATCTTGCCTTTGCAGTCCGCACAGAACACCAAGCCGGAGAACATATGCGTATTG
>CADCLH010000022.1:0-14545 GCA_902802215.1 Oscillospiraceae bacterium
AGTATCCCGACATGCCCGAGGAGATCAAGGCGGCCGGCCCCCAGCCCGCGAAATAAGAATCCGAAGCCGAACGCCCCGCGCAAAGCGCGGGGCGTCAAGAGGTCGACAAATTGTCGACCTCTTGATAAGCAAAAATGGGAACTTCTGAAAAGTTCCCATTTTTGCGGAGATTGAACGTGAAAGGGGGACTCCCCGTCCCCCTTTCACAATTCCCCCATACAAGTCCGACTTGCCTGCGAGGGTTTGTCTACAGTCTGACGCCCCGCGCAAAGCGCGGGGCTTTCTTAAAGGAGCATCCCCCATGAAACTCATCAACATGAAAACGCCGGACGGGAACCGCCTCGGCATCCTGACGGAGCGCGGCGTGATCGACGTCGCCGCGCAGGCGTCCGACCCCGCCGTCCCCCGCACCGTGATGCAGGCGCTGCGCCTGGGTCTCGACGAAGCGCTGCCCCTGCTGCGGGCCGTTGAGCGCGATGCGACGGCCTTTCTGCCCGAGGCGGAGCTCGAATACGCCCCCGCGGTGGACGATCCGGAGAAGATCTTCTGCATCGGCGTCAACTACCGCGCCCACATCGAGGAGACGCGCGGCTCCTTCACGCCCGCCGAGGCGCCGACGGTCTTTGCCAAGTTCCGCAACAGCCTTGCGCCCCACCGCGGCACGGTGCTGCGCAACCGCAGGGAGACGCGCCACGATTACGAGGCGGAGATCGCCGTCGTGATCGGCCGCCGCTGCGCCTATGTGAGCCCCGAGGAAGCGGAGGCGTACATCTTCGGCTACACGCTGGCCAACGACATCTCGGCCCGCACGCTCCAGAAGGTCACGAGTCAGTGGGTCCCCGGCAAGACCTGCGACACCTTCTGTCCGCTCGGCCCCTGCATCGTGACCGCCGACGTCCTGTCGTACCGGAACCTGCATCTGACCGGGTACAAGAACGGCGAGAAGCGGCAGGAGGGCTGGAGCGACGACATGATCCACGACATTCCGGAGCTGGTGAGCTACCTGTCCGGCTGCTGCACGCTCGAGCCGGGCGACGTCATCCTCACCGGCACGCCCGCGGGCGTCATCCTCGGCCGCCCCGCCGACCGGCAGGACTGGCTCCAGCCGGGCGACGTGCTGGACGTCTGCGAGGACACGATCGGCATACTCACGGTCACGGTCCAGGACGCCTGAATGCAAAAAGCCAGCGCCGGGCTCCGGCGCTGGCTTTGTCTCTGTCCGCTCACAGGATCTCGTTGATCTTGGCCTCGATGGTTTTGGCGACGTCCGCGGGGACGATCTTCTTGCTGACGACCAGATCGAAGATTTCGCCGCAGGACTTCCTGTTGAAGAGCTTGATGGGATATTTCATGAGCTGGGGCGCATATTGTTTGATAATGGCCTCGCACTTGGGATTGGCAAAGCAATCCTTGACGGTCAGACTTCTGAAATCCATGGGATGCCCTCCTTATAAAAATGGTACCGGTTCGGTGTGCTTTGATTGTAGCACGTCCGCGCCCTCCCGTCAACCGAGATGCGCTTCCCGGTCACGGCGGGAGCATTTCCTTCTCCCGTCATTGCGAGCCAGTGTCGCAACACTGGCGCGGCAATCCGCCCGCCGGAGGCACTTTGAACTCTGCAAACCGTCAAATGCTTGCCGGAAAACGGATTGCTGCATCGCTTCCTCCTCGTAATGACGGGAGAGAGGCGCTCAGAAACAACACATGCTCCCATGGCGCTCCCCGTTTTGCCCCGCGGCTTGTGCTTTTGTCCGGATTATGATATGATCGGGAACCGGGCGGCCCCGGAAGGGATGACAGGCCGCCGGGAGGCAAATGAAACATGGAGACCAGACTCGCCCTCGCTTCCGTCGAGGCGCTGCGCGATCCCGCCGTGTTCGCGCGGGGGCTCTCAACGGTGTCGGAGCAGCGGCGCGAAAAGCTCGCGCGGCTTCGCGCGCAGGCGCCGCGGCTTCTCTCTCTCGGCGCGGCCCTGCTGCTTGACCGGATGCTTTTAGACGCAGGGCTCCCCCCCGCCGGGGCCTTCGCCTTCGGCGAACAGGGAAAGCCGTATCTGCCGGGCCTTCCCGACGTGCATTTCTCCCTCTCCCACAGCGGGACGCGGGTGCTCTGCGCCCTGTCGGACGCGGAGCTCGGCTGCGACGTGGAGGGGACGCGCCGCTGTGACCCCGCTCTCGCCCGGCGTTTTTTCCACCCGGACGAGACGGCATGGCTCCTTTCTCTGCCGCCGCGGGAACAAGACGGCGCCTTCCTGCGTCTCTGGACGCTGAAGGAGAGTTACGTCAAGGCCGTCGGCCTGGGGCTCTCGCTCCCGCTGGACGCCTTCCGCATCCTGCCGGAGGGGGACGGCTTTGCGCTCACCCGGCAGGAGGACGCGCGCCCCTGGGCGCTGCGCAGCATGGAGGCGGAGGACTGCTTCTGCGCGGTCTGCGCGCTCAATCCGCCGGAAACGATCGAGCGCGTTTCTCTCTTCCCTGAACGCTCCGTATGACTTCAAAAAGGAAACCCAATATGACCCGCGATCTCAATTCAAAAACCAAACAGCCCTTTTATCTGCCTGCCGTCGGGCAGCGCCTCGTCAAGACCACCGTGGCCGTGTTCCTGTGCCTGCTGGTCTACTATCTGCGCGGCTTCCGCGGCCGGGAGATCCCGACGGAGGCCGCCATCACCGCCATCCTCTGCGTGCAGCCCTATGTGCGCGACACGCGCAGGTACGCCCTCAGCCGCTTTGCCGGCACGATGATCGGCTCCTTCTGGGGTCTGGCCTTTCTGCTGGTGATGATGCAGCTGCCCGCGATGGGAGAGCATCTGCTGCCGCTGTATGTCTCCATGTCCCTCGGCGTCATGCTGACGCTCTACACCTGCGTCGCCCTGCAGCGCACCGACACCGCGGGGCAGGCCGCCATCGTTTTTCTCTGCATCGTCATCTCCTTTCCGGATATCGGCGACCCGCTCCGCTCCGCGTCCGAGCGCATCGTCGGCGTGCTGACCGGCACGGCCTTTGCCATCGCCGTCAACGTCTTTCGCCTGCCGCGCGTCCGGCAGCGGGACTGCGTCTTCTTCGTGCGGGCGAAGGATCTGGCGGCGGACCGCTTCTCGCACATCTCCTCGGCGGTGCTGTTCCGGCTGAACTATCTGTACGAGGACGGCGCGAAGATCTGCCTGATGTTCGAGCACGCGCCCGCGTACTTCTCCCTGCAAATGCATGAGGCCATGCTCAACCTGCCGATCATCGTCATGGACGGCGCCGCCCTCTACGATCCGAAGGAAAACGTCTACCTCTCGGTGCAGAACATCGCGCTGGAGGATACGCTCGCCCTGCGGGAATACCTCGACAGCCTGAACCTCAGCTACTTCGTCTACACCATCCACAAGAACAAGACCTGCATCTTCCATCAGGGCAGGCTCAATCCGCAGGAGAAGCTGATCCTCGACCGGATGAAGGGCTCCCCCTACCGCAGCTATCTGGAGGGGGAGATCTACGACGCTTCGGAGATCGTCTACTACAAGATCATCGCGAAGGACAGCGTCATCGCCGATCTCGAGGCCTGCCTGCGGGACTTCGTCGCCGGGAAGAACCTGCGCGCCGCCGCCCGTCCCCAGTCCGTCTCCGGGATCAGCGGCCTGTATCTCTACTCCAGCGCCGCGACCCTCCCCCTGGCCGAGCAGCGGATGATGGACCGCCTGCGCGAACGGGAACCCGATCTGCGCCCGGTGGAGATCTTCGCGCCCCGCCCCTACCGCTCCGAGCACGACGCCATGCATCTGCTCCACCGCGTCGGCAACGCCTACGAGCCGCTGGCCCTCTTCGGCCGCCCGCTGTTCCGGAACAAACTGAAATAGGAGGAAATCCATGCGTTCCTTTATGTACACGATCAAGGTGCCGGTCGGCCTGCACGCGCGTCACGCGGGGCTGATCGTGCGCGAGGCGAGGCAGTACGCCTCCGACGTCGTCATCCGCTTCGGCGAGAAGCAGGCCGACGCCAAGCGCGTCATGGCGCTGATGACCCTGGGCATCCACCAGGGCGACACCATCGCCGTCAGCATCGAGGGCGAGGACGAGGACCTCGCCGCCTCGAAGCTCAAATCCTTCTTCTTCGCGCACATGTGAGCATATATGAAAACGCCGCGCCGGCGGGGACTTTCGTCCCCGCCGGCGCGGCGTTTCGATTATTCACAGCAACGAATCAATCCCGACTGAATGATCCGCAAAACGTCCGACTCCGTCATTGCGAACCAGTGACCGACGTCACTGGTGTGGCAATCCGCATCTTTTTAACGCGGGAAAAATGCACCTTGTACAAGAAGATGCGCATTCCCTCGCTGGTGCTGCGGCACTGGCCCGGAACGACGGGGGTGGGCTCAAAGCTCCTATTCCCCTCTTTCGAGCGGCAGCCACCAGGTGAAGCCGTAGGCCAGACAGTTAAGCAGGCCCTCCGCGGGACGCAGGCCGTGCTCGGCGGCGATCCTCCGCCCGATGTGGAAATACTCGGCCGTGTGCAGCGCAAGCAGCGTGAGCAGCGGCAGCGGCTTTTTCCGCAGGGTCAGCCCCGCGAACGCGGCGTAGAGCACGCCGCAGATCTGCTTCCCGTACGCCTTCGTCAGCTCGTAAAACATGGTAATTCCTCCCTTTAATTGCGGATAAGCAACATGCAGATCCCCATCAGCACCGGCTGATGGAGCAGATAGACCCAGAGCGTCCGCCGCCCGAGGGCCGACAGCAACGGGATTTTGATCCTTGCCGCTCTCCTGCAAAGCTCGCAGCGGTCGAACAGGCGCTTGAGGGTAAAGCCGCACCAGAACAAAAACAGCCAGGGCAGCAGCGGGAAATAGTCGCTCGAACGAAAATCCGGATGCGGAAAGCCCAGCGGGGTCAGCGGCCAGATGCGGTATACGGCGGCCGGGACCCGCAGCCCGAAGCCCAGAAAGCCCGCGCCGACGTCCCGGAAAAACCAGAACAGCACGGCGCAGAGCGCAAGCCCCGCAAGCGGCGGCAGCCGGTCCAGCGTCTTTTCCAACGCCATCGTCAGCAGGATCGCGCAGCCCAGAAAATTCAGGATGCCGAACCAGATGGCCTCCGACGGCACGGCGATCAGCGTCGCCGCCGTGACCGCAAGGCCCAGCAGGTTCAGCGTGAGCCCGCGCCGGAGGTTCCTTGCCCGTCCCCAGTCGTAGGAGAAGCCCGCGATCAGGATGAAGGACCAGCAGATGTACTGCTGCCAGAGCCGCACGCCCGGGCGCAGATACCAGCCGGGCTCCTTGCCGAAGACGACGTTCACGTCGTACAAAAAGTGCATCCCCAGCATGTTGACGAGCGCGAGCCCACGCAGGGCGTCGATCAGGTGCCAGCGCCGGTCCTCGGCGGCGGTGCTCATCTCTTTTTCCACACGCTCGGCGCGAAGAGGAAGAGCACCGGGAAGATCTCCAGCCTGCCGAGCAGCATCTCCATGCTCAGCGTCAGCTTCGACAGATCCGAGAAGAAGGCGTAGTTGCCCGTGGGGCCGACGTCGCCCAGACCGGGCCCGACGTTGAAGATGCAGGCGCAGGAGGCGGTGAAGTTTGTGATCATGTCCCGCCCGTCCAGCGTGAGCACCAGCACGCTCAGCCCGACGATGGCGATGTAGATGTGGAAGATCACGAGGACGCTGCGCACCGTCGCGTCGCCGACGGGCTTGCCCTCGAGCCAGATGCGCCGCACGCGCGTCGGCAGGATGAGCTGCTTGAGCTCGTTGAGGTAGGTCTTGAACAGGATGATCATGCGCGAGACCTTGATGCCGCCGCCGGTCGAGCCGGCGCAGCTCCCCACGAACATCAGCAGCACCAGCAGCCAGCGCGACAGCTCCGGCCAGGTGTTGAAGTCCGCGGTGGCGAAGCCCGTCGTGCTGATGACGGTCGCGACCTGGAAGAGGGAGAAGCGCAGGCCCTGTAAGAAGCCCCCGACCTGGGAGGCGATGTTCGCCGCGATGACGAGCACCGAGCCTGCGACGATCCCGAGGTAGACGCGCAGCTCCTCGCTCTTGAGCGCGCCGGCGACCTGCCCGATCAGGATCAGGTAAAAGACGTTGAAGTTCACGCCGAACAGCAGCATGAACACGGAGATGACCATCTCGATGTAGACGCTGTTGTAGGCCGCGATGCTGGCCGCCCGGGTGGAGAAGCCGCCCGTGCCGGCCGTGGCGAAGGAATGCAGCAGCGCGTCGTAGAAGCTCATCCCGCCGCAGGCGAGCAGCCCCGTCTCGATCATCGTCATGGCGAGGTAGATCAGATACAGGATGCGCGCGGTCTTGCGGGCGCGCGGCACCAGCTTGCTGACCTCGGGTCCGGGGACCTCGGCGCGCATGATGTGCATGTAGTGGTCGCCCGACACGGGCAGGATGGCCGCGATGAAGACCAGCACGCCCATGCCGCCGATCCAGTGGGTGAACAGGCGCCAGAACATGCAGCCGCGGCCCATGGCCTCGATATCCGTCAGGATGCTCGCGCCGGTGGTGGTAAAGCCGGACACGGTCTCGAAGAACGCGTCGACATAGTGCGGGATATCCCCGGACAAGACGAAGGGCAGCGCGCCGAAGGCCGACATCAGGATCCACGACAGCCCGACGATGACGAAGCCCTCGCGCGCGAAGAGGTCGGGCTTTCGGATCTTGACGAGGCTCAGTCCGCCGCCCGCGGCCGCGAGCGGCAGGATCGTGAAGATGAAGGGCAGGGGCGATTCGGCGCAGGCCAGCGCCGCGGCGAGCGGCAGCATCAGCAGCAGGGCCTCGGCGAGCAGGACCTTGCCCAGCACATTGCAAACGATACGGTAATTCATAGCCGCTTCCCCTGAAGGATCGCATCGAGCGTCAGGATGTTCTGATTTGCCGTCACCACGATGGCCCGGTCGCCCGGATGGAGGCTGGTCGAGCCGTTGGGCAGGAAGCTTTTCCCGTCGCGGACCACCGCGGCGAGCAGGACCCCGGGCTTGAGCGCCATATCCTTGAGCGTACGGCCGATGCAGGCGGCCTTCTCGCCGACGAGGAACTCGGTGGCGGTGACGTTCTGGCTGCCCAGGTAGTACAGCGCCTCGATGGTGGACTTGTCCGAGGCGTGCGCGAGGCCGCGGACGTAGCCCTCGATCCGGTCGGCGACGAGGTTTTTGGGCGAGAGCGTGCTGTCGGGGAACACGTCGCTGAGCAGCTCGATGAACTTGTCGTTGTTGACCTTGGAGACGACGCGTTCCACGCCGAGCTTTTCGGCGTACATGCTGAGGATGAGGTTATCCTCGTCGAAATTGGTGAGGGCGACGAAGCCGTCGGCGTCGGGCAGGCCGCTCTGCTGGAGGACGTTGGTATCGGCGCCGTCGGCGCAGATGATATCGGCCTCGCGGAGCGTTTCGGCGAGGACCTGGCAGCGGGCGTAATCGCGTTCCAGGATGGTGACGCGCACGCCGGTGCTCTCGAGCAGGGGCGTGAGATGCTGGGCGATGCGGCTGCCGCCGAGGAGTACGACGTTTTTGACGGGCTTCTGGTTGGCGGTCACGGCGTTGAAGAAGCGGCGCAGGGCCTGCGGCAGCGCGGTGACGGAGATGCGGTCGCCGGCACGGAGGACGAAGCTGCCGTCGGGGATGCAGAACTCGCCGTTGCGTTCGGCGCAGCAGACGAGCACCTTCGGTTTGATCAGCGAGGGCAGCTGATTGAGGGTCATGCCGTTGAGGCGGCTGTTTTCGCCGATGCGGAAGGTGACGATTTCGAGGCCGCAGTCGGGGAAGAAGCTGACCTGGGTAGCGGCGGGGAACTGCAGGACGCGGGAGATCTCCTCGGCGGTGACGTAATCGGGGTTGATGGCGAGGTCAAGATCCATGATTTCGCGCAGGCTGTCCACGCTCTCCAGGTACTCCTGATTGCGCAGGCGGGCGATGGCGTGTCTGGCGCCCATTTTGCGGGCGAACTGGCAGGCGACGAGGTTGGCCTCGTCGTTGCCGGTGGCGGCGATGAAGACCTCGGCCGCGCCGGCCTCGGCCTCTTTCAGGACGCTGGGGGCGGCGCAGTTGCCGCAGACGCCGAGCACGTCCATGGTATTGGCGGCGTTGTCGAGGGCGGCGCGCCGCTCGTCGATCAGCGTGATATCGTGACCTTCCCGGCACAGGCGCTGTGCGATGGTAAAGCCGACCTTGCCGGCTCCGGCGATGACTATGTTCATCGTATCCCCCCAAAGAGTCGATGTGATTCCGGATTGGTTTCCAAGTGTTCATTATAGCACAGGACCTTCTCCGCCGCAATGCCTTTCCGGCGTTTGCGCACCATGCGTCAGCCCGGGCGGAGTTTTCCCGCCCGGGCTGAACTGCTTATTTTTCGGCGGCCTCGTGCTCGGCCTGGGAGACGACGGCGTCGAAGTCGGCGAAGCCCTGATCGGCCGTGCTCTGTGCGGGGTCGAGGTGCTGCGCCTTGAGCGCGTCGATCTCCTGCGTGCGCTCGCGGATGGCGCCGCTGAGCCGGTTCGCCTGCTCGAACAGGGGGACGAAGAAGCCCTCGGGCTTCTCTCTGGCCTGCTCGAAGTAGAGTTTGCCGATCTCGGCGTAGACGCGCGTGAGCTCCTCGAGATCGCGGTTGGAGTCGAGCGTGAGCTTTGCGATCTGGCCGAAGGCCCTGGCTCGCTCCGCGCCCTTGGCGTAGACGCCGGTGACGCCGCTGGAATCGGCGGCTTCCTTCGCCTTGGCGGCGAGGCTTTTGAGCATGTCCCTGTAGTCTGCCATTTATGCTTCCTCCTTCTGCGTCTGCTCCGGCGGCAGGATGACCATGGGGGCGTTGACGCGGTTGATGTACAGATCCTCTTCCCGGTAGCCTTTTTTCTTTTTCCACAGCAGGACCGCGGCGGCGCCGATCACGAGCACGAGGCTGAGCGCCTGCGAGACGCGGATGCCGGTATTGCCGATGTAGAGGCTGTCGGTGCGCAGTCCCTCGATCCAGAAGCGGCCGATGCCGTAGAGCAGGAAGTAGAGCGCGATGCAGTGGCCGTCGAAGCGGCGCTTCCCCGTTTTCTCGAACCACAGCAGAAACAGCAGCACGCCGAGGTTCCACAGGCTCTCGTAGAGGAAGGTCGGGTGGACGTAGATCGTGGTGCCGTTGGGGGCGGTCAGGCCCATGCGGCAGAAGACGTCGGTCTCGGTGCCGAAGGCCTCGCGGTTCATGAAGTTGCCCCAGCGTCCGATGATCTGCCCGAGCAGCAGCCCGTAGGTGAGGTTGTCGAACATGGCGAGGGCGGGGATCTTCTTTTTCCGGCACACGAGCGCGACCGTGAGGATGCCGGCGATCACGCCGCCGTAGATGGCGAGGCCGCCGTTCCAGACGGCGAAGAACTCGTCGAGGTGTTCGAGATAGTAGTCGAGGCGGAACGCGACGTAATACAGCCGCGCGCCGAGGATGGAGCAGGGGATCAGCCAGAGCACGACGTCGTAGACGTCGTCCTCCTTCAAGCCAAAGCGGGGCGCGCGTTTGGCGCACAGCAGGATGCCGAGCAGGAAGCCGCAGCCGATGAGCACGCCGTAGAAGTAGATGGGCCGCCCGAAGACGGTGAAGTACGCGGGGGGATTGAGGGTGAGTCCGCCCAGCATGGGGAAGGAGATCACGGACTCGCGCTGGATGGTATCAAGCATTTGTCATACCTGCGCTTTCTTCGGGGTAATGACGGACAGGGCCATGCGCTCCGGCCTCAGGTATTCCTCCGCGAAGCGGCGGCAGTCCCCGGCTTCGAGCTCCGCGAGCAGGCGGAAGGCGTCGAGGGCGCAGAAGCCGTCGAACACGCCGGAGACGAGGGACACGCACACGTTGTCAAAGTCCTCGAGCCCGCGCAGCCGCGCGCCGAGGGAGGCGCGCTTGGCGCGCTCGAAGTAGGAGGCCTCGAAGCCCTCCGCCGCGGCGCGGGCGCACGCGTCCCGGAAGCGCGCGAGCACGGTCTCCGGCTCGCGGCTCTCGCCGCCGACGATGACCGTGAGGGTGTCGGCCGCCGCGTCGACCTCGTAATCGAAGTCGGTGTTCAGAAGCCCTTCCGCGTACAGCCGCGTGAAGAAGGGGGAGGACGAGCCGCAGAGCATGCGCATGGTGAGCGTCGCGGTCAGACGCAGGCGCAGCGCCTCCTCGCCGCGCAGCCCCTCGGGGAGCTTGAGCCCGATCAGAAACTGCGGCGCGGAGACCTCCATCTCCTCGCTTTGGAAGGCCTGAACGGGCAGCAGGCCCTCTCGCTCTCCGAAGTCCGCCTTCGGGATCGGGGCGCGCTCCGGGGGCAGGGCCTCGGTCACGATGCGCGCGATCTCGTCCGGGTCGACGTCGCCCTCCACGCACAGCGCCATGTTCGACGGCGCGTAGAAGACCCGGTGGCAGTCGTAGAGCGTCTGCGCCGTGATCTCACGGATGCTCTCCACGGTCCCGGCCACGCGGTCGCGGATCGGATGGTGCGCGTACAGGAGCTTGAGCAGATGGTAGTAGACGGCAAGGCCCGGATTGTCCTCGCCCATGCGGATCTCCTGGCTGATGATGCCCTGCTCCTTGGCCACGGTCTCGTCGGTGAAATAGGGGGTGGACACGAAGTGCAGCAGCATCCGCAGGTTTTCCTCGAAGCCCTCGGTGCACTGGAAGTAGTAGCAGGTGATGCCCGAGGAGGTGAAGGCGTTGGGGTCGGCTCCGTTTGCCGAGAGGATGTTGAGCGCGCTGTCGCCGCCGGGCAGGTCGAACATCTTGTGTTCGAGGTAGTGGGCCACGCCCGCCGGGGTGTCGCGGTCCTCTCCGTCGACCTGAAAACGTCTGCACGCGCCGCCGTAGTTGGTCGCGAAGACGGCGTAGAAGGTGGAGAAGTCCTTTTTCGGGATCACGCGCAGCTCGAGTCCGTTGGGCAGCTGTGCGCTGTACAGGGTCTCCCCGATCTCTTTGTATTCAATTCTCGTCATCGGCCTCGTCCTCCTTCGCTTCCCCGTCCTCTCTGCCGCGCAGGAAGTAGATCAGATCGCAGACCACGCTCTTCGCGACGGCGACGACCTGCTCCTTCGTGACCTCGCCCACGAGCTCCGCGAGCGCCTCCGGGCCGTAGTCCAGTCCGTCCAGCGCCTGCGCCAGCCAGAAGCCCTCGAGCTCGCCGGGGCTGTCGAGCATCGCGCGCAGATCGGAGGCCACGCCGCGTCTGGCCCATTCCATCTCCTCGTCCGTGATCTCGCCGTTTCGGATCGCCTCGAGCTGGGCGAGGATCTCGTCCCTCGCCGCCCCGAAATTCTCGAAGGCCACACCCGAGGACACCAGCAGCAGGCCCTTGCGGATCACGAGGATCGAGCCCGCGTAATAGCAGAGGGAGAGCTTCTCCCGCACGTTCAGAAACAGCTTGGAGGTCGGCCCGCTGCCGAAGACGGCGTTGAAGACGTAGAGGGCCGCAAGGTCCGGGTCCTCCATGCACTCGCCGAGGCGAAAGCCCAGCACGAGCTTGCCCTGGGTCACATCCAGGCGCTCCTCGACGTAGCGCGGCTGCTCCTCCAGCGCGTTCATGCGCAGGTCGGTGCCGATGTCGAGGTCGAGCTCGCCGCGCGGCAGCCCGGACAGGGCGTCGCGCAGGGCCTGCTTCACCCGGCGCAGGGGGGCCTGCCCGCAGTAGAAAAACTCCATGGGACAGGTGCGCAGCAGCTCGCGGTAATGGCGGGTCAGCTTTTTATAATGGATGGCCTCGCAGCTCGCCTCGTCGCCGAAGCGGGAGACGGCGTAATCCTCGCAGCAGCACATCTCCTCCAGGCAGCGCTGGACGGCGTAGCTGCGCTTGTCGTTGACACGTCCGCGGATGACGTCGAGCAGCTTTTCCTTTTCGCTGTCCACATACTGGGGCAGCAGCAGGCCGCCGCGCGTGTTGGGGGCGAGCAGCATCTCCGCCAGCAGCTCGCACACGGGCGTGAGCAGCTCTTCCCCTCCGGGCAGGCAGGCGCTCTCGGCGAAGCTCGCGAAGAAGCCGACGCAGTGGATCTCCCCGACGCGCCGGACGACGGGCTCGATGGCCGCGCCGTAGAGCTCGTCCAGGCGCGCGGCGAGCTGTTCGAGATCGCCGTAGCGGGCGGTGCCGCGCCGCAGGACCGAGGGGATGAGGGCGTTCATCGAAGCGGTCTCGCGCCTGAGCTGGGTCAGCAGCGTGACCGACAGGCATGCGGTCTTGAACTTGTCGCAGCGCAGATGGCTGAGATACACGCCGGGCATGAGCTCGGCTCTGCTGTATTCCATCCTCCGGCACCTCCAGATCATTCAGATGCTTTATCATAGCATATCCCGGCGAAAAATGGTAGAGCGAAATTCTTATCCTTCCCCCGGCTGTTTCGCAGAACTCCCGCCGGGGAGTTCAGAGGGGACTCCCTCTGATTTTTCGCCTCGGAAGGCGAAAAACGAATTCAAATCCGTTTTTCGCGGGGGCGTGTACCTCGCGAAAAACACTTCTCAGCCTGCAAGTGTACGAGCGTCCCCCGCAAGCGAGTGCATGCAGCAGGCTGCAAACCTTTCTCGTTTCACAAAAATGCCCGCAAGGCATTTTTGTGAAACGACTGTTTACCGGCGGCCTGTCTGTCTCACGATCTCCCGCTCGCTGCCGTCCTCGCCGCGGCGCAGCACCCGGTAGTGCGCCAGCGTCCCGGGCTTTGCGTACAGCTTCCCGTCCTTGAGCCGCAGCCCCAGCAGCTCTTCGGTGACGGCGCGGTAAAGCCAGCCCGCCGACCCCGTGTACCAGGTCCAGCCCGCCAGTCCCTCGCGCCCTTCCGCGGCGCACACGTCCGCGGGCAGGACGAAGGGCTCGGCCTCATAGCGGGCGATGTCGTGCGTCTCGGGCAGCAGCATCCGCAGCAGCTCCGTCCCCTCGCTCCGCCGCCCGAGCCGCAGCGCGGCCAGCGCCAGCCAGATCGCGGCGTGGGTATACTGTCCTCCGTTTTCCCGGAAGCCCTTCCCGTAGCCGCTGAGATAACCGGGGCTGTTCTCCGGCGTGTAGGGCGGATCGAGCAGGCGCACGATGCGGCGCTCCCGGTCGACCAGCCGCGCGAGCGCGCAGTCCAGCGCGCTCTCGGCGTGGGCGCGGTCGGCCCAGGGGCAGAAGGCCGCCCAGCTCTGGGAGAGCGCGTCGATGGACTCCCCGCTGCCGAGCACGCGCCCGTCCGCCGTCCAGGCGCGCGGATACCAGCGCCCGTCAAACGTCGCCTCCGCCGCGCGCCCGACCTGCTCGGCGAGGGTCCGGAGCCGGGAGGCGCGCCTGTCGCCGAGTCCGTCCAGCAGCTCTGCAAAGCGCCCCGCGCAGCAGGAGAGGAACCAGCCCAGCCACACGCTCTCGCCCTCCACGCGGTCGAATCCGTCGTTCCAGTCGCCGCTGCCGATCCGCGGCAGCGCGTGGGGGCCGAAGCCCCGCCGCACGCAGCGCTCCAGCGCGGCGTACGCGTGCTCGAGGACGGGCGCGCGCTCCTCCGTCTGCGCCGCCGTCTCGTAGCGGTCGCGCTCGTCCTCCCGCAGCGGCGACGAGGCAAGCCACGGCTCCCTGACGGCGCAGAGCTCCAGATCGCCCGTGGCCGCGCAGTATTCGCACAGCGCCCACACCAGCCACAGCAGGTCGTCCGAGCAGCGGCTGCGCAGGCCCCGGTCGCCGTCCGGGTGCCGGTGCCACCAGTGCTGCACGTCGCCCTCGCGGTACTGATGGCGGCAGCATTCGAGGATCTGCCGCCGCGCGGGCGCGGCGGAGAGCAGCATCAGGTTGACGCTGTCCTGAAGCTGATCGCGAAAGCCCACGGCCCCGCCGCTCTGGTACAGGCTCGACCGCCCGAGCAGGCGGCAGACGCGCGCCTGATACGGGGCCCAGACGTTCACCATATGCGCGAAGACGGGCGGGATCTCCTCGGCCTGCATCCGTCCGGCGAAGCTCTGCGCGAGCGCCTGCGCCTCGGCGCAGGTCTCCTCCGCCTGTCCGGGCTCAAGGGCGCGGGCAAGCTCTTCCTCCGTCGCGCAGCCCAGCGCGAGCAGCGTGACCGGCTCCGCCGTGCAGAACACGCGCAGCGCCCGCGGCAGAAAGCCGCTCTCGAAGCGGCAGGGCACGGAGGCCGACAGCAGCGTCGGCGTGTCCGGAAGAAAGGCCTCGCCGTTCGACAGCACGGCCAGATTCCCGCGCGTCTCGATCCGCAGGCAGGCGGCGTCCGGCCCTCCGGCGAAGGGCTCGAGATCCCACACGAGGGGCAGGCCGTCCGCCCCCCGGATCTTCAGCAGGCGCAGCGGAGCCGCGGGATCGAGGAACAGGGCCGTCTCGACCTCCCGGCCCGCGACGCGCTTTTTCCAGACCGCCAGCCCCGGCGCATAGCGGATCTCACAGGGGCCCTTCCCGTCCGCGAAAAGGCTGACCGTCTCTCCGTCCGCAACGGCGCAGAGGCGCTCGCAGCCCTGAGAAGCGCGGATGCTTCCCGGCGGCGGGATCAGGCGCATCTCGCGCGCGTTCTGGAACCACAGCCCCGCCGGGCCGAAGTCGGCGGCAAAGGCCCCGAGCCGTCCGTCGGACAGGATGTGCTGCCAGATCCGCGGCGGCAGCG
>CADCLH010000022.1:14617-26840 GCA_902802215.1 Oscillospiraceae bacterium
CTCCTCCGCCTCCGCGGGCAGGAAGAAGACGCCGCCCCGCGCGCCCAGCAGGGCCTCGAGGCCCACGGACGCCAGCAGCTTTTCCAGCCGCGCAAGGCCAGGACGCCTGTAGGCCCCGGCCTCCTGGCTCAGAAAGACGAGCTCCGCCTCCAGCCCGCAGCTTTTGAGCAGGCAGAAGGCGCGCAGCAGCTCCTCGCTCTCCCGCGCCTCCGCCTCGCAGCAGAGGATGGGCAGCTCGCCCGAGACGCCCCAGCGCCAGAGCGCGCGGCGGGGGCAGGCGTCGGCGAGGCGGTTCTGCCGCAGCGGCAGCACCAGCTCCATCGCCCTGTCGATCTGCGCCGCGTTCATCCCCAGCCGCAGCGCCGCCCAGCGCAGCATCGCCCCGGCGGCGGGGCGGCCCTCCGCGAGCATGCGCCCCGCCCCGGCGAGGGCCGCGTCCCGGGAGGCGGCAAGGCAGAGCGCGAACTGCGCCCGCGTCTCCCGGCCGCGCCGGAGGGTAAGCTGCCCTTCACAGCAGACGCGCGGGTCCGCCGCCGCGCCGAGGCCTCCGGCGCGGTCGGCCTTAAAGCGCAGCTCCAGATCCGAGCCCAGACAGAGCCAGAGCTCCTTCAGCCCGTTTTTCGGCAGGCGGCGCAGCAGCAGCCGCCCGTCTTGCTCCTCCGCCTCCAGGCCGAGCTGCCAGTACGCCCGGTGGTCCTCCCAATCCCGCGCCCTCGCCAGCACGGGCGTAAAGCGCAGCGCGAGCGGCAGCGTCCCGTCCCTCTTGGGCCGCAGCGTGAGCAGCAGGCTCTCGCCGAGCTCGCCCGCCGCGCACTGGCGTTCGAGGCTGACGGCGGCGCTCTGCATCTCGCAGTCGAAGCGGCAGCGCTCCTCGCCGAAGGTCCAGCGCAAGGCCGGGGCGTTCGTCAGGGCCTCGCCGCCGAGCTCGAGGGTGGGACAGTCCTCCGGCCGGTATACGCAGAGCTCGCCGAGCATCGCCTCGCTCACGCCCCGGTTCGTCAGCCGCAGGCTGTAGACGCCGTTGGACAGGAGGCTCGCGCGCGGCGTCCGGTCCGCCTCCCCGCCCGTCAGCGACCAGAGCGTGCGCGCCGCCTTTCCCGGCCGCTCGGGGACGCTCTGCGCCTCGCGCCGGATCAGCGCGCCGCCGTCGGGCAGCTTCTCCTGCAAAAGCAGCGTGCAGGCGGACGTCTCCGGCGAGGCCAGAAACAGCCGCCGCACCGCGCCGTTTTCCAGGGCGTTGACCGCGGCGAGTATGCTCATGCCCACATGGTGGGCCATCCAGCAGGGCACCGGCTCCCCGTCGGGGCGCAGGCAGCGTCCGGGCGTAAAGTCCAGCGCCTCCATCGGTCCCCAGCGCCCCCAGAGTCCGAGGTCTTTGAGCCTCCGGAGATTGCGCACCGCCGCCGCGGGCTCGACCGCCAGCGCGAGGAAGCTCGCGTAGGGCGCGATCACCAGCTCGTCGCCCATGCCGCGCCGCAGCGCCAGCTCCGGGCAGCCGTGGGCCTTGTAGCGGTAGCTCAGCGAGGGGTCGAGCGCGTAGAAGGCGCTCTCCGAAATGCCCCAGGGCTTTCCCGGCAGATGCCGCCGCTTCTGCACGTACACACAGAAGCGCGCGCTCTCGTGCAGCAGGCTCGAACGGTACAGGGGCAAAAACAGCGCGGGCATCAGGTACTCGAACATGGTCCCCGTCCAGCTCGCCAGACCCCGGTAGCCGTCCTTCTGCACCTGCGCCCGGCTGAGCCTTCTCCAGTGGCGCAGCGGGGCCTGCCCCCGCGCCACGGCGAGGTAGCTCGTGAGCATCGCCTCGCTCGCCATCAGGTCGTAGCAGCCGCCGACGCTTTTTCCCCGGACCGGATCGTAGGAAATCAGAAAAAGCTCGCGTTTTTTGTCATAAAACGGTGAAAAATCCATCGCGTTTATGAGCTTTTCCAGCCGTTTTGAGAGCGTTTCGCAGCCCCATCCCGAGAGGGCGGAACGGGCGCAAAGCAGGGCTGCACAAAGGTTTCCGCTGTCCACGGTGGAGATCACGCGCGGCTCCATCGCCTGTAGCGTCAGGGTGTCGTACCAGTTGTAAAAGTGACCGGAATACCGCTCCATCCTCTCCAAAGTCGAGGTGATATGCTCCAAAAAGTTCACGGCCTCTTCTCGAGGGATCATGCCCGTCTCCCCCAGTACCGCCGCCGCCGCCATCCCCAGCCCGATGTTCGTCGGGCTCGTGCGGTGGGCAGGGCCGAGGGGCGGAGACTGCTGAAAATTGTCCGGCGGGAGGTAGTGGTCTTCCGGGGTGCAAAGTTCACGAAAATAGTTAAAACTGTCGTTTACGGCCGAAAACAGCAGCTCACGGTCACGGGCGGAGAGGGGCGCGGCAGACGCCGCGGGCAGAGCCAGCGCCGCCGCTGCCGCCGGGGACAACAGCCACATCAGCCCCGCCGCTTTTCCGATCACCGCCGGGGAGAAGGCCATCAGCAGCACGCCCAGCGCGACCGCCGGCCACATCGCCCGCACATGGGCGGCGAGGCCCTTGCCGCCGCGGCTCTCGGCAAAGGTCTGCCACTGCAGGAGCCGCCGGTGGCTGACGAGCATGCGCCAGAGGGCCGTGAGGATCGCGCTGAGGCAGATCCAGGCCTCGAAGGGCAGCAGCCACAGCCGCATGAAGCAGCGCACGACGGCCCCGCCCACGCCCGTGAGCAGGCGCGCGTGCCGCCGCAGGCGCTCTCCGCTGCGGCGGCGGGAGAGCCCGGCGCCCGCCAGCGCGAGCGGCAGGCTTTGCAGCAGGGCGAGCAGGGCGGCCCAGGCCGCGAGGGCGAGGCCCGCGCCCCTGAGCGAAAAGCCGAGCAGGATCGCGGCCAAGGTCGCCGGAGGCAGGAGGCTGCGCAGCAGGCTGTCGAGCAGGCGGAAGCGGTCCATCGGGGCGAAGGCGCGGCAGAAGATCCAGGGGGCGTTCTGCCAGTCGCCGCGGATCCAGCGGTGCTGGCGCTTGAACCAGGCCAGGGGCGTGTCGGGGAAGGCGTCGGAGACGGCGGCGTCGCTCAGATAGCCGCCGCGCAGCAGCGCGCCCTCCAGCGCGTCGTGGGAGAGGATGCGCCCCTCCGGCAGCCGCCCGGAGCAGGAGAGCAGGAGCTTCAAGTCGATCAGCCCCTTGCCCGCGAAGCCGCCGCAGTCGAAGGCGTCCATGTACAGCTCCCCGTTCAGGCCGCCGTAGGGATCGCAGCCGCCGGGTCCGGCGAAGATGAGGGAGAAATCGGTGGAGGTCGCGCTCTCGAGCTCGGTCTCGATGCGGGGATGGAGGATGCCGTAGCCGGAGGCGACCGTGCCGTCCGGGCGCAGGCGCGGGGCGTTGAGCGGATGCAGGGCCGCGGCGATCAGCTCGCCCGCGGCGCCGGGCATGACGCGGGTATCCGCGTCGAGGGAGAGGATGAAGCGCGTGCCCGCGAGGGCGGAGGCGTCCCCGGTGACGGTGAGCGCCGAGGGCTCGCCCGCGAGCAGGCGGGCCAGCTCCAGCAGCGCCCCGCGCTTGCGCTCTCGGCCGCACCAGGTCTCGCCGTCAAAGCTGCGCTCACGCGTAAAGAGGTAAAAACCGCCCCCGTAGCGGCGGTTGAGCTCCTCCACGGTCCGGCGCGCGCGGTCGAGCAGCGCCTCGTCCTCCGGCATGTGCTCCCGCTGCGCGCCCGGCAGATCGGCGAGCAGGCCGAACAGCAGGTTCTCCCCCTCGCGGCGGCTCAGAAGGCGCAGCTCCTCCAGGCGCTCGGGCGCGCAGCAGCCGAGCAGCACGGACAGCACGCACAGGGTCTTCCCCTCCGGCGGGACGCCCGCCTCGGGGTCGAGACGCGGCAGACGCCGCGGCGCGGCGAATTGCAGCAGCACGAAATCGGTCAGGCCCTTGACCAGCGCCCAGACCGGCACCAGCAGGAGCAGGGCCAGCCGGGGATCGCCCAGCGTAAAGGCCAGCGCGAGCGAGCCGAAGAGCGTCAGCAGGATCAGGGAGACGATATACAGGCCCGCGCCGCTATTGCGGCGCGGCGGGAACAGCAGGAAGCCGACGTGCCCGTTTTCCCGCTCCGCCTCGTCGAGAAGCTCCCGCGCGAGCTGCTGTTCCTCGACCCCGCGTTTTTTCGCCAGCAGCGAGAGGCGGTCGAGATAGGCGCTCTTTGAGGCGCGGTCCATGCGCGCGTAGACGCCCGCGCTCTCCCCTTCGAGCAGGGCGGAGCAGACGTCCGCCTCCTCGAGCACCGCGTCCAGATCCGTCTCGCCGAGCTGCCGCAGCGAGCCGAAAAGCGCCGCGAACGACGCTGTCAGCGTCTCCGGGTCGGAGGCGGCGCGCAGCCTGACGCACTGGGCCGCGACGCCCTCGATCACCGCGGCGCGCAGGGCGGCGGGAAAGAGCAGGAGCTCCTGCCGCTGAAGGACGGTCACGGACTGGAAGCCGCGCAGGAAGATCGCGCAGCGCTCGGCCGTGACGGAACCGTTGCCCGCTTGCAGGAGAGCCCGGCAGAGCTCCGCCACCAGCAGGCCGTCCCGGCAGCGCCGCTGGCGACGGCAGCCGCGCAGCGCGCGCAGGACGCCCGGGGCCTCGCGCAGCAGCAGCCAGCGGTTGTCCAGCAGCCACTCGCAGGCCGCGGGGATGTGCGAGGCGTTTTCATAGCGGCGGCGAAGAAGCGCGTGGCAGCGCTCCGCCTCCTGCATGGACCTGCGCAGACGGCGCGCCGCGGCGCGCCCGTCGCCCCGGCCCTCGGGCCGCAGGGTGCGGGCGCAGGAGGCCGCGTAGGCGAAAAGACGCTCGTCGTCGATATAGGGAATCAAATTCATGCTGTCCATAGCTTCTCCGTTCGGAACTGCTTTTTTCCAGAACAGTTTTCCCTCAGAGCGCGCCGCCTATGCAAAAGCCTGCCTGACAAGAAAAAATGCTTGACAGGAGACGGGGCGGCGTGTATAATGCGTAAAGCTTGAAGGCTTGACAGGGAGGGCTGCGCCGTGGCGGAGAGCAGATGGACAAGGTCGATGCTGCTGGATTTCTACGGCGAGCTTCTGACCGACAAGCAGAGAGAGTGCTTCGATCTGCACTACAACGAGGATCTGTCCCTGTCGGAGATCGCGGAGCAGCTCGGCATCTCCCGTCAGGGAGTCTGGGACAACATCCGCCGCGCCGAGAGCGCGATGGAAGAGATCGAGGAGAAGACCGGCCTGCTGCGCCGCTTTGAGGAAAACCGCGCGGCGCTCGCGCAGCTCCGGCGCACGCTGGAGGAGCTGGCGGACAGCACGGAGGGCCGGGCGCAGACGCTGGCCCGTCAGGCCGCGGACACAGTCGGGACGCTCATCAGCAGAGGGTAAACGATGGCATTTGAAAGCTTATCCGAAAAACTCAACGCAGCCTTCAAAAAGCTGCGCGGCAAGGGCCGCCTGACGCCGAACGACGTCAAGGAGGCCATGCGCGAGGTGCGCATGGCGCTGCTGGAGGCCGACGTCAGCTACAAGGTGGTCAAGGACTTCACGAAGTCCGTCACCGAGAAGGCCGTCGGTTCGGACGTGCTGGAAGCGCTCAACCCCGCGCAGATGGTCATCAAGATCGTCAACCAGGAGCTGTGCGCCCTGATGGGCGGACAGAACCAGAAGCTCAGCATCGGCTCGAAGTCCCCCAGCGTGGTGATGCTGGTCGGCTTGCAGGGCGCGGGCAAGACCACCAACGGCGCCAAGCTCGCAGCCTTCATGCGCAGGCAGGGCAAGCGCCCGCTGCTCGCGGCGTGCGACATCTACCGCCCCGCCGCCATCAAACAGCTCGAGACCGTCGGCGCGCAGCTGGACATCCCGGTGTTCCAGATGGGACAGACCAACCCTGTCGACATCGCGAAGGCCGCCGTCGAGCACGCGAAAAAGCACGGCAACGACCTGGTCTTCCTCGACACCGCCGGACGCCTGCACATCGACGAGCAGCTCATGGACGAGCTGAAGAACATCAAGGCCGCCGTGGAGCCCGCGGAGATCCTGCTGGTGGTGGACGCCATGACCGGCCAGGACGCCGTCAACGCGGCCAACGCCTTCGACGCGGCGCTCGGCATCACGGGCGTGATGCTCACCAAGCTCGACGGCGACGCCAGAGGCGGCGCGGCGCTGTCCATCACGGCGGCGACCGGCAAGCCCATCAAGTTCATCGGCGTAGGTGAAAAGCTCGACGCGATCGAGCCCTTCCACCCCGACCGCATGGCCTCGCGCATCCTCGGCATGGGCGATATGCTGACCCTCATCGAGAAGGCCGAGCAGAGCTTCGACGAGAAGAAGGCCCTCGAGGCCGCCGAGAAGCTGCGGGCCAACCGCTTCACGCTCTCGGACTATCTCGAGCAGATGGGCCAGCTCAAAAACATGGGCGATCTCGAGAGCCTCGTGGGCATGATCCCCGGCCTGGACGCCAAGGCGCTCAAGGGCGCGAAGATCGACGAGAAGGGCATGGCCCGTCAGGAGGCCATCATCCTGTCGATGACGCCCGCCGAGCGCGAGAACCCCGCCATCCTCAACTCCAGCCGCAAAAAGCGCATCGCCGCGGGCTCCGGCACCTCGGTGGTGGACGTCAACCGCCTCGTCAAGCAGTTCGACGCCATGCAGCAGATGACGAAGCAGCTCTCCGGCAAGAACATGAAAAAGCTCCAGAAGAAGATGGGCAAAATGGGCGGCGGATTTCCCGGCTTCGGAGGCGGAGGGTTCCCGGGAGGCTTCCCCGGGTTCTGATCTCACATACAGGGCACGCGATGCTTTGTAAATAAATCAACTTGCAAATACTACATGGAGGTGAAACCACATGGTTAAAATCAGACTTCGCAGAATGGGCGCCAAGAAGGCTCCGTACTACCGCATCGTCGTTGCGGATTCCCGCAGCCCCCGCGACGGCCGCTTTATCGAGGAGATCGGCCTGTACGATCCGATGGCCGACGGCGAGAAGATCACTGTCGACATGGAGCGCGCCAAGTACTGGATCTCGAACGGCGCACAGCCCACCGATACCGTCCGCGGTCTGCTGAAGAAAATCGAAGCCTAAGGAGTCCTTAACGCATGAAAGAGCTTTTGACCTACATCGTGCAGAGCCTGGTGGATGATCCCGCCCAGGTCTCTGTGACCGAGCGCAAGGCCGACGGCGAAATCATCTTTGAGGTGCGCGTCGCCGACGGCGATATGGGCAAGGTCATCGGCCGCAACGGCAGGATCGTCAAGCAGATCCGCATTCTGATGCGCGCCGTCGCCCAGAGAAAGGGCAAAAAGGTTTCCGTCGAGATCATGGACTGATCGTAAAAAATCCCGCTTCGGCGGGATTTTTTGCGTTCCTTTACAGTTTGTCTGTATTTTTCTCAGCGGCTCTGCTATACTTTAATCGAAGTCAGCTCCGAAACGGACAGGAACGAAAGGAGAGCTCACATGAAAACGTTCAAACGCTGCATGGCCGTGCTGCTGGTCCTTGCGCTGGCGCTCGCGCTCGCGGGCTGCGGCTTTGCCGCGAAAATGGCCCGCGCCGCGAAGAAAATGGAGAAGCTCCAGAGCTACCGCATGGATCTCGACATGGACATGGCGCTCAAGCTGTCCATGCTGAGACAGTCCATGGACATGGATATGAAGATCACCGGCGGCTCGGACGTCTGCCTCGATCCCGCGAGGACCAGGACCGAGCTGCGCATCCGCATGCTCGGCCAGGAGATCCCGATGCTCAGCTACACCGACAAGACGGACACGGGGCTTGTGACCTACAGCTCTCCGGACGGCGGCCGGACCTGGGTTCGGCAGACCGTGGAAAGCCCGGCGCCGGCAGAGGCGGCGGGCAAAAACGGCTTTTCCAATCTGCTCAGGCTCGCGTCCGGCTTTGAGAAAACCGGGACCGAGACCGTGCGGGGATCTATGGCCACGGTCTATTCCGGCGTGATCTCCGGCGAGGACATGGAGCGCGTGATGGAGATGTCGGGCGTTCTGAAAAACGTGTTCTCCGCGATGGACATGTCGATGGACGGGCTGGACCTGACGCAGTACGGCGGCATCCCGACCACGATCTCCCTCGACAACAAGAGCGGCATGGTCGTCCGCTACACCATGGATATGACCGAGTTCATGAGCAAAATGATGCCCGCCATGATGGACGCCGTGATGAAGAAGGCCGCGGCGGAATCCGGCCTCGGGAACCTGGACCTGAGCTCGCTGGGCTTTTCCGCGGAGACCGGGCGCGTCTTCGCGGCGGTGGAGCTCTATGACTTCGACGCGGTCGGCGCGATCGAGATCCCGGCCGAGGCGCTGGCCGCCCCGGAGGCCGCGGCATAGGACAGGGAAACAGCATATCGACCGGGCGCGCCGATGCGCGCCCGGTTTTTGTTGGCAAAGAAGGGTATTTGTGTTATAATAGATGTATTCTGCCGCAGGAGGGAACGCATGGAAAAGAAAGCCTTGATCGAGGCGGGACGCATCGTCAACACCCACGGCGTGCAGGGCGAGGTCAAGATCGAGTCCTGGCTCGACTCGCCGCAGTTTCTGAAGAGCTTCAAGCGCCTTTATACCGCCGCGGGACAGGAGCTGCGCGTCGTCTCCGCCCGCGTGCACAAGGGCTTCGTGATCGCGCGTCTCGAGGGCGTGGACGACGTCAACGCCGCCATGACCCTGAAAAACAAAACCGTCTCCGTCCGGCGCGAGGACGCGCGGCTGCCGAAGGGCGCGTTTTTCTTGCAGGACATCCTCGGCGCGCGGGTCGTCGACGAGGACGGGCGGGAGATCGGCGTTCTCGAGGACGTGCTGGAGACCCCGGCCTCCAACATCTACGTCGTGAAGGGCGAGAGCGAGCACCTGATCCCCGCCGTGCCGGAATTCATCAAAAACACCGACGCCGACGCGGGCGTCGTCACCGTGCATCTGATCGGGGGCATGTGATGAAAATCGATATTCTGACGCTTTTCCCGGATACGGTCAGCGCCGTGCTACACGAGAGCATCATCGGGCGCGCGGCGAAAAAAGGGATCGTGGAGATCAACTGCGTCCAGATCCGGGACTTCACCGAAAACAAACAGCGGCAGGTGGACGACTACCCCTACGGCGGCGGCTTCGGCTGTGTGATGATGGCCCAGCCGCTCAAATCCTGCCTGGATCATGTTATGTCAACCGCGCACGGCCTGCGCAGCCGCGTGATCTATCTCTCCCCGCAGGGTCAGCCCTACACGCAGGAGACGGCCAAGCGCCTGCAGCGCGATTACGACCACCTCGTGCTGGTCTGCGGCCACTACGAGGGCGTGGACGAGCGCTTCATCGAGGAATGTGTCGACGAGGAGCTCTCCCTCGGCGACTTCGTGCTGACCGGCGGCGAGATCGCCGCCATGGCCGTGGCCGACTCCGTGTGCCGCCTCGTGCCCGGCGTGCTCGCCGACGAGCAGTGCTACATCGGCGAGAGCCACTGGGACGGGCTGCTGGAATATCCCCAGTACACCCGGCCCGAGCTCTGGGAGGGGCGGAGCGTGCCCGAGGTCCTTGTAAACGGCGACCACAAGCGCATCGAGACCTGGCGCAGAAAGCAGCAGCTTGCCCGCACAAAGGAGAAGCGTCCCGATCTCTACGCGGCCTTTGAGGCCCGGGACGAGGAGGACCGGAAACTGATGCGGGAGCTGGAAAAGGAAGCGGGGCGCAAAAAGCTCGCCGGGCCGGTGACGTACCGCCCCGCCGCGGAAGCGGACATCCCCCGCATCCTCGAAATCGTGCAGGACGCGCGGGAGAGTCTGGCCCGCTTTCACGTCGACCAGTGGCAGGGACCCTACCCCGGCGCGGAGCGCTTCGAGGAGGATATCCGCCTCGGTCAGTGCTTCGTGCTCGAGAGCGCGGGCGAAACCGTCGGCTTCTTCGTGCTCAGCACCCTGCCCGAGCCCGGCTACGAGCGCATCACCGACGGCAAGTGGTCCGCCGAGCTGCCGTACTGCGTGCTGCACCGCGCGGCCGTGGCGAAGGAGTACCGCGGCAGCGGCGCCTCGCAGGCGCTCGTGCGCTGCTGCGAAGCCCAGGCGCGCGTCTGCGGGCTCAGATGTATAAGAGTCGACACGCACAGGAAAAATAAACCCATGCAGAATCTGCTGCGCGAGAGCGGCTTCCGCTACCGCGGCAACATTCTCGTGGACGCCGAGCCGGGGCACGATCCGCACCGGCAGGCCTTTGAAAAAATACTGAAAGAGAAAAAATGAATCTGACCGATTACAAAGAGATCCGCGCCCTGCTGGAAAAACACGGCTTCCGCTTCTCCAAGGCCCTGGGGCAGAACTTTCTGACCGCCGCCTGGGTGCCGGAGGATATCGCCGGGGCCGCGGGGCTCGACGAGCGCACCGGCGTGCTGGAGATCGGCCCCGGCGTCGGCTGCCTCACGCGCGAGCTGTCCACTCGCCGAGACGCTCACAGGCTGCGAAAACGTCGAGGTCGTGTTCGGGGACATTCTGAAGCAGGACATCCCCGCTCTGCTCGACGAGACCATGCCCGGTCTGCGGCATGTGGTCTGCGCAAACCTCCCCTACAACGTCACGACCCCGGTGCTGACCGCCCTGCTCGAGAGCGGACGCTTCGAGACCGTCACCGTCATGATCCAGCGCGAGGTCGCGCGCCGCATCTGCGCCCCCCCGAACACCCCCGACTACGGCGCCTTCGGCGTCTTCGTGCAGTGGCACGCCGAGACCGAGCTCCTGTTCGACGTGCCCCCCTCCTGCTTCGTGCCCCAGCCCAAGGTCACAAGCTCCGTCATCCGCCTCACCCGGCGCGCCGCTCCCCCTGTCCCCGTCCGGGACGAGGAGCTTCTGTTCCGCATCGTCCGCGCCGCCTTCAACCAGCGGCGCAAAACCCTCGTCAACGCCCTGGCCTCCCAGGTCCCCGGCGTCGCCAAGGAGGACGTCGAGAAAACCCTCTCGGCGCTCGGATACGATACCCGTATCCGGGGCGAGGTCCTGGACCTTGGTGGATTTGCAAAAATATCGGACAAAATCTCCGAAATTCAAAATGCGGATTTGTGATGAATATGCATTGCGGAAGCCGGGGTTTTTGTGGTAATCTATTCGGTGGCAAACAATATTATTTTTACCATAGAAAGGAAAGATCATATGAGCAAAAAGTATGTCTATCTGTTCTCCGAAGGCAACGCCAAGATGCGTGAGCTGCTCGGCGGCAAGGGCGCAAACCTCGCCGAAATGAGCAACATCGGTCTGCCCGTCCCCCAGGGCTTCACCATCACCACCGAGGCCTGCACCCAGTACTACGAGGACGGCCGCCAGATCAACGACGAGATCATGGCCGAGATCATGAAGAACGTCGAGATCATGGAGGAGATCAACGGCAAGAAGTTCGGCGACCTCACCAACCCCCTGCTCGTCTCCGTCCGCTCCGGCGCCCGCGCCTCCATGCCCGGCATGATGGACACCATCCTCAACCTCGGCCTCAACGACGACGTCGTCGCCGCCATGATCGCCGGCAACCCCGACCCCAAGTTCGAGCGCTTCGTCTATGACTCCTACCGCCGCTTCATCCAGATGTTCTCCGACGTCGTCATGGAGGTCGGCAAGAAGTACTTCGAGCAGCTCATCGACGCGATGAAGGAGAAGAAGGGCGTCGTCTATGACGTCGACCTCACCGCCGCCGACCTCAAGGAGCTCGCCGAACAGTTCAAGGCCGAGTACAAGAAGCAGCTCGGCGAGGACTTCCCCTCCGACCCCGTGGTCCAGCTCAAGGAGGCCATCCGCGCCGTGTTCCGCTCCTGGGACAACCCCCGCGCCAACTACTACAGACAGCAGAACGACATCCCCTATTCCTGGGGCACCGCCGTCAACGTCATGCCGATGGTCTTCGGCAACCTCAACGACAACTCCGGCACCGGCGTCGCCTTCACCCGCGACCCCGCCACCGGTGAGAAGAAGCTCATGGGCGAGTTCCTCACCAACGCCCAGGGCGAGGACGTCGTCGCCGGCGTCCGTACCCCGATGCCCATCGCCGAGATGGAGCAGAAGTTCCCCGAGGCCTACGCCCAGTTCGTCAAGGTCTGCGCGCTGCTCGAGGATCACTACCGCGACATGCAGGACATGGAGTTCACCGTCGAGAACGGCAAGCTCTACATGCTCCAGTGCCGCAACGGCAAGCGTACCGCGCAGGCTGCGCTCAAGATCGCCTGCGACCTCGTGGACGAGGGCATGATCGACGAGAAGCAGGCCGTCCTGATGATCGAGCCGCGCAACCTCGACACCCTGCTCCACCC
>CADCLH010000023.1 GCA_902802215.1 Oscillospiraceae bacterium
GAGTTCCCGGACCGTGCCGAGAGGCTCTTTACCGAGAACGAGGAGGAGGCCAAGGCCCGCTACGCGCACCTGATGAAGCTCAAAGCCCTCTACGAATAATCCCTTTTCGCAAATACCGAAAAACAGCTCTGCGGTTTCCTCCGCAGAGCTGTTTTCGTTTGGAAAAAGTTCAAAAAGGTTTCAGTTGACCGGGGCGGGACAAAATGCTATGATAGGAAGCTGTAATCGGAAACCGTTCCGAAGCGCTTTTGGAGGATACTATGAAAAATCGTGTGGGTAGAATCATTGTCGGCCTTGTGTTCCTGTTCTTTTTCGGGATCTATTTCTATAAACAGCTCGGCATCCGCACCTTCAGCGACGATCTCGCCTCCTGGGGCGAGGCGACCGGCTTCCACCGCGACACCGTCGAAACCAGCGGCTCCATCGGCGAGCAGAGCGCGGAGCAGCCCGCGGCTCCCGCGGCGCCGGAGCAGCCGGCCGCGCCCGTCGAGACGCCGGAGCCCACGCCCGAGCCGCTGAGCTTCGATCTGTCGAGCTGGGAGTATATGCTGGTCAACGGCGACCATTCCATCGATCAGTATGCGCCGGCGGAGCTGGTCTATCTGGATCAGGCGGTCGAGGCGCTGGATATCCAGACCTCCTACAACCCCAACCGCGTCGCGGTCGACGCGCGCATCGCCCAGCCGCTGCTGGATATGGCGAAGGCCTGCAAGGACGCGGGGCTCCCGGTCTGGCTCTCCTCCGGCTATCGCAGCTACTCCGAGCAGGCGGCCAACTTCCAGCGCATCTGCCAGAACAACGGCATCACCGACGGCAAGGACGCCAAGGGCCACTACATCACCATGCCCGCCGGGTGCAGCGAGCACCAGTCCGGCCTGTGCTGCGACATCACCGACAAGTACCGGGAGATCAAGAACGACGAGATCTTCAAGACCGACACCTACGCCTGGCTGCGCGACCACTGCGCCGAGTACGGCTTCATCCTGCGCTTCCCCACCGGCAAGGAGGACATCACCGGCGTCATGAACGAGGGCTGGCACTTCCGCTATGTGGGTCTGGAGGCCGCGAAGTACATGACCGAGAACGACCTCACGCTCGAGGAGTTCTGGCAGCGCTTCGGCCCCGGCGAAACCGCCGCGCCCGCTGTCTGATATCACATAAAAAAAGCAAGGGTCCGTTTGGACCCTTGCTTTTTTATCTCTGTTTGGATCAGCCTTCGATCTGGATCGTCCTGCGCTCCGGCAGGCTCACAGGCTGCTCCTTCGGGAAGTCCAGCGTCAGGACGCCGTCCTCGAAGCGGGCCTTGACCTCGTCCTCCTTCACGTTCTCGCCGATGTAGAAGCTCCTGGTCATCGAGCCGCTGTAGCGCTCCTGATGCACGATGCGGCCCTTCTTGTCCTTGCCCTCTTCCTCGATGCCCTTGGAAGCGGTGATCGTCAGATAGCCGTTTTGCAGCTGCAAGTCGATCTGGTCCTTCTTGAAGCCGGGCAGGTCGATCTTGAGCTCATAGCCCTCGTCGTGCTCCTTCAGGTCCGTCTTCATCACATGGGCGGCGTGCTTGCCGTACAGCTTGCGGTCCACGTCGGAATCGAAGTCCCTGAACGGGAAGCCCATCCAGTCGTCAAACAAACTCTCTCCAAAAATACTCGGTAACATACGTCATGCCTCCTTTTTGCTGTGCAATCCATTCTGTTTGTTACCTGAGCCGGGGATGGAGGTCTATTTATCTGATCTCTGTTCCTCTGTTCGATTGTGATTATAGCACGTCTTTTAGCACTGTCAAGTCGAGAGTGCTAATTTCTGTGAACGGGCTGTGAACAAACATCGCATATTTTGAAAATCCATTTATTTCCATCTCCGTCCCGGAACAATCTCCCCGCGGCGGCCGGGAAAGCGATTGACTTTTCCCGGCTTCCATAATAAACTGAATGACAGGAAACCGGAAAATACTTCGAGTTTCAACGACAAGGAGGACAGACATTGGAAGTTAGAGAGAATCTGATCAAGCTCTGCGAGAAGATCAACGACGGGCACTATAAAATCACGCCCGACTGCGCGGAGTACCGCGTCTTCGAGCAATGGATCACCGACGAGCAGATCGCCGTCATGATGGCGCTGACCAGCATGAAGCCGGCCTTTGTGCCGCTGATTGCGCGCAAGGCGGGACTGAGCGTCAAGCGCACCCGCGAGGTGCTGCACGAGATCACGGACATCGGTCTGGTCGTGCAGGTCGTGGTGCCCAAGGTCGGGCTGGAGATCTATCTCCTGCCGCCCTACACCCCCGGCATTTTTGAGTTCCTGCTCATCAACGAGAAGTTCTGCCTGGCGCATCCCGAGATCGCCTACGCCTTCCACCAGCACGCCACCACCAGCCAGATCGAGCACGCGCCGAACACCCCGATGGGCGCGGGCATCATGCGCGTCATCCCGCGCAGCAGATCGACAACGAGCGCTGCACCAAGTACATTGAGGACAACGACGGCCACCTGAGCGTCACGCCCTGCCAGTGCCGCCGCGTGCGCCGCCTGATGGGCGAGGGCGCGGGCGATCTGGACGAGGGTCTGTGCATCTTCATGGGCCACGTGGGCGACATGTTCAACCGTACCGGCAAGGGCCGCCCGGTCTCCGTGGCCGAGGCCAAGGAGCTGGTCCGTCTGGCCGACGCGCGCGGGCTCGTGCACCAGATCACCACGCTGCACCAGGGCGAGACCTTCGCCATCTGCAACTGCGCGCCAGAGAGCTGCCTCGCCCTCGGCGTGACGCAGTACTACAACACCCCCGCCACCTCGAAGAGCAACTACGTTGCGGAGATCGACGAGGCCAAATGCGTGGCCTGCGGTCAGTGCACCGACCACTGCGCCAACAACGCCATCCAGATGGGCCAGAAGCTCTGCGCCAAAACGCCCATCGTGCACGAGCACAAGGAGCTGCCCGACGATATCGAGTGGACGCCGGAGCACTGGAATCCGGAGCACCGCACGAACCGCGAGTACGTCGCGCCCGAGGGCACCGCGCCCTGCAAGACCGCCTGCCCCGCGCACATCGCCGTGCAGGGCTACCTCAAGCTTGCCGCCCAGGGCCGCTACCTCGAGGCGCTGGAGCTCATCAAGAAGGAGAACCCCCTCCCCGCCGTCTGCGGCCGCGTCTGCAACCGCAAGTGCGAGGACGTCTGCACCCGCGGCGATCTCGACCGTGCCGTCGCCATCGACGAGGTCAAGCGCTTCATCGCCGACCGTGAGCTCGAGCGCGACAAGCGCTTCGTGCCGGAGAAGCTCTTTGACTTCAGCGACAAGAAGGTCGCCGTCATCGGCGCCGGCCCCGCGGGTCTGAGCTGCGCCTACTACCTCGCCTGCGACAACTACCGCGTCACCGTCTTCGACAAGAACGAGCTGCCCGGCGGCATGCTCCGCTACGGCATCC
The DNA here is from genome assembly GCA_902802215.1 of Oscillospiraceae bacterium. GTDB lineage: Bacteria > Bacillota > Clostridia > Oscillospirales > Oscillospiraceae > Limivicinus. Next base: position 3,421 of record CADCLH010000023.1, read on the forward strand.
CGAGCTTCCGTCTGGAAAAGCCCGTGCTCGACGCGGAGATCGACGTGCTCAAGGAGCTGGGCGTGGTCTTCCGCTGCGGCGTGGAGGTCGGCAGGGACGTCACCATCCAGCAGCTGCGCGAGCAGGGCTATGACGCCTTCTATCTCGGCGTCGGCGCGCAGAAGTCCGCCTCCCTCGGCATCCCGGGCGAGGAGCTTCAGGGCGTCTGGGGCGGCATCGACTTCCTGCGCGAGGTCAACGCCGGGGCCCGGCCCGCGCTCGGCCAGAAGGTCGTCGTGGTCGGCGGCGGCAACGTCGCCATGGACGTGGCCCGCACCGCCGTGCGTCTCGGCGCGGAGGTCACGGTCGCCTACCGCCGGAAGGAGAGCGACATGCCCGCCGATCCCGCCGAGGTCGCCGAGGCGAAGGAGGAGGGCGTGAACTTCCTCTTCGAGCACCGTCCGGTCTCGATCGAAGGTGCCGACGGCAGGGTCACGGCCCTCGTGTGCGAGGCGGGGACCATCCCCTGCGACGCGGTCCTCGCCGCCGTCGGGCAGCGCATCGACCTCGGCGCGCTGGATCTCGGCGAGGTGAAGGTCGACGAGAAGGGCCGCGTCCTGGCCGACGAGGTCACCTTCCAGACCGCGCAGCCGGACATCTTCGTCGGTGGCGACGCCCACACCGGGCCGAAGTTCGCCATCGACGCCATCGCCCAGGGCAAGCAGGCCGCGATCTCCATCCACCGCTATGTGCACCCGGGCCAGAGCCTCGTCATCGGCCGCGACCGGCTGACCTACCGCGCCTTCGACAAGGACAACGTGGACTTCGACACCGTAAAGCGCGACTGTGACGCGGTCGCCCGTCAGGTCCCCGGGAAGGATGCCGCAAAGGCCTTGAGCTTCAAGGACGACCGGAAGACCTTCACCGAGGAGCAGGTGAAGAGGGAGACCGCAAGATGCCTCGGCTGCGGCGCGTCCTTCGTCGACCCGAACAAGTGCCTCGGCTGCGGCGTGTGCACGACGAAGTGCCGCTTCGACGCGATCCACCTCAAGAAGCGCACCTTTGTGGAGAGCATCGACTACTTCGACCGCCCGAAGGTCCTGCCCGAGTTCATCGAGGGCCGCCGCAAACGCATCGAGATCCGCAAGATGAGCGAGAAAAAGTAAGTCTATCCAAACAAACGCAGCGCCTGCCCTCTCGGGCAGGCGCTGATTGCGTTTTATATGATTTCGCTGACGGGCTCGGCGTTGGAGAGTTTGCCGGTGACGCGGCGGATCGCGCGGTTGGCCGCGATCAGGTTCGGCCGGTCGCGCTCGGCCACCTCGATGTGGTAGACCCGCCGCAGGCGACGCTCGCCCCGGGTCATGAGGCGCGGGTCCCAGCGCGTCCAGCCGAAGACCGGGTACTCGGAGGTCGTCCAGACCCGGCAGCGCACTCCCTCGGCTTTGAGCTCCGCCTCGACGCGGCGAAACTCCGTCTCGTCGTTGGTGATATAGACCGTCAGCTCCCGGTCCACGATTTTCTCAAACATGGATGCTCCTTTACTCCGCGGCGCAAGGCGCGATGTCGATCACGACGAACTCCGAGCGCGTCCCCGTCTTGAAGGGGATCGCCCAGCCGGAGATGCCGGAGGTGACGATGAAGCTCGTGTCCCCCCGCGCCGTGAGGCCGTAGTTGAAATCGTTGGCGTGCATCAGCAGTCCCAGCTGTCCCGCCGGGAACATGTGTCCGCCGTGGGTGTGCCCGGACAGCACCAGATCCGCGCCGGAAGCCGCCTCGGCGGCGTAGTCGTTGGGCTGGTGGTCGAGGACGATCCAGTACCGCTTCGCGTCCAGCCCCGCCGTCAGCTCCCGCATCGGCGCGCGCCCGGCGTCCGAGCGGTCGCGCCGCCCGATGAGCGTATAGCCCTCCCCGATGGGGACGCAGGCGTCCTCGAGGATCGTGACGCCCGCTCCCTCGAGCGCGCGGCGCAGCTGAGAGGCGCTGAAATCCCGGCTGTCAAAGTAGCCCCGGTCGTGGTTGCCGTAGACGTAGTAGACGCCGCAGCGCGTCTCGAGCGCGGCGAGCGCCTCGCAGGCGCGCGTGAGGTCCGCGCCTCTGCTGTCGTCGTCCACGAAGTCCCCCGCGATCACCACCAGGTCCGGCCGCAGGCTTTGAATCTTCTCCAGCTCCCGGGCGAAGCCCTCGCCGTCGAGCGTGACGCCGAGGTGGGAGTCCGCGATCAGCGCCAGACGCAGCGGCTCGACGGTTTTGTCTGTGCGCAGCGCGTAGTCCGTCTCGCTCACGCGGTGCGCGTTGAACCATCCGACCGTGAGGTAAACCGCCGTCAGCAGCAGGGCGCAGAGCCCGCGCAGGTCGTAGGGGACCGCGCGCCCCGTGAGCTTTTCAAAGAGCAGGGCGAGCGCGCCGCAGAGCATGAAGGCCGCGGCGAGGTGCAGCAGCACCACGATCAGCGTCGGCACGTTGACGCGCGCGAACAGGCCCAGGGCGGCGACGCACAGCAGGGCGCAGAGCCAGGACAGCAGGGGGCGCGAGGCCCCCAGTTTTGCGAGGAAGGAGAAGCGGTGAAAGCAGACGAGCAGATAGCCGAGGCCCGCGAGCGCAAGCAGCAGGGCAATGCTGAACAGGATCAGCCACATGCCGGTTTCTTCTCCTTTCCTCTTGTCGTTTTTCATTTCCCGCGCTCGGCCAGCGACAGGGTCACGATCTTTTCGCACAGCTCGGGGTAGCTCATGCCCGCGACCGCGGCGGCCTTGGGGATGAGGGAGTTGGGCGTCATGCCCGGCAGGGTGTTGACCTCCAGGCACCAGGCGCGGCCCTCGGCATCGAGGATGAAGTCGGCGCGCGAATACACCGACAGGCCCAGCGCCCGGTGGAAGCGGAGCGCCGCCTCGCCGACGGCGCGCTGTTCTTCTTCGCTGATGGGGGCGGGGCAGATCTCCCGCGCGCCCTCGGCGCCGCTCTGGTACTTGGCGACATAGTCGAAGCTCGAGCCCTCGGGCGGGACGATCTCGATGGCGCTGAGCCAGCGGTCGTCCAGAATGGGCTGCGTCAGCTCGCGGCCGATGATCTTCTCCTCCACGACCACGCGGCTGTGGAAGGGCTCCAGCTCATACAGGGCCTGTTCCAACTCCTCGCGGGTGTCGGGCAGGGCCACGCCGATGGACGAGCCGCCGTTGACGACCTTGACCGCGCAGGGCACGGGCAGCTCCTTCGCCAGGCGCGGGATATCCGCCTTCGTGTAGCTGAGCTCCTGCCATTTCGGGGTCAGGACCCCGGCGCTCTCCATGATGCGCTTGGCGACCGCCTTATCCATGGCCATCGCGCTCGGCAGCGGGCCGGAGCCGGTGTAGGGCACGCCCAGCAGGTCGAGCGTCGCCTGGATCTTGCCGTCCTCGCCGTCGGCCCCGTGCAGGCCGAGGAACACGCAGTCGGCGAGCTGACACAGCTCGAGCACCCGCGGGCCGATGCGGCTGGGGCTCTTCCACTTGCGGGAGGCCTTGACCGCCTCGAGATCGGGGGCCTGATGGCCGATGGCGACGTCCCCGATGAAGCCGTCGGGCGCGTCGAAGGCGGCCTCCAGAGGGCCGTCGTAGTTTTCGAGACCCATATAGAGATCCACAAAGATCGCCTGATGGCCGAGACTGCGCAGGGCCCTGCACACGGAGGTGCCGGTCACCAGCGCGACATGGCGCTCGGTGCTGACGCCGCCGCCCAAAACCACGATTTTCATAGTCCTTCCTTTCCCGGACCCGTATCCGGTCCGTTCAGAAATCTTTATACACGCGCGGCACGCGCCGGGAGACCGCGCACATCAGCTCGTAGGGGATGGTCCCCGCCGCGTCGGCCAGGGTGTCGAGGCTGCTCTCGACGCCGAAGATCTCCACCTCGCTGCCGACCCCGGCCTCGGGCCTCTCGGTCAGGTCGATCATGCACATGTCCATGCAGATGCTGCCGCGCTGCTCGGCAAAGCCGTCCCCCACCCGGAAGGCGCAGCGGTTGGACAGGCAGCGCAGCAGGCCGTCGGCGTAGCCCGCGCCGACAACGCCCATGCGCGTGGGCCGTTCGGTGACGAAGCGGCGGCCGTAGCTGACCGGGGTCCCGGCCGGATAGTGCTTGATGGTGCTCACGCGCGTCATGAAGCGCATGCAGGGCCGCAGGCCGAGCTTCCCCTCTGCGTCCCCGTAGCCGTAGAGCAGCAGGCCGGGGCGCACCATGTCCAGATCCATCTCCGGGTAGCGCAGCACCGCGCCCGAATTGGCGCAGTGGCGGATGGCAAAGGAGAAGCCGCCGCGCTCCACCTCTCTGATCGTGTCGCAGAAGCGCCTGAACTGCGCGCGGGTGTAGGCCTCGCAGTCGGCTCCCACCTCGTCCGCGACGGCGAAGTGGGTGAACACGCCCTCGCAGTCGAGTCCCGGCAGACGCACGGCGCGCAGGATGTTTTCGGCGCCGTCCCCGCCGCAGAGAAAGCCCAGACGGGACATGCCCGTGTCCAGCGCGATGTGGACCCGCAGCCTCCGCCCGAGGTGTACGCAGGCCGCCGAGAACTCCTCGGCCTTTTTGAGGTTCGTGACGGTCTGGGTGATGTCGTTGTCCGCCAGCAGGAACGTATACTCCGGCGGCGTGTGCCCGAGGATCAGCAGCGGCGCGGTGATCCCGCCGTCGCGCAGCTCCATCGCCTCGTCCAGACAGGACACGGCCAGATAGTCCGCCCCCTCGGCCTCCAGCGTCCGCGCGACCGCCAGCGCCCCGTGGCCGTAGGCGTTGGCCTTGACCACGCCGAGGAAGCGGCAGCCCTCCGGCAGGGCGGCGCGGATGGCCCGGTAGTTGTGACGGATGTTTTCCAGGCTGATCTCGGCCCAGGTCCTCTTTTCCAGCTGGCTCACGCGAAGCGCCCTCTTTCATGGAACAAAGTATGGCTATCATAGCATATGCCCGGGAAAACCGCAAGGTTTTCCCGGGCTGCGGCCAAATACGCTCTCTGCTGGCAAGTCAGACTTGTAAGGGGGAATTGTGAAAGGGGGGCGGGGAGCCCCCCGTTCACGTTCAATCCACGCAAAAAGGGGAACTTTCAAAAAAGTTCCCCTTTTTGCCGCGCAAGCTGTCGACAGCTTGCGCCCGGGAAAACCGCAAGGTTTTCCCGGGCATCGGTCATTAATCCGATTATTCGCTGTTTTTCCTGTCCCGTCCGAGCAGCGCTCTGAGCCGCGCCCTTCTGCACTGTCTCCGGTAGTCCCTGTCCCCGGAGACGAAGGCCCGGATCAGGCGCCACACCCGGAATACCGGCGTCAGCGCGGGCTTCTCCCGCAGCACGGGGAAGGATTCGATCATGATCTCGCGGGAGGGGTGCAGCCAGGAGAGGAAATAGCCCCAGCGGCCCTTCTCGGCGATCCGGCTGTCGGCCTCGTTTTCCGCCGTCCCGAAGGTCCCGGAAAAGATCATATAGTCCAGCCGCTTCCGCTCCTCCGGCGTCAGCTCAGCCCCGTCGAAGAGCCGGAACGCGAGGCTCCGGTTTTTCCGCTCAAAGTCGGCGATGCCGAGCCTTTCGGCCTCCCGGGCGACATACGCTTCGTCGAGAGGCTTCGCGCGCAGGAACACATAGGTATCCAGCAGCGAGCGCAGTCCCGTCCCGCCGCCGGTATAGTGCTTGTACTCATGGGCGATCAGGTAGAGATAGAAGTCCTCGTCCGTGAAGCGGAGGCCGCACGCGCTCTCCCCGTCCGGGAGCAGCCGGTCCCTGACGTCGGCGTAGTACGCGTGCAGCTCCGACTCGGCGGCCTCGGAGAACAGCGTCCGGTGCATCTCAAAGTGGCTGACCGGAAGCTTGGTGTAGGCGTCGTCGTGGAAGCAGCCGAAGCTGTCGGTCTGGAAGCCGAGGTCCTCCATGATCTGCCGGACGTCCCCGGCCCGGGGCGCGTCGAACAGGATGTCGACGTCCGCCATCTCCCGCATGCCGAAGCGGGGATAGAGCTCCTTTAAGACGGAGCCCTTGAGCGGCATGTGCCAGATGCCCGCCTCGTCCAGCTTTTCCCGCACGGCAGCACTGTCCGCTTCCAGCAGCGCGGCCTTTCGCTGCGCCAGCGCGACCGCCCTGACAAAGCGTTCGTCGCCGACGCCGGCCGTCTCCAGCGCCATGCCCGCGGCGGCGGCGAGCATGTGCGTCTGCGCGGCCTCGTACAGCCGCCCGAGCTCCATGGCCGCGACGCGCTGCGCGTCCGGCGTCTCCCGCCTGACCGCGCAGCCGGCCAGATATGCCGCGTCATCCATGGCGGCGCGGTATTCCTCTCTCGTCATGCCCGTTTCCTCACCCTGTTCCGACGCCGTCTCAGCAGCGCCGCGGCCTTGTCGCGCAGCCACAGAAACGGTCTGCGGACATAAAACAGATCCGTCCACACGCGCGCGTACAGCCGGTAGCCGGGGTCCGTGACCTCATGCCACCTGCCGCCGCGGTAAAAGCGGACGGCGACGCCGACCACCTGCCCGTGCGGGATGATCTCCCTCCACCAGCAGTTGTCGCCCGCGATGACATAGTCCTTTTCGCGCACGGCGATCACGCGGTGCAGCACGCCCTGCTGCTCCTCGCCGCGCACGTACAGCACGAGATCGCAGCGCTTTGCGGGTCTCTCAAGCCTGTGGATCTCCACGACGTCCCGCTTGCTGCGGAGCATGGGCAGCATGCTCGTCCCCCGCGGGACGCTCAGGTACATGCCGTGCCGTTCCAGCTGCTCGAGCTGTGCCTTACCCATCGATGGCCCCGATTGTGCGCAGCTCGGCCAGCGCCTTCTTCACGTCCGCGGCGATGCGCTCCTCCGGGGCGTCGAAGCGCTTTTTCATGGCCTCGACGATCTGTTCCTCGGTCGTGTCCTGCCGCAGCAGCTCGAGGATCGCGCCCAGGGTCCTGTTGCCGCGCACCATGCCCGCAAACTCCGAGCCGCCCGCCGGTACCAGCAGGGTCTCGTTTCCCGACGTGCGGGCGATGTAATTCTTCCGTAAACGCATACTCGTCAGCCTTTCATCGTTTGATAGGACAATTCCGCCGCCTCGAGCTCCATGTTGCAGCCCAGGCGGTAAAAGCTCGTCTGAAGCCGCCCGATCAGATCCATGGTCTTCTCCATGGCCTCGGCGTCGTAGGGCCGGTAGAACTGCTGCAGGAGCATGGGCCAGGCCTCCGACTTGGTGATGGGGCGGATCGTGTTTTCTTCGCTGCGCTCCAGGATGCAGATGGCCCGGAGCGGCACATGCGTGTTCGTGTTGAGCCGGTGCTTGCCGTCCCAGGGGGTGCCGTAGACCTCGGCCGACCCGTCGGGGCGGATGTGCACCATCGGCTTGTCGTCGTTGACCATGACCGCGCGCTCGCCCAGCAGCTGCCGCCACAGGCGGGCGTGGGTGCTCTTGCCCGTTCCGCTCTTGGCGCAGAAGACGTAGCACGCGCCGTCCACCGCGACTGCCGAGCCGTGCAGCATGACCGTGTCCCAGAACGGCGTCCGCTCCGCGAGCCGCTTGTAGATGACGGCCAGCTCGAGGTAGTCCGGCGGCAGGAATTCGGAATCCGGCAGCTCCGGATAGTTCTCTCTGGCTTTCCGCAGGATCTCCGTCAGCTCCTCCGTCGACACCGAGAGCGTGAGCTCCGGCTCCGCGTCCGTGCGGTAGTCCTCGCAGAGCAGCTGTACGGTCTCATAATTCGATTCGATGGCGATGTCGTGTCCCGCGATGCGATAGACTCCCGTCATCTCTCCCCCTCATCCTCTCCCGTGCGGCGGCTGTTATCCGGCACGATATTATGTTAATCTGAATTATAGGCCAGACGCGGGCAAAAAGCAAGCCCTTTCCCGCCGGAGCGCATGACAAAAGGGAGGCCGGCGCTTTCCGCCCGCCTCCCTTTTGCCGATAAACGCTTCACGGAATCTGGTTATTGGTCCCGACCGGGTTCCCCTGGATCGTCACGGTCTGTCCGCTGCCTGCGAAGGTGACCCCCTGCTGTGCCGTCGACAGCACGTCGTCCACCTCGAACGAAATGACCTCCATCTTCAGCGCCTCATACTTCTCCATTCCGTTTCACCTCCCCCATGTGAGAAATGGCTTGTTGTTATGTATGACATCTTATGTAACCGTATTGTAACATGCTCGATTGTAAATTGCAAGACCTTTGGGAAAAATATTTACATAAAAATTGCGAGGCGGGCTTCTGCCCGCCTCGCAATTTTCTGATGGTCCTGCTCTCAGCCTGTACCGACGGCGGTGCCGCCGTTGGTCTGTCGTCCCGTCGTCGCTTGTCCGCTCCCGGCGACAGCAACTCCGGTGACCGTCTGACCCAGCACGTCGTCCACCTCGAAGGCGATGACCTGCATCTCCAGTTTCTCGTATCTCTCCATTCCGTTTCACCTCCCGGGAAAGGGTCGTGTGTTCCGACTTTCTTACGCCTTTACTATAACAAATGCGCACGCCGCCCGCAAGTCTTTTTTAAACAAAAATTCATAAATTGTTTTGTCAAAAACGCCGTATTCGTCCAAAGCGGTCTTATCGGACCGCCGCGCCGCGCTCCCCGGCGGCGCCGCTGATCTTCAGGCAGACCTCGACGCCGCGGTCGAGGTGCTTGACGAAGGTGCGCGCGTCGTCGAGCGAGCCCACGATGCAGCCGTAGTGGGTCGGGACGGCGGTGTGCGGGCGGATCGCGTTGACGAAGGCCGCGGCCTCCTCGGCGTTCATCGTGTAGGTGCCGCCGATCGGGACCAGCGCGATCGTGCAGTACACCGCCTCGCCCTCGGGGATGCGGTCGGTGTCGCCGGCGATGTAGATGTGCTCCGGCCCGATCTCCAGCACGTAGCCGAGCCAGCCGTTCTTTTTCGGGTGGTTGGGCTTGTTCGTGTTGTAGGCGGGCACGCCCTCGATCTCGATCCCGCGCAGGCACAGGGTCTCCTCCGCCTCGATGGTGGCCAGGTGGTCCGGCTCGATCCCGGCGGCGAGGGCCTCCTTTTTCATCGAGCCCGGGCACACGTAGACCGTGTCGGGCTTCGCGGCCTTTTTAAAATCCTCGGGCGAGAAGTGGTCGTAGTGCGGGTGGGTGAAGAGGATGAGGTCTGCGTCGTGCGCCGCCTCCGTCAGGCGGAAGGGGTCGACATAGACGACGGTCTTGCCGCCGATGCGGATGCTGCTGTGGGCGTTGACGGTGATCTGATCGAGCATGCTGTCCTCCTTATTCCTGCTGCTGTTTCCGGATTCTGTCCTTCCAGCACTTGTGGCACATGGCGATATAGCGGTCGTTGCCGCCGAGCAGCACCTGGTCGCCCTGGGTGGTGACGCGGCCGTTTTCGTCGATGCGGGCGTTGACCGTGGCCTTGCGCCCGCAGGCGCAGACCGTCTTGATCTCGGTCAGGGAGTCGGCCAGCTCCATCAGCCGCTGCGCGCCGGGGAAGAAGTGCGTGAGGAAGTCGGTGCGCAGGCCGAAGCACAGGACCGGCAGGTCCTCGTCGTCCACGAGCTCGCGCAGCTGGTCGATCTGGGCGGGGGTGAAGAACTGGGCCTCGTCGGCGATGATGACGTCGTGCCGCCCGACCTTATGATATTCCTCGATGATATCGGCCTCGGGCGTGATGATCTGCGCCGTGGCCGACAGGCCGATGCGGCTCTTGACCACGTCCGCGCCGTCGCGCGTGTCGACGCTGGGCTTGATGAGCCAGACCGTCATGCCCAGCTCCTCGTAGTTGAACTTGGTGATCAGGGCCTGGGCCGACTTCGACGAGCCCATCGCGCCGTATTTGAAATAGAGCTTGGCCATGTCAGCACTTTCCCTCCAGATGCGCGCGCACCCGCTCCATCAGCAGCTCCAGCGCCACGCGGTTGTGTCCGCCCTCGGGCACGATGATGTCGGCGTTGCGCTTGCTCGGCTCGACATAGCGCTCGTGCATGGGCTTGACGGTGTTCAGATACTGGTTGACCACGCTCTCCAGACTGCGGCCGCGGTCGCGCACGTCGCGGATGATGCGGCGCAGGATGCGCACGTCCGCGTCCGTGTCGACGAAGACCTTGATGTCCATGAGGTCGCAGAGCTCGCGGTTCTCGAAAATCAGGATGCCCTCGACGATCACGACGCGCGCGGGCCGGACCGTGACGGTCTCCTTCGAGCGGTCGTGCACGGTGTAGTCGTAGACGGGGCAGGTGACGCTTTTCCCTGCCTTGAGGTCCCGCACGGCCTGGATCAGAAGGTCCGTGTCGAAGGCGTCGGGGTGGTCGTAGTTGAGCTTTGCGCGCTCCTCGTAGGGCATGTCGTGATGGGCCTTGTAGTAGTTGTCGTGGTAGATGACGGAGACGTCGCCGCCGAAGCGCTGCATGAGGCGGTGCGTGATGGTGGTCTTGCCGCTGCCGGTGCCGCCGGCGATGCCGATGACCATGACCTGATCCATGGAAGGCTCCCCCTTCTCTCTCTTTCTCGGGTCTATGATAGCACAATACCGCGCCGGTTTCAATTTGACTTTTCACGAATCTGCTATATAATAATACCATCGGATAAACTTTGAATAAACCTGCAAAATCGACAAGGAGGAACGACTATGACCCCTCATAACAGCGCCAGACCCGGAGCCTTTGCCAAAACCGTCCTCATGCCCGGCGATCCCCTGCGCTCGAAGTACATCGCCGAGAATTTCCTGACCGACCCCGTGCTCGTCAACAACGTGCGCGGCGTACAGGGCTACACCGGCAAATGGAAGGACGTGCCGGTGAGCGTGATGGCCTCCGGCATGGGCATGCCGTCCATCGGCATCTACAGCTGGGAGCTGTACGCGTCCTACGGCGTGGAGAACATCATCCGCGTCGGCTCGGCCGGGGCCCTGCAGGACAACATCAACGTCATGGACCTCGTCTTCGCCCAGGGCGCGAGCACAAACTCCGGCTATGTCCACCAGTTCAACTTCCCCGGCGACTTCGCCCCCATCGCGAGCTACCACCTGATGCAGGAGGGCATCCGCTCGGCAAAGGAGCGCGGCGTCAAGTTCCACGTCGGCAACGTCTACTCCTCCGACAACTTCTATCACCCCAAGTCCTACGACGGCAACCGCGCCCTGCGCCGCATGGGCATCCAGGCCATCGAGATGGAGGCCGCCGCCCTCTACACCACCGCGGCCTACTTCGGCAAGCGCGCCCTGTGCATCTGCACGATCTCCGACCACCTGTTCAAGGAGGAGGAGCTCTCGCCCGAGGAGCGCCAGACCGGCTTCAATGAGATGATCGAGGTCGCCCTCGACACCGCCGCGAAGATGGGCTGAGGAACGTCATTCTGCCAAAATGCTCCGGGGCATTTTGGTGAAACTTGTCCTTGTTTTTCCCATTGCGTCATGCTATACTTTTTGGTGTGGGTGCTCCCACCGCGATGTTTGCAAAAATTTATTTTACGGAGGAAACACAATGAAAAAGATTCTCGCGCTCGTTCTTGCCCTGTGCATGATCTTCGCGCTGGCCGCCTGCGGTCAGAAAGCCGCCCCCGCTGCCGCCAAGACCAAGATCGGTATGGTCACCGACGTCGGCGGCGTCAACGACAAGTCCTTCAACCAGACCTCCTGGGAGGGCCTGCAGGCCCTGGCCGCCGAGGACTCCAGCTTTGAGGTCAAGTACCTCGAGTCCAAGACCGACGCCGACTACCAGACCAACATCAACACCTTCATCGACGAGGGCTACGATCTGGTCATCTGCGTGGGCTACATGCTGGCCGACGCCACCCGTCAGGCCGCCGAGGCCAACCCCGACCAGAAGTTCGCCATCATTGACGACTCCTCCTGCGCCGATCTGCCCAACGTCGCCTGCCTGATGTTCGCTCAGGAGCAGGCCTCCTACCTGGTCGGCCTGGTCGCGGGCGCCGTCACCCAGTCCAAGACCGTCGGCTACGTCCAGGGCATGGTCTCCGACTCCATGAACCTCTTCGGCATCGGCTTCATCACCGGCGTGCTTGAGCAGTGCCCCGGCGCCACCGTTCTCCAGTACAACGCCAACAACTTCGGCGACATCGCCGGCGGCAACACCGCTGCCAAGGACATGATCACCAAGGGCGCCGACGTCATCTACCAGGCTGCCGGCGGCACCGGCATCGGCGTTATGAACGCCTGCGACGAGGAAGGCATCTGGGGCATCGGCGTTGACACCGACCAGGCTGTCGTTCTCGGCAACGACCACATCATCACCTCCGCCATGAAGCGCGTCGACATCGCCTCTCAGGACATCTCCAAGGCCGTCAAGGCCGGCACCTACACCGCCGGCGTGCATATGTACGACCTGTCCAACGGCGGCGTTGACCTCGCCCCCACCAAGACCCACATCCCCGAGGACGTTCTGAAGCTCGTTGAGGCTGCCAAGGCCGACATCATCGCCGGCAAGAAGACCGTCCCCACCACCACCGCCGAGTGCCCGACCTTCACGCTCGGCTGATCGCAAGCATCACAGTCCCCAAGGAGCACGGCAAAGCCGTGCTCCTTTTCATCTATTTTATACAATAATTTTTTAACGGTTTTTGAAGAAACAGTAGAAAAACGCATCAAGGTATGATAAGATAAAGTATCGTTTGAACCCCGGCAAACCCCTCAGTCGGCCTGCGGCCGACAGCTCCCCTTGCAGGGGAGCCGATAAGGAAGTAATTTATATTAAACACAGGGGGCGGTCAATTTGGCAAAAGAATATGTGGACATGAACACGCCCGTCATCGAGATGCGCAACATCGTCAAGAAATTCGGCGATTTTGTCGCCAACGACGGGATCAACCTCACCGTTCACAAAGGCGAGATCCACGCGATCCTGGGCGAGAACGGCGCGGGCAAGTCGACGCTGATGAACCAGCTCTACGGCCTGCTCAAGCCAACCTCCGGCGACATTCTGGTCAACGGCAAGAAGATTGACATGAACAACCCCCGCGACGCCATCGCGGCCGGCATCGGCATGGTACACCAGCACTTCATGCTGGTCCAGCCCTTCACCGTCACGGAGAACATCGTCCTCGGCACCGAGCCGACCAAGGGCGTACAGCTCGACATGGCGACCGCGCGCAAAAACGTGGTTGAGATCTCCGAGCGCTACGGTCTGTCCATCGACCCGGACGCCAAAATCGAGGACATCTCCGTCGGCATGCAGCAGCGCGTTGAGATCCTCAAGGCGCTCTACCGCGGCGCGGACATTCTGATTCTGGACGAGCCCACCTCGTCCCTCACGCCGCAGGAGATCACGGAGCTCATCGCCATCATGCACAATCTTGTCAAGGACGGCAAGAGCATCATCATCATCACCCACAAGCTCAAGGAGATCAAGGAGTCCGCCGACTTCTGCACCATCATCCGCATGGGCAAATACATCACGATCTGGCCAGCATGATGGTCGGCCGCAACGTCACCTTCAAGGTCGACAAGCCCGAGCAGGAGCCCGGGGAGGTCGTGCTCGACGTCAAGGACCTGCACTGCCTGGACTACCGCGGGATCGAGATCTGCAAGGGTCTGAACCTCCAGGTCCGCCGGGGCGAGATCGTCGGCATCGCGGGCATCGACGGCAATGGCCAGACGGAGCTTGTCGAGGTCATCACCGGCCTGCGCAAGGGCACGGCGGGCCAGGTGCTGGTCAACGGGGTCGACGTGTTCAACAAGTCCCCGCTCTTCGGCTTTGAGCACGGCGTCTCCTCCATCCCGGCCGACCGCCAAAAGCACGGTCTGGTCCTGGACTTCTCCATCGAGGACAACCTGATCCTGCAAAACTTTGAGAAGGACCCCTTCTCGAAGAAGAAGATCCTCCAGCGCGACCCCATCTTCGCCCACGCCACCCAGTCCATCGAGAAGTACGACATCCGCCCGGGCAACAGCGAGAAGCGCGCGGCGGGCACGCTCTCCGGCGGCAACCAGCAGAAGGTCATCATCGCGCGCGAGGTGCAGAACAACAAGGACCTGCTCATCGCCGTCAACCCGACCCGCGGTCTGGACGTCGGCGCGATCGAGTACGTGCACAAGTACATCGTCGACCAGCGCAACAAGGGCAAGGCCGTGCTGCTGGTGAGCTTTGAGCTCGACGAGATCATGAGTCTTTCCGATATTATCGACGTCATCTTTGACGGCCAGATCGTCGCCTCCATCCCCGGCAGGGACGCCAACGAGAACGATCTCGGCCTGATGATGGCGGGAGGAGGGAAAAAGGCATGAAAAAGAAAAAACACTTCCTCGACGTCATCTCGGAGAACCGCTTCATCCACATCCTGCTGTCGATCCTGCTGGGCTTCCTTGTCGGCGCGCTGTTTCTGGTGATCATGGGCCTGTCCGTCGGTGCGGCCTACGGGCGGCTGATCTCCAGCGTGACGAGTCTCAAGGGCTTCTCCTACGTGATCGTCTACTCGATCCCCTACATCGTGGTCGGCCTGTCGGTGGCCTTCTCCTTCAAAACCGGCGTGTTCAACATCGGGGCTGAGGGCCAGTTCGTGGTCGGCTCCATGGCCGCGGCCGTGACCGCCATTCTCGGCGCTTCCATCCCCAAGCCCCTGCTGATCCCCCTGTGCTTCCTGGCCGCCATGCTGGCCGGCGCGGTCTGGGGCGTCATCGTGGGCTTCCTCAAGACCAAATGGGGCATCAACGAGGTGCTCTCGATGATCATGTTCAACTGGATCGCCTTCTACCTCTCGAACTTCATCGCGGGCCTGCCCGCCATCAAGAGCGAGGGTACCGCCGAGGCGACCAAGAACATCCCCGTCAACGCCAGCACCCTGCTCTCCAAGGATTTCATCAATTCCCTCGGCCTCGCGCCGACGGCCAACTGGGGCATTCTGATCGCCATCCTGATGACCGTGCTGGTCTGGTTCGTGATTGAAAAGACCACCCTGGGCTACGAGCTCAAGGCGGTCGGCTCCAACAAGTTCGCGGCCGAGTACGGCGGCATCAGCGTCAACCGCTCCATCCTCACGGCGCTGGCCATCTCCGGCGCTCTGGCCGGACTCGGCGGCGCGCTGCAGCTCATGGGCATGGGCAACCGCATTTCGATCTTCTCCAGTCAGGAGGGCTTCGGCTTCGCGGGCATCGTCGTGGCCCTGATCGGCTGCTCGAACCCCTTCGGCGTGCTGATCGCGGGCATCTTCTACGGCGCGCTGATGTACGGCGGCAGCAAGCTCAACCTCGAGGGCGTGCCCACCCAGCTCATCAGCGTCATCGTCGGCACGGTGGTGTTCTTCATCGCCATCTCGGTCATCTTTGAAAACCTCAAGCGCCTCAAGGCGCGCGACGACCGCAACGCGGAGGCCGCCGCCATCAAGAAGGCTGAGGAGAAGAAGGAGGAAAAGAAATGACGAACTTTGTCAACAGCTTCGGCATCATCCTCTTTGCCACGCTCGTCTACGCGACGCCGCTGCTCTACGCGGCGCTGGGCTCCTGCTTCTCCGAGGTCTCGGGCGTGGTCAACATCGGCATCGAGGGCATGATGACCGCCGGCGCCTTCACCGGCACGGTCGTGGCCTACTTCACCGGCAGCCCCTGGCTCGGCTTCCTCTGCGGCGGCCTTGCGGGCGCCTTCTTCGGCATGCTCCACGCCATCGCCACGGTCAATCTCGGCGCGGACCAGACCATCGCCGGCACGGCCATCAACATGCTCGGCCCCGGCATCGTCATCATGCTCGCCAAGATCCTCTTCAACTCCACCGACACGGTCCCCCTGACCCAGGCGCAGAAGATCCCCAAGCTCTTTGCCGGCATCTTTGACACCTCCACGGTCTTCGGCCGCTTCATGGACAACGTCTTCGCCAACTACGCCTCGACCTATCTGGTGTTTTTCGCGGTGCTGCTCGTGTGGTTCGTGTTCTACAAGACCCGCTTCGGCCTGCGGCTTCGCGCCTGCGGCGAGCACCCCCAGGCCTGCGAGACTCTGGGCATCAACGTCATCAAGATGCGCTTTGCCTGCGTGTGCATCTCGGGCTTCCTCGCCGGTCTCGGCGGCGCCTGCGTGACCATGACCATGTCGACGCAATTCCGGCCGATCTCCATCGTCGGCCAGGGCTTCATTGCCATCGCGGCGGTCATCTTCGGCAAGTTCCGTCCCCAGGGCGCTCTGCTCGGCTGCCTGCTGTTCGGCTTCTGCTCCGGCCTCAAGGTCGTGCTCGGCGGCTCCTCGGGCATCAACATGCACCTGGTCTCCATGATCCCCTATGTGGTCACGGTGCTCGCGCTGATCCTCTTTGTCGGCAAGTCCCGCGTCCCCGCCGCCAGCGGCAAGCCCTTTGTCAAGGCGAAATAAGCCCTGTTTTTCCCAGGATGAGCCTTCCTCTCGGGAGGGCTCATCTTTTTTTGTTGAAAAGCAGACCGCGTTGGGGTATAATACGTTGATTGTTGTTTTTCATCATTCTTTTTCCGGAGGGCGCCATGGACCGGGAGATCCTTGTATCCGTCTGCACGCTGACCTACAACCACGAGGCCTATCTGCGCGACACGCTCGAGGGCATCCTGATGCAGAAGGTGGACTTCCCCATGGAGATCCTCGTCAACGACGACGCGTCCACCGACGGCACACGGGCCATCCTCCGGGAATACGCGGAGAAGTACCCCGAGCTCATCCGGCCCTTTTATCAGGACGTGAACCTCTACTCCCAGGGCAAGGACCTGTGCCTGGAGGTGCTGTACCCCGCCGCCCGCGGCAAGTACATCGCCCTGTGCGAGGGGGACGACTACTGGACGGACCCCGACAAGCTGCAGCTGCAGGTGGACTTTCTGGAGGCGCACCCCGACTACACGGCCTGCGTGCACGACACGCTGGTCCGCTACTGCGGCGGGGAGCGGCCGGACTACCGCCTGCTGCACCGCGGGCAGGACTGCGACGTGCGCTTTGAGGACGTGCTCTTCGGCATGTCCCACGCCTTCCACACCAGCTCC
>CADCLH010000024.1:0-2838 GCA_902802215.1 Oscillospiraceae bacterium
CAGCGCGGCAGCTCCGCCCGCCCGTCGAGCCGGACGCCGCAGAACTCCGCCAGCGCGGCGCCTGCCACCAGCGCATACGTCACATACAGGATGCGCTTGTCCTCAAGCGGGATGCGGTTGTTCTCATGCACCAGGATCGTCAGCGCAGCCAGCGCGATCCAGCACAGGAGGAGTATGGAAGTATAGTAACTGGTCATTTTTATCTCTCCCGGAGCGGCGCACGGACGCGCGGAGTCAGCAGCATGCTCCCGTTATTCTTTCGGGCCGGACTCCTTGCGGATGTTCTCGATGTTCTCCATGCTGCCGCCGCCGGTGTCGTCCGGCGCGCGCAGTTCGCCCTTGTCCACCAGACGCAGGAACGCGTCCACCACGTCCGGCGTCAGCTGCGTGCCGGACGCGCCCTTGATGATCGAAACGACCTTGTCGAAGTTCATGCGATTGCGGTAGGGATGATGATCGAAACGACCTTGTCGAAGTTCATGCGATTGCGGTAGGGACGGTTGGAGTACATGGCGTCGAAGCAGTCCGCCACAGCGATAATCTGCGCCACCCGGGGGATCTCGTCGCCCTTCAGATGGTTGGGGTACCCCTTCCCGTCCGGGCGCTCGTGGTGCGCCTCGGCCCCGATGGCGAGCTCCGGCATGATGCTGATATCCTTCAGCACGCCATAGCCCTGAACGGTGTGGGACTTGATGGTCTCAAATTCCTCATCCGTCAGCTTGCCCGGCTTGTTGAGCACCTCCGGCGGCACGCCGACCTTGCCGATGTCGTGCAGCAGGGCGATGCGGTAGTACTTCTCCACCGTCTCGTCGTCATAGCCCAGCTCCTTCGCCAGCATCGTCGTATACTGCGCCACCCGGGTGGAGTGGCCGTTGGTGTACTTGTCCTTCATATCGATGACCTTGGCGAAGGCCTCGGTGATCTCCCGGACGAAGGTCATGGTCTCCCGGTTCTTCTTTTCCAGCTTATTCATCCTTTTGCGGACGTAGAGGCGGATCAGCATGGCTGCGACAAGCAGGGCGGCAAGCCCGACCAGGAGATAGAACCCCGTCTGCTCGTAGTAGGCCTTCGCCTTGAAGATGCGGACCGAGGTCTCCTTGCTGCCGCGGCCCATCGAGTCCGCAAGCGTCATCACAAAATCGTAGGAGCCGCCGCGCAGGTTCGTATAGTCCACGGGCATCAGCTCGGTACGGCTGACGGTCGTGACGGTCTTGTCGAAGCCCTCCAGATGATAGGAGACCTGGGGGTTGGTCAGGGAGTATGTATAGACATAGCTGTAGACCGTGAGCTTGTGCGTATCCGCGGGGATGTGGAAGGAGCCGTCTTTGTCGGGGAAGAAGCGTACCCCGTCCGCATCGACGAAGGGGACCGCCGCTTTCAGTTCGTCGACATGCTCGAACGGCTTTTCGATGTTCACCTTCACAACGCCCGTGCTCGCGGCGATGTACAGCTCCCCGTCTTCGGTCAGATCGCTGTAGGAATTCGCCGTGGCGATCCCGGGCAGGCCGTTGCTCAGCCCGTAATAGACCGGGTTGATCTCTTCATTGGTGAGCAGTACGTCCGCCGGGGTGACATAGATCCCGTTGCTCGAAAGGATCCACACGTCCCCCCTGCTGTTGAGGACCATGTCGTAGTTGTTGGAATACGGGAAGTCCCGGACGGTGTGGAC
This sequence comes from Oscillospiraceae bacterium, assembly GCA_902802215.1. GTDB lineage: Bacteria > Bacillota > Clostridia > Oscillospirales > Oscillospiraceae > Limivicinus. The sequence goes on from CADCLH010000024.1 coordinate 1,670, forward strand.
CTCATAGTCCTCGGTCATCCAGGCAAAGGAATTGCTGGTGACGATCCAGAAGACCTTCCGCTCATCGTCGCGCTTGATGCGCATGATGACCTCCGAGCTCAGCCCGTCCTCCGTCCCGAGGTGCCTCGTCCCGTCGGGGCCGACGATGTAGATCCCGCCGCCGTCCGAGCCGAGGATCAGCTCGTGATTCCAGCCCTCGGTGACGGTCAGGATCTCGGTATTGACGATGCCCGCTTCCTCGCCGTAGGACGCGGCCACGCGGTCTCCCTCGATCACGCTCACGCCGCCGGTGTTGGCGGCCAGGATCGAGCCGTCCTCACACTCATGGATGACGCGCACCCGGTCGGAGAACAGCCCGTCCGCCGGGGTAAAGGCCGTCACCTCCCCCCGGTCAAAGCGGAGCAGCCCGTGCTTTCGCCAGGTGGAAATCCACAGCCGGTCTTTGCTGTCGCGGATGATCGAACGGATGCGCACGCCGTCCAGAAGCGTCAGCAGATCGTCCGCCTGAAGGTCTTTCCCGGAGGCCGTCACGGCCCGCTTCAGCGGAAGGCTGTCGAGCGGCTTCCCGTCCTCGATGACGATCAGCCCCGAGTCGGTCGCGACAAACAGCTGCCCGCCGTACATGCAGGCGGAGTTGACGACGGTCGGGGAAAGCTCACAGTCTTCAAAGACGTCCGAGAACTGGTTGGGCACGATCTTCATGACGCCCTGCCGGGTGGAGGTAAACCACAGGTTCCCCTCATAGTCGGTCATGACATGGCCCACGGAGTTGTTCATCGGGACATTCTCCACCATGCGGAATTCCCCGTGATCCAGGTTCCCGATGCCGTTGCCCGCGCAGATCCAGATCTGGCCGTCGATGCATTCAAAGCTCTCGACATAGGCAAGCGGCGCAATGCTGATGCTGTTCAGCGAGGCGAAATTGCTCTCCAGCTCGCCGTAGAAAACCTCGGCGCTCTCCGTCCCGAGATACAGGCAGCCGGGCTTCTCCGGGTCCGGGAAAATGCCGATGATCCCGCTGACGCGGCAGTCCTCCGCGCTGAGGAAGCTGAGCAGCTTTCCGTCCCGGACGGTAAAGAGATCGCCGAGCTGCGTCAGCCCGTAGATCACGCCGTCGCAGCCCATGCGGATATCCCGGACATAGGTGTCGGAGAGGCGCGGGTCCTCGA
>CADCLH010000024.1:2920-17268 GCA_902802215.1 Oscillospiraceae bacterium
CTGCGGAGCTCTCCCGGCTCCATGAGGAACACGCCGGAATCGTTGGTGCCGATCCACATGCGGTCCCGGCTGTCCACATACAGGCACATCACGCTGGAAATGCCCAGAGAGGAATCCATGCGCTCAAAGGTGTTGCCGTCGTAACGGACCAGACCGCTGTAGCTTCCGATCCAGATAAAGCCCTCGCCGGTCTCGGTGATGGCGTTGGCCTCCGAGGTGGGGAGGCCGTTGGTGTTGTTGTACAGCACGGCCGAGTAGCCCTCGTGCCGCCCGGTCGGGTCAACGGAGGGCGTCCGGTTGGGGATGCCGGAGGCGTTGACGGACATGCCGCTCTCCGCATAGCAGGTCGGCCCCGAAAACACCGCCAGAAGCAGCGTCAGCGTCAGGGTGGACAGCAGCCTGCCGAGGACCCGCCGTCCCCCGCTCTCACTCGTTTTCATTCTCATGCCGCATCCCTCCCGGAAAGCGCGATCCGCTCACGCTCCCGTCTTTTTGATAAACATCAGATTCATGTCCGTCGGTCCTTCGATGCCGGGGACGCTCTCGGTAAAGCTGTACTGCCACATGTCGCAGGCGTAGTAGAAGTTCGGAAACGGGCTCTCCGGCAGGGAGAACCAGAACGCGTAGTCCGTCAGACGCCTGAGGTCGTAGCCGTAGTAGCCGAGCTTGCGGTTGAAGTAGACCCCCGGCTCGTAGCCCGCGCGGCGTATCGTCTCACAGAAGGCCACGGCGCAGTCGGTCCGGGTCTCGAGCGGCAGCTCGGCGGTGCGCGCGTTGCTGTCCTCGACCCACTCCCAGTCGTAGATGACCGGCAGGTCGATGCGGTAGTCGCCTATGCGCTCGAGGACGAAGTTTGCCTCCTCGATCGCCTCGGCCACGTTCACCGCCTGCGAGAAGAAGTAGACCCCGCTGCGCAGACCGCTCTCGTTGGCGCCGCGCAGATTGGTCTTCCAGCGCGCGTCCTCGAACAGCCCGCCCTCGGTATAGCCGCGCCAGCCCATGCGGACATAGGCGTAGTCCACGCCGGAACGGGCGACCAGCGGCCAGTCGATCTTCAGCTGGTGCTCCGAAACGTCGACGCCGCGCAGCGTCCGGTAATCCTCGCCGATGTAGGAGATCTGCCCGCCCGCGGAGGAAAAGAAGCCCGCCGTCAGCTCGTTGACCGGCACGCCCTCCAGCGGCGTCATCCAGATCCAGTCAAACCCGTCGTACAGGTACACCTGTCCGGCATGGGGGTCCGGCTCCTCCTTCGGCTTCAGCTTCCGCAGCAGGCCGATCCCGACCGCAGCCGTCAGCCCGATCAGCAGCAGGATCAGCACCAGGAAGAAAAAGAGCCTGTTTCTCTGTCTCGTTCTCATCGTTCTCCCCGCGATTTCTCGCTTCTCTTTCTTTTGGCCTTACTATAGCATGTTTTCGGCAGGTTCACAAGAATAAGCTCTCAGCTGCGTCGAACATCCGGCATTTTCCCCAACTCTCTTGTTGACTTCACCGGTGTGTTATCGTAAAATATATAAAGATATTGAAAGAAGACTCTCTTTCAAGCAACGGGTTTATTATATGACAAAGGGGACAGATCCATGAAGAAAGAAAAGAACGATCCCGAGAAGCAGGAAAATGCCCAGCTTAAAGCTGAAATCAAGGCGCTGCGCGGCAGACTGATGGCCCAGCAGCAGGAGTTCCGCGCGAAGGGACTGCCGATCCTCGTGCTGGTGGAGGGCTGGTCCGCGGCCGGCAAGGGCAGCCTGATCAACGAGCTCATCAGCGAGATCGACCCGAGGAATTACAACGTCTTCTCCCCCGTCCTCACGCCGGAGAGCGAGGCGCGCTACCCCTTCCTCTATCCCTACGCCAAGGCCATCCCCGAAAACGGGAAGATCATGTTCTACGACTCCGGCTGGATGGAGGACTGCGTGCGCAGGGATCTGCGCCGGGAGATCACCCGGGACGAGTATAAAAACCGCGTCCGCGCCGTGTGCGAGTTCGAGCGCCAGCTGCGCGACGGCGGCTACCTCGTGCTCAAGTTCTTCCTGAACATCTCTCAGCAGGAGCAGCGCAAGCGCATGAACGCGCTGCGCGAAAACTACGAGACCGAGTGGCGCGTCACGTCCGAGGACCTGTGGCAGCAGAACGAGTACAAGCTCTTCAAGGAGGGCTACGACGCCTTCATGGAGAAGACCAGCGAGGTCATCCCCTGGCATGTCCTCGACGGCAGCAAGCGGTCCCTTGCCGCGCGCGACGCGCTCAAGCTCCTGGTCGAGCAGATCGACAAGGCTCTCGAAGAGGGCCGCTATGTGGGCAAGCCCTTCAAGGAGAGCTTCCCCCTGCTCAAGATGCCCAAGCTCGCGGAGGTGGACCTCTCCCCCTCCCTCACGGACGAGGAGTACCGCAAGGAGCTCAAAAAGCTGCAAAAGCGTCTGGGCGAGCTGCACAACGTCGTCTACCGCAAGAAGATCCCGGTCATCCTCTGCTACGAGGGCTGGGACGCCGCCGGCAAGGGCGGCAACATCCGCCGCATCGCGCGCCCGCTCGACCCGCGCGGCTTCGACGTGATGCCCATCGCCTCGCCCGAGCCGCACGAGCTCGCCCGCCAGTACCTCTGGCGCTTCTGGACCAGACTCCCCCGCAGCGGCCACTTCTGCATCTTCGACCGCACCTGGTACGGCCGGGTCATGGTGGAGCGGCTCGAGGGCTTCTGCTCCGAGGACGACTGGAAGCGCGCCTACAACGAGATCAACGAGTTCGAGCGCCAGCTCACCGACTGGGGCGCCGTGGTGCTGAAGTTCTGGATCCACATCGACCAGGACACCCAGCTCGCCCGCTTCAACGACCGCCAGAACACCCCCGAAAAGCAGTGGAAGCTGACCGAGGAGGACTGGCGCAACCGCGAGAAGTGGCCGCAGTACGAGGAGGCCGTCGACGAGATGCTGCAAAAAACGAGCACCAAGAACGCCCCCTGGTTCATCATCGAATCCAACGACAAAAAATACGCCCGCATCAAGACCCTGAAGATCGTGATCGAGGCGCTGGAAAAGGCCTGCGAGGGTCGGCTTTCATAAGGTAGAGGGACATGGCGCAGAAAGAAAAAGAAAAAGAGAAAAAAATCGAGGCGGAGCAGCCGGCCGAGGCGTCGAGCATCTACATCAACCGCGAGCTGAGCTGGCTGGCCTTCAACCAGCGCGTCCTGCTCGAAGCCGCGGACCCGGACGTCCCGCTGCTGGAGCGTCTGAAATTCCTGATCATTTACCAGTCGAACCTGCAGGAGTTCTACCGCGTGCGCATCGGCATCCAGACCCACCGCCTGCTGCTGGCTCCCGACAAGCCCGATCCCCTGTCCGGGATGCTGCCGGAGGCGACGATCGAGGAGGTGCTGCGCGTCACGCGCGAGCAGCAGACCCTGATGGAGAGCATCTGGAAGGGCATACGCGAGGAGCTGCGCGCCAACAAGATCGACGTGCTGGACTTCAAGAAGGTCAGCAAGGTGGACGAGCTGATGAGCAAGAAGCTCTTCGGCGACATCAAGGATATGCTGATCCCGAAGTTCCTCACGCTGGATCAGCCTCTCCCCTTCCTCTGGAACGGCGAGTCGAACATCATCGCCTTTCTGGGGCGCGGCGTGGTGCAGAAGCTGGCCATCATCCCCATGCACCGCGTGCCGGCCTACCTGAGCTTTGAGATCGACGGCTGCCAGAAGATCGTCATGACCGCCCACCTCGTGCGGCACTTCCTGCCCCTGCTGCTCAAAAAGGAGACCATCATCCAGTCGGCCATCGTGGAGGTCACGCGCAACGCGGACGTCTTCCTCTCCGACGTCGCCGACCGCGGAGCCGACGACGATACGCGCATCAAGGTCTCGTCGATGCTCACCAAGCGCAAGCGGGAGATGCCCGTGCGCGTGCGCATCTACGGCAAGCTCACGGACGCAAACCGCGCTCTGCTCATCAAGAAGCTCCACGTGCCCGAGCGCGTCGTCTTTACCCAGAGCGTCCCCTTCGACCTCTCCTTCCGCTCCTGCATCGGCGGGCCCGAGAGCTTCCGCTATCCGGAACGCCGTCCGGCGCGGGATATCGGCCTGAAAAAGGGCGAATACTTCAAGTACATTGATCAGCACGACCTGCTGATGAGCTTCCCCTTCCAGAGCATGCTGCCCTTCGTGGATCTGATCTACGAGGCCGCGGACGACCCCGAGGTCCTGTCCATCAAGATCACGCTCTACCGCATGTCCGGCAGCAGCAAGATCGCCGCGGCTCTCGCCTACGCCGCCGACAAGGGCAAGGACGTGCTGTGTCTGCTGGAGCTGCGCGCCCGCTTTGACGAGCAGAACAACATCGACTACTCCGAGATGCTGGAGGACGCGGGCTGCCGGGTCATCTACGGCCTGCCCGAGCACAAGGTGCACAGCAAGCTGTGCGTCATCACCCGCCAGCATAACGGCAACATCCGCTACATCACCCAGGTCGGCACCGGCAACTACAACGAGGTCACCGGCGAGCAGTATACGGACCTGTCCCTCATCACCGCCAAGGACGAGGCCGGTCTCGACGCCGAGGCCGCGTTCGCCGCGCTCACGGAGGGCAGGCTGCCGCCCGAGGCGCATTGCCTCTGGATCGCGCCGCTGAGCTTCAAGAGCCGCGTGCTCGAGCTGATGGACCGGGAGATCGCCAAGGGCAGCGAGGGCCGCATCGCCTTCAAGGTCAACGCGCTCAACAACCCCGACGTCATGGAGAAGCTGATCGAGTGCTCGCAGGCCGGCGTGAAGGTGGAGCTCTTCATCCGCGGCATCTGCTGCCTGCGGCCCGGCGTCCCCGGCCAGACCGAGAACATCACGGTCGAGAGCGTGGTCGGACGCTGGCTGGAGCACTCGCGCATCTACAGCTTCGGCGAGGGCAAGGATCAGCGCCTGTTCATCGGCTCCGGCGACCTGCTCAACCGCAATCTGGAGCGCCGCGTCGAGGCCTTCATGGAGGCCGTGACCGAGGATACCCGCGAGCAGCTCAACACGGTGCTGGACGCGCTGCGAAACGACCGGGAGAAATCCCGCCGCATGCTGCCCGACGGCCGCTATGTGCGCGACAAGGGCGGCGAGGGCACCTCGTCCCAGGAGGCGCTGTACCGCTACTTCAGCGCTTACAAGGTCAGTCTGGACGAGGCAAAGCCCGCGAAAGAGAGCGCGGCTCCGGTCAGCGGCGTCGCGATACCCGAACCGCTCCCCCTGCTGCTGCGGCTGCGGAAGTTCTTCATCTGAGCGGATACAGAGCAATCATTACATATCAGATCGTGGAGGTTGAACATGGCCAAACGCTACAACATCTGTCTGGACGTCGGCGGGACCAAGGTCCTCGGCGCCATCTTCAATGAAAAGGACGAGATCATCTACCGTCTGAAAAAGCGCTCCAAGAGCGAGGGCGAGGGCTCCGCCGATGTGGAAAAGGTCATCATCAACGTCATCGAGGAGATGATCAAGGAATCCGGGATCGACCGCAGCGAGCTCAACGCCATCGCCTCCTGCGCGCCCGGCGTCATCGACCAGGACAGGGGGATCGTGCTGTTTACCCCAAACCTGCCGTGGCGCAACTACGACATCGCCGGCGCCATGCGCAAGCGCTTCGGCGTGCCCTTCTTTGTCGGCAACGACGTCAATCTCGGCGTGCTGGGCGAGTACAAGTTCGGCGCGGCCCAGGGCTATCGGAACATCGTCGGCTTCTTCCCCGGCACGGGCATGGGCGGCGGCCTCATCCTCGACGGAAAGCTTTTTACCGGCAACCAGTGCAAGGCCGCCGAGTACGGCCACATGATCCTTGACCCCGAGGGGCCCCTCTGCGGCTGCGGTCAGCGCGGCTGCCTCGAGGCCTTCTCGAGCAAAAAGGGCATGAGCGACTATATCCGCCAGCAGGTCTCCCGCGGGCGGGAGTGCATGCTGGCCGAGGATGTGGCAAACGGCGCGATCTTCCGCAGCAAGAAGCTCAAAAAGGCGCTGGCCGCGAAGGACAAGGTCGCCACGGAGGCCGTGGACCGCGCCTGCCACTATCTGGCGATCGCCACCGGCAACATGATCAACACCATCTCCCCCGATCTCGTCCTCTACGGCGGCGGGATCATGGAGGCCATGGGCGAGCTCTTCCTCGGCAAGATCCTCGCCGAGGTCGACCGCTACTGCATCCCCTCGATCCGTCCCACCGTGGAGCTGAAGATCGCCTCGCTCGGGGACGACTCCATCCTCTACGGCGACCTCGCGCTGATCAAGGGGCTTTGAGCCGGAAACAGGCCATCAACGAAAACGAACGCACCCGAAAAGGTGCGTTCATTTTCGTTGATGCGGGTTTCAGCGGCCTGCGTACATCTTCTCGTAGTACTTCATGTACTCGCCCGAGACGATCTTGTCCATCCACTCCCGGTGCTGCAAATACCACTCAATGGTCTGCGCCATGCCGGTCTGGAAGGTGTAGCTCGGGCTCCAGCCCAGCGCGCCGGTGATCTTCGTATTGTCGATGGCGTAGCGGCGGTCATGGCCCGGGCGGTCCTTGACGTGCACGATCAGGTCCTCGCTTTTGCCGGTGTTTTCCAGAATGAGCTTCACGATCTCGATGTTGGCGCGCTCGTTATTGCCGCCGATGTTGTAGACCTCGCCGAGCTCGCCCTTCTCCAGCACCGCGCAGATCGCAGCGCAGTGGTCCTCGACGTACAGCCAGTCGCGGATCTGCATGCCGTCGCCGTAGACCGGCAGGCTCTTGTCCGCCAGACAGTTGTTGATCATCAGCGGGATCAGCTTTTCCGGGAACTGGTAGGGGCCGTAGTTGTTGGAGCAGCGCGTGATGTTCACGGGCATGCCGTAGGTCTTGTCATAGGCGCGCACCACGAAATCCGCCGACGCCTTGGAGGCCGAGTAGGGGCTGTTCGGCGCAAGCGGCGTGGTCTCGGTGAACATCCCCGTCGGGCCGAGCGCGCCGTAGACCTCGTCCGTCGAGACCTGCAGGTACTTGACGCCCTCGCGGAACTCGCGGGAATAGCGGTCGCCCGGGTCGAGCTTCCAGTGGTTCTTCGCCACGTCCAGCAGCGTCTGCGTGCCGAGGACGTTGGTCGTCAGAAAGAGGTCGGGATCGGTGATGCTGCGGTCGACATGGCTCTCGGCGGCAAAGTTGACGACGGTGTCAAAGTCCCATTTTTCAAACAGCTCCTCCACCAGCGCGCGGTCGTGGATATCGCCGCGCACAAAGGTGTAGCGCTTGTCCGACGCGATATCCGCCAGATTGTCGAGGTTGCCCGCGTAGGTCAGCAGGTCGAGGTTGACGATGCGCAGGTCGTCGTAGTGTTCGAGCAGATAGTGGACAAAGTTGGAGCCGATGAACCCGGCTCCGCCGGTCACGAGAATCGTTTTCAAAGTCTGTTCCTCCGATCAATCCAAAAGCGATAGCAGATATTGGCCGTAGTCGGTCATGCGCAGCTCGCGGCCGAGCTGCCGGAGCTTGCCGTCGCTGATCCAGCCATTGCGCCAGGCGATCTCCTCGATGCAGGAGATATAGAAGCCCTGCCTGCTCTGGACCGTCGCGACGAACTGCGCCGCTTGCAGCATGCCCTCGGGCGTGCCGGTGTCGAGCCAGGCCATGCCGCGGCCCATGGGACTGACCAGCAGCTCGCCCCGGTGCAGATACTCGTTGTTGACCGCCGTGATCTCCAGCTCGCCCCGTGTGGAGGGCCGGACCGATTTTGCGATCTCCACGACCTTGTTATCATAAAAGTACAGGCCGGGGACCGCGTAGTTGCTCCTTGGGAACTCCGGCTTCTCCTCGATGGAGACCGCGCGCATGTCCTTGTCGAATTCCACGACGCCGAAGGCCCTGGGGTTTTTGACCTGGATGCCGAAGATCATCGCGCCCTCGGTCAGCGCCGCGCCGCTGCGCAGGTAATCGGACAGCGCCTGACCGTAGAAAATGTTGTCGCCGAGGATCAGGCAGACCGGATCGCCGCCGATGAAGTCCTCCCCGAGGATGAAGGCCTCGGCCAGACCGCGCGGCGCATCCTGGACCTTGTACTCCAGCCTCATGCCGAGGCGGTCGCCGTCGCCCAGAAGCTCCCGGTAGACCGGCGTATCCTCCGGCGTGGAGATAATCAGCACCTCGCGGATGCCGGCCAGCATCAGCACCGACAGCGGATAGTAGATCATGGGCTTGTCGTAGATGGGAAGCAGCTGCTTGGAGACCGCCCGCGTCATGGGATACAGGCGCGTCCCCTTTCCTCCTGCCAGGATGATACCCTTCATTGTCTCTGTCCCCTTCCCGGATGTTTCGACTCATTTTACACTGAAATACGGACGCTGTCAACGAGCTTGCAAAGACGCGCAAATCGCCGCCGCAAAATGCGGCGGCGATCCGTCTCTTTCATTCCCGCACCGGGACGCCGGCCTCGCGCAGCCTCGCGCGGACCTCCCCGAAGTCGCCGTGGAAGATCGCGCAGCGCATGCCGCTGTTCTGGGCCGCCTCGATGTTGTAGTTGTTGTCGTCGATAAAGAAGCACTCCTCCGGGCGGAGCGAGAAGCTCTCAAACAAAAGCCGGTAGAACTCCGGTTGCGGCTTGATGAGCTTCACGTCCGCGGAGATCAGCGTCCCGTCGAAATAGCGGCTTGCCGGAACGCGCGGCCAGTATTCGTGCTGGCGCAGGCTCGCGTTGGAGAGCAGCCAGAGCCCGTAGCCGAGCTCCTTGAGCTCCCGCACGAGCTCAAAGCTGCCCTCGATCTCGAGGATTGGCCGGTCCCAGGCGAGGACCAGCTGCCGCGCCGTCTCGTGCAGGCGCTTCGGGAGACGGCGGCACATGCGCTCGCAGCCCTCCGCGTCCGTGATGGAGCCGCGATCCATCTGCGCCCATTCCAGCGATTTGAACACCTCGCGCGTCAGCAGCGCCCGGTCCGCCTCCGCCACCCCGAGTCGGTCCATGAACAGCACGGGGTCGAAGCGGACCAGAACGTTGCCCATATCAAAGACGATGTTTTGGATCATGCGCCGGTCCGATTGCGCTTCAGAAGCTCAGGCTGCCCAGTGCGATGCACTTGCCGCCCTTGCGGTCGAAGAGCATGATCTTCTCGCCGTCGATATCGAAGCGGATCTTCTCGCCGATCTTGAACAGCGTGCTGCCGAAGACCACGCCGGTGAGCAGGAACTCGCCCACGCGCACCTTGATCGTCGACTCCATGCCGGTGGGCATCGCGCCGTAGATCTCGCCCTCGATCGCGCCGTCCGGGGAGATCGCGATGAACTCGGGCCGCACGCCGAGGACGAAGTCCTCGTTCGTCAGCACGGGCTCTTCTTGCAGCGCGTCGTCCTCGTCGTTGACCTTGGCGATGTGGTACTTGAAGGTCTCGTCCTTGTTGCCCTTCTCGACGTAGCCCTTCTCCTTGGAGGCCTCCTTGATCCTCTCGGCCTCGGCGGCGACGGCCGCGTCGCGGTCGGCAAACCACTTGCCGAGATCCAGCGCCTCCGCGCTCTTGAAGCAGCCCTTCAGGCCGCCCAGCGCCGTCAGCGCGATGCTGCCGTCCGCCTCCTGACGGCCCTTCGCCTCGATGAAGTTGATCGAGGGATTGCCGACAAAGTCCGCGACAAAGAGGTTGTTGGGCCTCGCGTAGACGGTCAGCGGCGCGTCGTACTGCTGCAGCACGCCGTTGTTGATCAGGCAGATCTGCGTGGCGAGCGTCATGGCCTCCATCTGGTCGTGCGTGACGTAGACGAAGGTGGAACCGGTCTCGACATGCAGACGCTGCAGCTCGTAGCGCATCTCCAGACGCAGCTTCGCGTCGAGGTTCGACAGCGGCTCGTCCATGAACAGCACCGTGGGCTCGGGGGCCAGGGTACGGGCGATGGCGACACGCTGCTGCTGGCCGCCGGAGAGCTCGGCCGGGTAGCGGTCCATGAACATGCTGATCTTGACGATGCGGCTGACGCGGCGCACGGAGAGGTCGATCTCCTCCTTCGTGAGCTTGCGGACCTCCTCGACGACCTTGCCGTCCTTGACGAACTCGAACTTTTCGTTCAGGCCGTTGGCCTTGACGGCGTCGGCGGCCTTCTTGGCGAAGTCCGCAGCGGTCGCGGAAACGTCCTTCCCGTCCTCAACGTGCAGGGCGAAGAGCTTTTTGGCCGTGTACTGGGAGATCGTGTACTCGTCGATCAGCTTGATGACGGCCTTCTTCTCGTCGAGCTTGCCCTTCTTGTCGCGGCACTCCTCGACGACGCGCTTCACGTCGGCGGGATTTTTCAGGATCTCCGCGAGGCGGGCGTTGTTCTTGGCCTCGAAGTCGATCTTCGGCATGGACTCCTTGATGTTCGAGAGGCCGAAGGCGATGTTCTCATAGACCGTCATGTTCGGCCATAGCGCGTAGTTCTGGAACAGGAAGCCCACCTTGCGCTTGTTGGCCGGGATGTTGATGCCCAGCGCGCTGTCGTATACGACCCGGTCGCCGATCGTGATGCGGCCGCTGGTCGGGGTCTCGAGGCCGGCGATCATGCGCAGCGTCGTCGTCTTGCCGCAGCCGGAGGGGCCCAGCAGCGTGACGAAGGCGTTGTCGTCAATGACGAGGTTGAGGTCGTCGACCGCGTAAAAGTTTTTCCACCGTTTGGTGATATGCTCCAATCTGATTTCCGGCATTTTCTTATCCTCCTATTCCCTTGTCGAGGCTGGCACCCGTGACTTTGTTGACGATCGTATTGAAGATCAGGATCGTGATGATCAGCAGCAGGTTGATGCCGCTGGAGAACGCATACAGGCCCATCTCGTCGAAGTAGTCCAGCATCGTCGAAAGGATCTTGCTCTGGCCGCACAGCAGCATGAACAGGCTCAGCTCACGCAGGCAGGTCATGAACGGCAGCAGGTAGCCGCTGATGATCGACGACTTCTGGATGGGGATGATGATGCGCGTCATGCGTTTGATCCACGGCACATCCTGGATGATGGCCGCCTCCTCGATCTCGCCGGACAGCTGCAGCATGGAGTTGAGCGACGACCGGCTCGCAAACGGGATGTACTTGATCGTACCGGCGACAATCAGGCCGGTGTAGGTGTTGTAGAGCTTGAGCGACTCGCTGGAGAACAGGACGAACAGCGCGGCGCCCACGGCGATCGACGGCATGAGGTAGGGCAGGAAGGCGACGGAGTTGACGTAGTTGGCCCACTTGCTGCGCCGCTGCTTGGCGACCGCGTAGCCGACCAGCGTGCCGATGGTGCCGGCCACGAGCGCACAGCAGACGCTGACCCACATCGTGCCGCCGAAGGCCTTCCAGATCTCCTTGTTGTAGAGGATGCCCTTCTGACCGTACATGCCCTGCTCGGTGACGTTCTCGCTGGTGAGCCACCACTTGGTCGTCAGGTTGCTGACGTTTCCGGTGTACAGGAACGAGTAGTCGCCCGGGTTCGGCAGGAAGGTCTCGAAGGCGAAGGAGATGATCGGGAAGATGCTGGTGAAGAAGGTGAGGATTACCAGAATGACCGCGATCACATATTTCGCCGCGCCGAGGTTGATCTTCGAGATCTGGCCGGACTTGCCCGTGACCGTGGTGTAGCTCTTGCGGCTCGTCAGCGAGATCTGGTTGAGCAGCATGATCGCCACGCCGAAGAGCATCATGATGATCGCCAGGATGCTCGCCTCGCCGGTGTACTTCGAGTTCATCGAGACGTACTTGGTCGAGAGCGTCGTCAGCTGCATGTAATGCGGCACGGGGTAGGAGCCCATCGCGCTGCCGAACACCAGCAGGATCGTGGAGAGGATCGCGGGCTTGACCATCGGCAGGGTGATGCGGAACATGATGCGGTGCTTCGGGGTGTCAAGGATCGTCGCGGCCTCCTCGAGGTTGGCGTCCATGTTCCGGAAGATGCCGCCGATCAGGATATAGGCAAAGGGCGCGTAGTGCAGGCCCAGGACCATCAGGCTCGGGAACAGGCCTTGACAGAACCACTTCGGCATGTATATGTGGAACAGCGAGGCCAGCAATCCGTCCGAGGTACCCGTGATCTTCGTGGAGTAAAACAGGTTCTGCCACACGACCGCGAGGGTCCACTGCGGCATGATGTAGGGGAAGATGAAAATGGAGCTCAGATACTGTCTCCACGCGAGGTTCGTGCGGGTGATCAGAAACGCGAAGAGCCCGCCGTAGAGGATGGAAACCAGACAGGTGCCGACCGACAGCAGCACCGTGTTCCACAGCGGCTTCCAGAGATTGGTCTTGGCCAGCTTGCTCGTAAACAGGTCGGTATAGTTCACGAGCGTCCAGCCCTCGGTCTGCTTGGTCAGGTGCGCGTCGATCGTGCCGGGATGGATACGGAAGGTGTCCTGCACGATGGCGATGATCGGCGCCACCGTGGTGATCGTCAGCACGATGCCCAGCACCAGCAGGATCACATTGTACGGCTTGGACAGAAACGTCTTGACCTTGTTCCAGGCGATCGTGGCGGGACTCGCGACAAGGGTGGCGGAGTTTGGCATGGTGGTTCTCCTTTCTGTAAAACAAGGCGCCTCCGAATGCGCGGAACACACCCGGAGGCGCTTTGCCTGCTATAAATGCAGGTACAGCAGATATTCAGGCTCAGCCGGCGCTGTACTTATCGAGCATCTCGATCCAGCTGCCGACGGTGAAGGCCGCATCGGCGCAGTACTCGGGATCCTCGAGCACCAGCTTGCCGGTGGTGGTCCACCACTCGTAGCCGCGGTCGTTCTTGTTCGGGAACTTCAGCTCGCCGGTCTCCTTGTCGACGCCGCCCTGGGAGTGGCCGTACTTGGCCTCGGTATCGGCGGCGACCTTCGGGTTGGAGGAGTAACCGCCCATATCCTTGCCCCAGGCGGAGAAGCCGTCGGCGGTGCAGGTGATGTAGGAGATGAAGGCGCAGGCGGTCCAGGGCAGCGGGCTGTTGTCGGGCACGAACATGTAGTGGCAGTAGCCGTAGCCGCCGATGCCCTCGTAGCCGTCCTCATAGGCCGCGACCTTGACGTTGTTGACGGAGGCGGAGTCGGTCTCCTCGATGGAGCGGAGCTTGGAGTAGACCAGCAGGCCGAACTGATCGGTCGCGGACTTGTCGGTCAGGTTCTTGCAGATCGGGCCGTCGTCAGTGACAGCGTTGTAGCTGCCGACCCAGAGCTTGATCCACGCCAGCGCGTAGGCGCCGTTGGCGTCAAGGCCGAGGTCCTCGGCGTCGCTCTTCATCTCGTTGATGACGGGCTGGAAGTAGGCCTGCTTGTCGGCGGGCAGCTTGTCAAAGGACTCCTTCAGCCACTGGGCATACTGCGGGGCGGTCAGCATGTACAGGAAGTTCTTGCCGACGATCTCGGAGTCGATGTCCATGAACTGGCCGTGCTCACCCTCGGCGACGAAGTCCCAGACGTTGGTGAAGACCTTGTCGCCGCAGCAGTTGAACATGAAGACCTTGTTCAGGGTCTGCAGGGGCAGATAGCCGCTGTAGGTGGCGGCGTCAACGCCGTTGGCGTCGGCCCACTCCTTCGGGATGAAGGTGTCGAGGATGCCGGTCTGGACCATCTTGCTCTGGATCTGGTTGCCGTCCTGGATCAGGGTCACGGCGAAGGTGCCGGTGGCCTTGGTGGAGTTGGCGGTCAGCTGGTCGAAGATCTTGTTGTTCTTCGGCTGCTGCCAGTCGAACTCAAGGGTGTAGCTCGGGTCGATGCTCTGCAGATACTCAATGAAGAGGGGCAGGGCGCTCTTGCCGCGGCTGGAGTTGCCCACGCCGTACAGCGTCTTGCCGTTGGACTCGGCAATGGCGTTCTTTGCGAGCTCCTCCATGGTCATGCCTTCGGCTTCCTTGATGATCTTCTGGACAGCGGAGAGATTCGCCGCGGGCTCGGCAGCCGGAGCGGCGGGCTCAGCCGCGGGCGCGGCGGCAGGCTCGGCGGCCGGGGCGGCGGCGGGAGCCGGCGCGGGCTCGGCCTTCTGTCCGCAGGCGGCCAGGCCAACGATCATCGTCAGTGCAAGCAGCAGTGCGATCAGCTTTTTCATAGTGGTTTTCCTTTCTTCATTTAATTTATGTCGATACTCGTCCATTCCCGTTTTAAAGCCCGTCATGCTTTGCAAGGCAAAGCATGGAACAGGGCCCTGTTCCGGTCCCGGGGAATATTAACAACTTGTTAATTACCTTATAGAATATACTTTTTTTCCTTCAAGATGTCAATTCTCCTGTCCGGTACAGCCGTCATTTTTGTTGCTGTGCACAAATATTCTTCAAAAACTTTGTGCAATAATTGGCTTGACATTTTCTTGACAGCGGTTTTTGCTTTTCTCCCCCGCTTCTCACGGACGGCCTGCGCGGCCCGAGGCGCCGCTTTTGCAAAAACATCCCGGCCGGTGATGATTTGTTCTTGACAAGGACCG
>CADCLH010000025.1 GCA_902802215.1 Oscillospiraceae bacterium
CATGGCCACTCCGCGCGCTGCGGCGCGCTCCGGGCCGTGCCGCCGCCCGCGCCCTCGGGCATGCGGCAGCCCCCCACGGGGCAGCCTGCGGGCTGCCGTCGCGCGGGCCTCGGGGCAAGCGGTCATTCTGGTCCTCGGCCCGCGCTCCGGCTGCGCTTGTCGGCTCGCCCCTCCGTCTCCGGCAAGGCCAAGGCGAGCGCCGCGCGGGCGCGGCGGCCTTGCCTCCGCTCCGGGGCTCCCCTTCGCGCTTGCCCCGTGGGTCCCCCCTGCCGCCTGCGGTCTCGCCTCGGCCTTGCGGCCTCGGCGGGCCCTCGGGCGCTCCGCTTGCGTGGGGCGGCTGGGGCGCGGCCCTCTGGCGGGCCGCGCCTGTTTTGGCAGCCGCCGCCCCACGCGCTGGGGAGAGGGCGCGGCGCAAGCGCCGCGCTTGCACGGCTCGCGCTATGCGCGGTTGGCCGTGCTTGTGGTGTTCAAGGCTGGCTCCGTTGGCTCCTTTCGGGCCCGAGCTCTCCCGACCGGAGAAAGGGAAAGCAAGCGGCCGGGAGAGCTCCGGCCCGGAAAGGAGAACGAACCTATGCCACTCTTGATCGAACACCACAAGCATCGGAAATACCTGCTCAGCTACGAGCAAGGCCGGGTTGCGCTCTTTGCTCTGGCGCACTTCGTCGGCGCGTCTGCGTGGTCTCAGGACCCGCAGATAGTCGGGCTGCGCAAGGACGCCGCCGCGCTGCTCGATGCGCTCAGGGCTTACAACTGGTCGACGGGCTGGCCGCCTTGAAGTCGCGGCAGCCTCGGCAGCATCGGCACCGGATGGGGGCCCTCCCCCTCCGTGCCATGCTGCGCGCGTACTTTCGGCCACGGAAGCAGAGCCCGAAAAGGCCGAAAAAGTGCGCATATCCCACACATTCCCCACAATTGTGGATATCTTTCACCTCCGTTTCTCGCTTAGTATAAATTAAACGAGATTCGCAGGCTGTTTTTCATAGGGAGTGAGCCTGTAATGAATCTGGATGCCATCAACGACGTCCCCGATATCGTCATGGAGTTTCTTGAATATCATTCCACCGTACGCGGTCATTCCGATCTGACGGTCTCAGGATACTATCACGATCTGAAAATCCTGTTTCGTTATCTGAAACGCCGCCGTCATCTTGTGCCGCGCGATGTTCCGTTCAATGAGATCGACATCACCGATATCGGCCTGGATTTCATCAAGAGCATCCGGATCGAAGAACTGTATCGCTATCAGTCTTTTTCGCCGGAGCTTGAAACCCGCGGTCTCTCCGCCGCCAGCCGCTGCCGCCGTACCTCCTCGGTCAAATCCTTCTTCAATTACCTGACGCTCAAGCGCCATCTGCTGGACTACAATGTTTGTCAAGAACTTGACATGCCCAAGCGTCAGGCGTCGCTGCCGCGGTATCTGGAAGAATCGGAGTGCGAGCGTCTTCTGGCGGCCTGTGACGGGCCCTATGCGTATCGGGACTATGCGATCCTGATGTTGTTTCTCTCCTGCGGTCTGCGGGTATCGGAGCTGGTTTCCCTCAACACCACAGACGTGTATGAGGATCATGTCCGCGTCCTCGGCAAGGGAAACAAAGAACGGATCGTGTTCTTTGCCGAGGGCTGCCGCGAAGCGATCGACGACTATTTGGATGTAAGAAATGCTGAAAAAGTGAAAGAATCTGACAAAAATGCACTTTTTATCAGCAGAAAGAATTGCAGGATCACGACTCGCGGGGTCCAGAACATGCTGGAAAGCAAGCTGCTGGCCGCCGGTCTGGACGCAAGCCGCTACTCCCCCCACAAGCTGCGGCACACGGCGGCGACCCTGATGCTCAAAAACGGCGTCGATACCCGCGCCCTGCAAGAGGTCCTGGGCCACAGCAATCTCAATACGACCCAGATCTATACCCACCTGGACAACGCCGCTCTGCACGAGGCGGCCATGGCAAATCCGATCGGCCGGAAAACACGGGCGGAGCATGATAATTCAGATGGATAAAATCAGCAAAAAATCGTCGGAAATGATAACATTTCCGACGATTTTCGTACTATTTCGGCATTTTTAATCCCGTGCCAGGACGGCCGCGATCGCCTCGCCGACGCTGCGGACCGGGATCAGCGTGAGACCGTCAAAGCGCTTTGCCTCCTCGCGCCCGTGCGCAGGCACCACACAGCGGCGAAAGCCCAGACGCGCGATCTCGGAAAGGCGCTGATTGAGCGCACTGACGCTCCGGATCTCGCCGGAGAGGCCGATCTCTCCGATTGCGGCGAGATCGGCTCCGAGCGGACGATCCAGATAACTCGAGGCGATGGAGAGCGCCGTGGCCAGATCCGCCGCAGGCTCTTCCAGCGTGAGTCCACCGATGACGTTGATATAGGAGTCGCAGCCGGAAACCGACAGCCCTCCGCGCTTTTCCAGCACAGCCAGCAGCATGGCGGCGCGGTTGTAGTCCACGCCGTTGCTTCGCCTTGCCGCATTATAGGCCGAGGGCGTCACAAGCGCCTGCACTTCGGCGAGGATCGGGCGCGTACCCTCGATCACGCAGGCCACGCAGGTGCCGGGACAGTTCTCCGGTCTGCCGCTCAGCAGCATTTCCGAGGGATTCTCCACGCAGCGCAGGCCGTGGTCGGCCATCTCAAAAACGCCGATCTCGTTCGTGGAGCCAAAGCGGTTTTTGGCCGCCCGCAGAATGCGGAAGCTCGTGCTGCGCTCGCCCTCAAAATAGAGCACGCAGTCCACCATGTGCTCCAGGACCTTCGGTCCGGCGATGCTGCCTTCCTTGTTGATGTGACCGACAACAAATACGGTCAGGCCCTTTTCCTTGGTCAGCCGCATGATGCGCATGGTGCATTCGCGGACCTGCGTGATGCTGCCGGGCGCGGAGGCCACGCCGCTGTCGCTCATGGTCTGAATCGAGTCGACGATCACGATATCCGGTTTCAGGGAATCAATTGAGGCAAGAATGCTGTCCAGATCCGTCTCCGCCAGGACAAAGATCTCTCCGCCGGTGACGCCGAGACGGTTGGCGCGCAGTTTGAGCTGGCGCTTGCTCTCCTCGCCGGTGACATAGAGAACACGTTTTCCGTTTCCGGCGCTGGCACACATTTGCAGCAGCAGCGTCGACTTGCCGATCCCCGGCGCGCCGCCGACCAGCACCAGCGAGCCCACAACTGCGCCGCCGCCGAGGACACGGTCAAACTCCGAAATGCCGGTGGAAAAACGGATCTCCTCCGTGAGCTCCAGTTCCTCCAGACGTTTCGGCGCGGAAGCGGCACGGATACGGGCGCCGGTCTTTCCGGAGCCTTCCCGGTCCAGCCTGACCTCGGACAAGGTGTTCCAGGCGCCGCAGGAGGGGCACTTCCCTGCCCAGTTTGCCGTCTCATAGCCGCAATCCGTGCAGCAATAAATCGTTTTCTGTCTGTTTGCCATGGTGTTTCTCTCCGTTATTACGATCTGTATATGCTATATACGTTCCGTATTTGACCGAAATTGCAGGAATGAGCCCATCAAAACGGCGGCAAGCCCGGTCTGAAAAGACGAATCCTTCAGACGCTCCAAATCGATCATATTGGACAGGAAGCCGCATTCGACCAGAATTGCCGGACAGTTGACATGGGAGAGCACATAGAGTCGCCTTGTCGCCGGCTCCGCCACCCTGCGGCAGTCCGGATAGAGGCTGCGCAGCAGGTTTGCGTGCGTCAGCGCGCCGAGGTCCCTGCTCCCCTCCGCCGCCGCGTAGATCACCTGCGGGCCGCTCGGCTGACCGGTCGGATAGGTGTTTTGATGGATGCTGATATAGACCGGGTTTCTGGCGCTGTTGGTCAGCTCGGTCCGGCATTCGAGATCCCGGTGCTCGCTGTACGCTTCGGTATCGGACTTGGTGCTGTCGTCCTGCCGGATCATCAGATTATCCTGTCCGTACAACTCCGCGAGCGCGCGGAGCTTGAGCGCGATGGCGAGATTCAGATCGCTCTCGCGCGTGCCGTCCAGACCGAGCGCCCCGCAGTCGATCCCGCCGTGACCGGCGTCGATGACCAGCGTGGAGCTGTCCTTCACCGCTGCGGACGTCTCCTTCTTCTCGCTGTTTTTCAGAAGAAAAGCCGTGACAAAGGTCAGCAGAAAAATGACCAGCAGCAGCGAGCGCTTCTGTAAGTCGTGCCTGTATTCAGTACGCACGGGTCCCTCCCAAGGCGGCGTCGGGACCGCTTTGATTATAGCCGCTGCGGTCCCGCAAGTCAAATCCTATCACAGCGGACTGTGTCAGAGCAGGATGCATATCAGGCCGCCGCTCCCCTCATTGATGATGCGCTCCAGTGTCTCGCGCAGCTTTTCCTTGACGTTTTCGGGCAGCGCTTCCAGTTTGGCGGACAGTCCCTCCTCCGCGATATCGTTGAGCGACTTGCCGAAGATGTTCGACTCCCAGATGCGGTTGACGTCGCCCTCGAAGCCCTGAAGGAGAAAGTTGATGATCTCCTCCGAGGCGGTCTCGCCGCCGATCGCCGGGGTGACCTCCGTCTCGACCTGCGTCATCATCATGTGGATCGCCGGAGCGCTCGCCTTCAGCCGGACGCTGTACTTCCCGCCCTGCCTCACGATCTGCGGTTCTTCGAGCTGCATCTCCGCCGAATCCGGCACAACGACGCCGTAACCGGTGCTGCGTACCTGCTCCAGCGCGCTGCGGAGCCTGTCGTAATCCAGCTTGATGCTGCTCATCTCGCTGAGGGTGGCGATCAGGTCTCCGTCGCTGTGCACTTCGATCCCCGTCTGCTCGCTGATGGTCTGATAGTAGAGCCCGCGCGGCAGGCGGATACAGATCGCCGCGGCTCCGGCGCTCAGATCGTTTGTCTCCAGCGTGACCGCCTCGACGATATCGCTCTGCCCCAGCTTTTCCATGATCGTGCGGCAGTCCCGAATGCGGGCGGCTTCGGCGGAGGCGTCCCGGATCTCCTGAAAAAGCTGCCGGCGCAAAGCGTTTTCTTCGGGGAGCGCCTCCATCCATTCGGGGAGGTACACGCCCACGGATACCAGCGGAAATTCCTCGAGGACGGAACGGACGATTTCTGCGATATCCGGTTCCGACATGGTCAGGCAGTTGACCGGCAGGCAGCGGACGCCGTAGCGCTCCGCGATCTCCGCGGCCAGCGCCTTCGCATCCGGCGTCTCCGGATCGGTACAGTTGAGCAGGACGACGAAGGGTTTCCCGATGCTCTGGAGCTCCTGGATGACACGCCGTTCCGGTTCTTCATAGCTCCTTCGCGGCAGCTCGCAGATCGAGCCGTCCGTCGTCACAACGATCCCGACCGTGGAGTGTTCCGTAATGACCTTGTACGTCCCCTTTTCCGCCGCCTCGGTCAGCGTGACCTCATGGTCGAACCAGGGAGTCGTCACCATCCGTTCGCTGCCGTCCTCCTCCTGACCGGCCGCGCCCTCGACCATATAGCCGACGCAGTCCACCAGGCGGACGGAGAGCTCTGTCTGCTCGCCCAGCCGGATGCTCACGGCGTTCTCCGGCACGAACTTCGGCTCGGCCGTCATGATGGTCCTGCCCGAAC
Organism: Oscillospiraceae bacterium; assembly: GCA_902802215.1. Lineage (GTDB taxonomy): Bacteria > Bacillota > Clostridia > Oscillospirales > Oscillospiraceae > Limivicinus. The sequence goes on from CADCLH010000025.1 coordinate 5,554, forward strand.
CGCTCTGGGGCAGCTCATCCCGCGCCCGCTCCCGCATGTAGGTGTTCTCGATATGCGGGATCACGAGGGTCTCCATAAAACGCTTGATAAAGCTCGATTTCCCTGTCCTGACAGGGCCTACGACGCCCAGCAGGAACGCGCCGTCCGTCCGCGCGGCAATATCGCTGTAGATAGATGATTCTGCCATAAAAACGCCTCCGCTCTCATGTTCTCGCTTGTTCGAGTCTATGAGCTGCGGAGGCGGTGTATGACAAGTCCGGTCACAGAAAACAGACGGTCTGATGCAGGCTTTTGCTGACAAGGAACCGAACGTCCGGAAAGCGCCGCGCCAGCTTATCCCGCAGCGCCGGGATCACCGGGGTCTCGGTGCAGAAATGATCCCCGTCGATCAGATTGACGCCGAGCTCCTGCGCGCGCAGGAACTCGTGATACTTGATATCGGCCGTGACATAGGTGTCACAGCCCAAGGCATACGCGGCGTCCACACAGTCGCCGCCCGAGCCGCCCATGACCGCAAGGCGGTGCACGGGTCTGCCGGCGTCATAATAGCGCAGCCCGTTTGAGGTGAGCCGCTCCTTGCACAGCGGGAGAAACGCCGCCATATCCATGGGCTTTTCCAGCGTACCGATCCTTCCGCAGCCGTCCGAATCCAGTCCCCGCTCCGGCTCCGCGCCGAGAAGGCGGATCAGCACATCGTTGACGCCGCCCTCCGCGATATCAAGATTCGTATGCATGGAGATGACGGCCATGCGGTTTTCGATGATCCGGAGCAGGCGTTCCGTCCCCGGGTCCGCGTCGGAGATACGCTTCGGCGCGTTGAAGATCAGCGGATGGTGAGAGACGATGAGCTGCGCGCCGAGCGAGATCGCCTCCTCGACCACCTCGTTTGTCACGTCCAGCGCGAGAAGCGCAAGCCGGACCGCTTCCTTTCCCCGGCCGACCTGAAAACCGGAGTTGTCAAACTCCATCTGCAACGACAGCGGCGCGAGCTCGCAGAGATAGTCATATACTTCATTGATGCTGGTCATACGCTCTTCCTTAACTCCTTTACCTGCTTTTCCACTTCCCGGTAGAGTCTGAGCCGGGGACTGAAGTCTTCCCTGCCCTGCATGCCGCCCAGCGCCTTGAAAAGACGCGCTTCCAGCTGCTCCAGCGCGAGGCGGTACAGGTCCAGGTTCTCTGTCAGGGATGCCTTGCCGACGAACAGCTCCGCGTCGCAGAGCTTCGTGTTCCCGCCGAAACGGGCGGTCAGGATCTGATACAGTCCCCCCGTCTCCTGCACGAGAGATTCGCTTAGGATCTCAAATTCATTGTATGCCAGCCAGTAGCGCAAAACCTCCGGCTTGGTCATGGGCTGCAAGATCAGAAGATAGCGGCTGTCCATGCAGAATTCCGCTTCGTCGAGGATCTTGACGATGGTGTCGCCTCCCATGCCGGCGATTACGATCGTGTCCACCGCGTCCGGCGGGCAGAGCGCCAGACCGTCGCAGAGAAGAAACTCGATACGCTCCGAGACCCCGGCGCGCGCCGCGGTCCTCTCCGCCGCGTGCAGCGGTTCAATACGGATATCCGAGGCGAAGATCCGACCCGGATATCCGGATGCGGCGAGGGCCGCCGGAAGATATCCGTGGTCTGTCCCGACGTCGATCACGCCGACGCCCGGCGGTATCTTGTCATAGAGTGCAGACAGTCGCTTGTTCACAGCCGCTCCTTTGCCCGTCCGTCCTGTGCTTCCATGTTGCTTATATGGAAAAAGCCGGAGCTTGTCCGGCTTTTTCTCTGTATGCTGGTTCAGGTCGTCTCAAGGAAAGCCTTGAGATAGGCGAGAAACTCGTCGGGATCTACGCCGTGGGCGCAGCAGGCCTGCTCGATATTCTCACCGCTGGCCATCGCGCAGCCCATGCAGTGCATGCCGATCGCCTGAAAAGCGGGCATGGCCTGCGGGCAGTTCTCCACGACCTCAGAGATCAGCGTATCGCGGGTAAGTTCCATGGGGATACCTCCAAACAGTAATCGAAAAGGGACACGCTAGGTGCCCCTTTTCATTCGGGATCAGGCGATCAGGCCTGCTCTCTCATCTTTGCAAAGCACTCGCTGCAGTAGACGGGACGGTCAGACTTGGGCTCGAAGGGAACCTTGGCTTCGCCGCCGCAGGCAGCGCAAACAGCGGTGAAGAACTCGCGCGGGCCGCGGGCGGCGTTCTTGCGAGCGTCACGGCAGGCCTTGCAGCGCTGGGGCTCATTCTGGAAGCCGCGCTCCGCGTAGAACTCCTGCTCACCGGCGGTAAAAACGAACTCTTTGCCGCACTCTTTGCATACTAAAGTCTTGTCTTGGTACATCTTGAATCCTCTCTTTTGATTGTGCCTGTCGGCTGTATTTGCGTTCAGCTGATGCTGATATCGCCAAAATAAGTGTCCCGCTCCAGCTTGCGCCGGATCCGCTGTACGGCGTTGTCAACGCTCTTTGCGTCTCTGGAAAGACGCTGCGCTATTTCTCGGTATGACAAGCCTTCCAGGTACAGATCAAGCACCTTGATCTCAAATCGGGAAAGGCAGCGGGAGAAAGCCGCATCGAGTTCTTCCTTGCTTTCTCTCGCCAGAACAAGTTCTTCAGGGTTCCTGAGAAAGCCCACGGGAAAAGCCGATAGGTCAGCACCGGAATCATCGGAGAGTTGTTCAAGTGAAATGCCGTCGTTCAGGGGAATATGCTTCAATCGGGATGCGGATTTGATCGCGGAAAGAAGACGCATGCGGATACAATGTTCGGCGTAGGTCCGGAACGTCGTTCCTTCCGCTGCGTTGTAATTGCGGATTGCGGAGAGCAGACCGAAGGTCCCCTCCTGGATCAGGTCTTCGCTGTCGCCGCCGGCAAGGAACAGGGGTCGGGCACAGGCCCGGACCAGACGCAGATAGCGCTCTGCAAGCGCGTCTTCGGCGTTCCTGTCGCCGTTTGCGGAAAGCTGTTGGAGCTGATTGTCCTCTAATGCTGTATAATCGATCATAAACATTCTAGCGCTTTGTATTTATACATCATGTATTATACAACATCAGCGGCTAAAGTCAAGGTCTTTTTTGTCTATTCTGTTGGGAAGGCGCCCCGGTCACAGCTCCATCTGCTGCTGGCCCATATAAGCGATGCCCAGATGCGCGTAGGCCTTCTGCGTCACGCAGCGGCCGCGGGGCGTCCTTGTCAGGAACCCGCACTGGAGCAGATACGGCTCATACACGTCCTCCAGCGTGACCGCCTCCTCGTTGATCGTCGCGGCCAGCGTATCCAGCCCGACCGGGCCTCCGCCGTAGAATTCGATGATGCTGCGCAGCATCCGGCGGTCGAGAGCGTCCAGGCCGAGCTTGTCGACCTCTAGGCTGGAGAGGGCTTTGTCCGCGACATGGCGCGTGATGACGCCGTCCGCCCGCACCTGCGCGTAGTCGCGGACCCGGCGCAGAAGGCGGTTTGCGATCCTGGGCGTGCCACGCGAGCGCGAGGCGATCTCGTAGGCCCCGTCGGGAACGATGCGGACATTCAGGATCCCGGCCGAGCGCTGCACGATGCGCTGTAGCTCCTCCGGCGTATAGAGCTCCAGACGGAGGGTAACGCCGAAGCGGTCGCGCAGCGGCGCCGTCAGCTGGCCGGAGCGCGTCGTCGCGCCGATCAGCGTAAAGTGCGGCAGATCGAGATGGAGCGAGTTTGCGGACGGGCCCTTGCCGAGGATGATGTCGATGGCGTAGTCCTCCATCGCGGGATAGAGGATCTCCTCGTAGGCGCGGTTGAGACGGTGAATCTCGTCGACGAACAGGATGTCGCCCTCGTTGAGATTGGTGAGCATGGCGACCAGATCGCCGGGCTTCTCGATCGCGGGCCCGGAGGTGATGCGCATGTTGACTCCCATCTCGTTGGCGATCACCGCGGCGAGCGTGGTCTTGCCGAGCCCCGGAGGCCCGTGCAGCAGGACGTGGTCCAGGGATTCCCCTCTCATCTTGGCCGCGTTGATAAAGACAGTAAGATTCTCCTTGGCCTTCTCCTGTCCGATATACTCCGCGATCGTGCGCGGACGGAGAGAGCCCTCCGCGCGGTCCTCCGGCAGACTGGCGGCCGTGGTGATGATCTCGTCGTTCACTTCATCGGAAAAATTGATACTCATGCCGTCTCCCCTGTCACTTGACCATCTGCTTGAGCACGGCGCGGATGATCTGCTCCGCGCTCATGCCGGCGGTATCGAGCTTCTTCAAGGCCGGTCCGATCTCCGCGCTCGAGTAGCCCAGAACGCTCAGCCCCATGACGGCGTCGTTGACTGCGGAGCTCGCCCCCGCCGTCTGAACCGGAGCGGCCGGAAGCGAATAGTCCGGGCTGCTCAGTTCCTTGCTGACCTTGTCCTTGAGCTCCAGGATCACACGCTGGGCGATCTTCTTGCCGATGCCGGGCGCTACGGTCAGCGCCTTCTCGTCGTTGCTCATGACCGCGAAGGCCAGTCCCTCCGGCGTGTTGTGCGACAGGATGGACATGGCGGCCTTTGGCCCGATGCCGGAGACCGAGGTCAGCATCTCAAAGCAGCGGCGCTCGTTTTTGTCCAGAAAGCCGAAGAGATCGAAGTTGTTCTCCCCGATGGATTCCGAGACATAGAGCTTGGCGCGCTGGCCGAGCCGGAGTCCCGAGAGCGTATTGGCCGTCACGCTCAGCGCGTAGCCGACGCCTCCGCAGTCGATCACCGCAAGGCCCGGCTCCAGCTCGCTGACCACGCCGTCTATATGGTAGAACATGTCTCCTGATCCCCTTTGAACAGTAGTGAAGTCGCGCTGCGCGCGTGACAGATGGCGAGCGCGACGGCGTCCGCCGCGTCGTCCGGGCGCGGTACGGCGGACAGCTTACAGATCCGCCTGACCATCTCCATGACCTGCTTCTTCTCCGCCCTTCCGTAGCCGACCACGGACTGCTTGACCTGCAGCGGCGTGTACTCGTAGACCCTGACCCCCGCCTTGCGGCAGGCCAGAAGGATCACCCCGCGCCCGTGGGCGACGGCGATGCCGGTCGTGATGTTGGTGTTGAAAAACAGTTCCTCGATCGAGACGGCGTCCGGCCGAAAGAGCTCCAGCAGGCTGAGCATATCGTCATAGATCTGTTCCAGGCGGCTGGAGAGGCTTGTATGCGCGGGCGTTTCGATCACGCCGCATTTGACAAGGCGAATGTCGGCCCTGTCCGAATCCAGCACGCCGAAGCCGATCGTCGCGATGCCCGGGTCGATTCCCAAGATACGCATCCTATCACATCCCGCCACAAATATTAGCATATTTCCCAGGTGCGCGCAACAGGAAAAGAGCTTCCCGGGAGGAATGGGAAGCTCTTTCCTTTGGCGTATGGTCTGGTTCAGGCTCTCGGATGGGCCTTGTTGTAAACGTCCTTCAGCTGCTTCTTGACAAGCTGTGAATACATGTGCGTCGAGGAGATATCGGCGTGCCCCAGCATCTCCTGGATCGCGTGGATGTCCGCGCCGTTTTCCAGCAGGTGCGCCGCAAAGGAGTGGCGCAGGGTGTGGGGCGTGATGTCCTTCTCGATCCCGGCCTTTTTCTGGTAGTGCTTGACGATCTTCCAGAAGCCCTGACGGGACATGCGCTCGCCGCTGACGTTGACAAAGAGCGACTGCTCGTCGGGCAGCAGGATCATCTGCGGACGCACCAGCGTGATGTAGTCGCTCAGCGCCTTGACCGCGGCGCTGTACATCGGGATAAAGCGTTCCTTGTTCCGGCTCTGGCAGCGGATGACCCCCGCGCTGAGGTTGACGTCGCTGATGTTCAGGTCGATCAGCTCCGTCACGCGGATGCCGGTGGCATACAGCAGCTCCAGCATGGCCTTGTCGCGGTAGCCCTTGGGATCGATGCACTCCGGCTGATCGAGCAGCAGCTCCACTTCCTTGCTGGTCAGGATCTCCGGCAGCTTCTGCGTGTTCTTGTCCGGGATCAGTCCCTGCGCCGGGTTGACCGTGATGCGCTGCTTGATGAACAGATGGGAATACAGACACTTGATCGACGCGATGGAGCGCGAGACCGTCGCAACGGATTTCCCGTTTCCCCGCAGCATGGCGATGTACTCGCCCAGATCCTCCGCGTCCGCGTCGATCAGGCCGTGTTCGGTCTGATTGTCCAGATACTCCGCAAGCTGGCGGATATCTCTCAAATACGAGCTGAGGGTGTTTGCCGATGCTTTCTTGTCTTCGGTGAGATAACGCTCGAACATCTCGATAACCTCGCCGTTCTGCATGGTAACGCCCTCCTTTCCATGAATGAATGAATTATGGGAACCGGAGCAAGCGGCAGAGCAGGATCAAAACCGCAATGCCGAAGAAAACCGGAACACAGCTGAGCTTGCATGATCGGCCGAGCAAGCCGGGGTCCCTGCGGATCGCCCGCGCCAGCAGCAGCGCGTTGAGCAATCCCCGTCCGCCGAGCACAAAGCAGGCCGAGACGAGCAGAACCAAAAGCAGCAGACGAAGACCCAGCTCCTCCGCCGCGGTCCCGAGCAGGATCTCCTGCGCTGCAAGGCAGGCGGCCGAACCGAGTATGAACATCAGCAGCGGCTGAAGCACGAGTGCCAGCGGAGACAGGCACATCAGCAGCTCCAAAAGCAGGATCAGTCCCATCGCCCACAGCGCCGTATCGCTGGGAGAAAACGGAAGCCGGAACGGGAGCTCCCCAAGCAGCAGCATCGAAGCGCCGCCGGCAAGAAACAGGAGCAGCAGTACGGCATTGATCGCGCCGTCCCAGGTTTCTTCCCTATTCATGCTCCGGACGGACCTGCTCACCGGGGAATATTTTACTTAACATAATTGAATCTGGTAACAATATATTACAAACAAGAAAAATAATCAAGTCTTTTTTCGCATTTTCTGAAAAAATTTTTTCGCTTATGTCAACTTGTGTTACGATTTTACATTTTTTTGAGGCATTCTGCAAGCCCAATAATGATTTTGTAGCCATTTTATTACTTGCGGTTATGTTAAGCACGCTGCGCAAATGCGGCGCGGCGGCGCTTTTTCTTCCCCGAACGACACAGGACGGCGCCGGACAGCGCCCCCGCGATCGTAAAGCTTGTGACGCTCAGCACCGCCGGGGCGTCCAGCGCGCCCCCCTTGATCAGAAACCCCAGCGTGAGCAGAAGGATGCAGAGCGCGAAGCCGCAGATGAGGCCGGAAAAAAGCCGTGAGCCTCCGCCCTTCCCCGCCGCATGTCCGGCGGCAAAGGCTGCAAAAAAGCTGACGGCGGCGCTGACATAGGCCAGCGACTCCTCCCCCGCGCGCAGAAGGCAGAGCAGGCTCGCGCCGAGCAGGACAAGAACGGCCGCGCTGATCGTCCATGCCAGCGTCGCACGAAGAAGGCGACCGGGTCCCGGCAGCTGTGAAGAATCGATTTTTTGCAAAAAAACACCCCCGAGCAGATAAGATCGATACATCTTACTGCTCGGGGGGTGTATTCATGCAGGCTATGCCGCGTTACTTTTTTCTGCCCTTGTTGGCGCGGGCCTCGGCCTCGGCCGCTTCCATCTTGGCTGTCGTGGAGATGCCCCACTTCTTGATCTGAATGCGGACTCTGTCCTCGCCCGTCTCAAAGGTGACGGTATCCTCGGTCACCTGAACGATCTTGCCCGTAATGGCGCCGATCGTCGTGATCTCGTCGCCGACCGTCAGCGCGTTGCGCATCTGTTCGACCTGTTTCTTTTTCTTGTTCTCCGGACGGATGAAGAAGAAATAGAAAACGGCAAACATCAGCACAATCATAATCAGCGTGGAACTGCCCATGGCGCCGGTCGCTTCAGCAGAAAGGAAAAGATTCATACGTGGAAACCTCCGAAATCAAAGTAGTTTTTATTATAAATGCTCAGATCGAAAAAAGCAAGACGCTTAGACGCGTTTGTCGAGAATTTCGGAATAGCGCGCGCGGAAACCGGAAAACGCCCCTTCATCCAGACTGTCGCGGATCTTCTGCATCAGGCTGTTGTAGAAATACAGGTTGTGCGTGACCGCAAAGCGCATGGCAAGCATCTCCTCCGCCTTGAAGAGATGGCGGACATAGGCCCTTGAATACCGCCTGCAAACCGGACAAGTGCAGGCCGGATCGATGGGCAGCTCGTCCCGGGCGTACTTTTCGTTTTTGATATTGATGATGCCGCCCCAGGTGAACAGATGGCCGTGACGTCCGTTGCGCGCGGGCATCACGCAGTCGAAGAAATCGACGCCGCGGGCGACGCTCTCGATGATGTTGCCCGGCGTCCCGACGCCCATCAGGTAGCGCGGTCTGTCCTTCGGCATGTATTCCTCCACCGCCTCGATGGTGTCGTACATCTCCCGATGGCTCTCCCCTACCGCAAGTCCGCCGATGGCGTAGCCGGGCAGGTCAAGCTCCGCGATCTTTTTCATATGCTCGATGCGGAGGTCATGGAACACCGCGCCCTGATTGATGCCGAAGAGCATCTGTCCGGGATTGACCGCGTTGTCCTCCGCGTTGTACGCCGCGAGAGCGGCCTTGCAGCGTTCGAGCCAGCGGAAGGTGCGGTCGCAGGAGCGCTGCACATAATCCCGCGGCGAGGGGATCTTGACGCATTCGTCAAAGGCCATGGCGATATCGGAGCCGAGATTCGCCTGGATGCGCATGCTCTCCTCGGGCCCCATAAAGATATGGCGGCCGTCCACATGGGAGTTGAACTTGACGCCCTCCTCGCTGATCTTGCGGAGCTTGTGAAAGCCGCCGCTGTCGGTGAGGATCGGGCCGTCCCAGGTCATAAAGCGGTGCAGCCCGCCCAGAGACTTGATCAGCTCGTCGCCGGGTCTGACATGCAGATGATAGGTGTTGGAGAGCTCGACCTGACAGCCGATGGTCTTGAGATCGGCCGCCGAGAGCGCGCCCTTGATGGCGCCCTGGGTGCCGACGTTCATGAAGACGGGCGTCTGCACGCTGCCGTGCGGCGTGTTGAAAACACCGCGTCTTGCGCGGCCCTCCTGTTTGAGAAGCTGATACACGGGCGCCCTCCTTACAGAATCAGCATCGCATCGCCGAAGGAGAAGAAGCGGTAGCGCTCCCTGACGGCGATCTCATAGGCGTGCAGGATATGCTCCCTCCCGGCCAGAGCGGAGACCAGCATGATCAGCGTACTCTCCGGCAGGTGGAAATTGGTCACCAGACCGTCGATGCACTTGAAGCGGTAGCCGGGATAGATGAAAATGCTGGTCCAGCCGGACGAGGCCTTCAGCGTCCCGTCCTCGGATGCGAAGCTCTCGAGCGTGCGGCAGGAGGTCGTGCCGACCGCGATGACGCGGCCGCCGCTGCGTTTGGTTTCGTTGACCGTGTCCGCGGTCTCCTGCGGGATGATGCAGAACTCCGCGTGCATCGGGTGGTCCTCGATCTCCTCCTCCTTGACCGGGCGGAAGGTGCCGAGGCCGACATGCAGCGTCAGGGTACAGACCTTGACGCCCATCGCGCGGATCTGATCCAGCAACTCCGGCGTGAAGTGCAGCCCCGCCGTCGGGGCCGCGGCGCTCCCCAGCTCGCGGGAATAGACGGTCTGGTAGCGCTCGGCGTCCTGAAGCTCCTCCCGGATATAGGGCGGCAGCGGCATTTTGCCCAGGCGCTCAAGGATCTCCAGAAAGATCCCGTCGTAGTGAAACTGCACGATCCGGTTTCCGCCCTCGGCCACCGCCTCGACGGTCGCCGTCAGCTCGCCGGAGCCGAAGCTGAGCTCCGTTCCGGGTTTGGTCTTGCGGCCCGGGCGGCTCAGGCACTCCCAGCGCCCGCCGCCCAGATCGCGCAGCAGCACGAGCTCGACCGCGCCGCCGGTCTTCCTCGCGCCGAGCAGCCGCGCCGGCAGGACGCGCGTGTCGTTGAGCACCAGACAGTCGCCCGCGCGCAGATACGCGGGCAGGTCGTAAAAATGCCGGTGCTCGACAGCCCCCGTTTCGGGGTCCAGATGCAGCAGGCGCGAGGCGTCGCGGCGCTCCAGCGGGGTCTGTGCGATCAGCTCCTCCGGCAGATCAAAAGAAAAATCCGTTCTTTTCAAGATGTTCTCCCATTCCTTGTTATCATGCGGTGAGTATTATAGCAGATGCTCTCCCCTTTTTCAACGAATGATCGCGCTTTGTCTCACATAGAATGGCGGATGAAATCCAGTTTGGGAGGGTCCTATGGTCAAAACACCGATCTTTCAAGGTTCCTGTACGGCGATCGTCACGCCGTTTCATGAGCACGGCGTCGATTATGAGCGGCTGAAAAAGAACCTCGCCTTCCAGTATGAAAACGGCACGGCGGCAATCGTCGTCTGCGGCACGACCGGAGAGAATGCGACGCTCACGCAGGAGGAACACGACGAGCTGGTGCGCGTCTGCATCCGGGAGTGCGCCGGGAAGATGAAGGTCATCGCCGGGATCGGGAGCAACAATACGCTCTCCGCCCTGCGCGCCGCGGAGAACGCCAAAGCAGCCGGCGCGGACGGCGTCCTGATGGTGACGCCGTATTACAACAAGAGCACCCAGAGCGGACTGATCGCGCATTTCTCTTATGTTGCCGACCGCGTGGATGTGCCGATGATCCTGTACAACGTACCGAGCCGTACCGGGATCGGCCTGAGCGCCGAGACCTGCAAGGTCCTGTCGCAGCATCCGAACATCGTCGGGATCAAGGAGGCCTCCGGCGACATCGCGCTCGCCGGGAAGATCCGCAGCGCCTGCGGGGACGATCTCTTTCTCTGGAGCGGGAACGACGACTGCACCGTGCCGCTGATGGCGCTCGGCGCGCTGGGCGTGATCTCGGTGGCGAGCAACGTGGTCCCCGGCGCGGTCGCGAAGCTCTGCACGCTCTGTCTGGACGGCGCCTTCTCCGACGCTGCCGCGCTGTACGCCAAATACGCGGCCTTTTTCTCGGCGCTCTTTATCGAGACGAACCCCATCCCCGTCAAGGCCGCCATGAAGGCGCTCGGAACGGACAGCGGGCTGCTGCGTCTGCCGCTTGTGGAGATCGGCGCGGAGCATCAGGGGGCGCTGCTCTCCGCCATGCGCGGCGTCGGCCTGAACGTTTAATCCCCTCTTGCCTTCGGCGCGCAACAGCGCCGGAGGCATTTTTTTGCGCTTGAGCGGCGCTGTGAGAAAAACGTCGGACCCCTTGTAAAACAAACAGTTTTCCCGTATAATAAAGTATCAAGGCAAGCAGACTGTCAGTCCGGCTCACGAA
>CADCLH010000026.1 GCA_902802215.1 Oscillospiraceae bacterium
TTCATGACCCGCTGCGCCCTGAGCCTGTGGAGCAAGGCGGGCGGTATCACGCAGCGCCATGTGGACATGGCCAACGCCCTGTACTCGCGCAACCAGCCCAAGCCGACCTGGATGCTCTGGTCGCTGACCGGCTCCGTCTGCGAGAGCGAGGTCTTCCTGCCCCCGGTGTTCTACTGGAACCTGGCCGAGAGCGACGCGAAGCGCGGCACCGAGGCCTCGCGGACCTTCATCCGCATGCTCACGAACATCCTGCTCTACCTCGCCGCGGTGGACGACGACGTGACCTATGAGGAGGCCGCCTTCATCACCGAGTGCACCGACAAGCTCACCGCCATCTGCGACACCACGGGCGTGCGCAAGAGCAAGGAGGCGCTCAACCCGCTGGACTTCGTCACCAGCAGCGAGCCGAGCTTCGCCGAGAAGCACAAGGTCCAGACCCAGACCTCCGGCGGGGAGAAGGTCGCCGAGACCAAGGAGCCGAAGGTCGAGAAGCCCGACTTCGACGAGCTCATGGCCCAGCTCGAATCCCTCGTCGGACTCGAGGAGGTCAAGCGCGACATCAAGAACCTCGTCAACCTCATGAAGGTGCGCAAGCTGCGCGAGGCCAACGACCTGCCCGTCCCGCCCATGAGCCTGCACATGGTGTTCATGGGCAATCCCGGCACCGGCAAGACCACGGTCGCGCGCATCCTCTCCGGGCTCTACGCCGCCATCGGCGTGCTCGAAAAGGGCCAGCTCGTCGAGGTGGACCGCTCCGGCCTTGTGGCGGGCTATGTGGGCCAGACCGCGCTCAAGACGCAGGAGGCCATCAAGAAGGCCCTCGGCGGCGTGCTGTTCATCGACGAGGCCTACTCCCTCTCCTCCGGCGGGGAGAACGACTTCGGCCGCGAGGCCATCGAGACCATCCTCAAGGCCATGGAGGACCACCGCAAGGAGCTGATCGTCATCGTTGCGGGCTACACCGGGCCGATGGAGAAGTTCCTCAGCTCCAACCCGGGACTGGAATCCCGCTTCAACAAGTACTTCTTCTTCCCCGACTACAACGGCGAGCAGCTCATGGAGATCTTCCGCGGCCAGTGCAAAAAGAACGGCTACGTCCTCACTGAGAACCGCGGCGACAACTTCGGCAACGGCCGCGACGTGCGCAACGCCTTCGAGGACATGATCGTGCGCCAGTCCAACCGCGTCGCGCAGATGGAAAACCCGAGCAAGGACGACCTCATGGCCGTGCTGCCCGAGGACCTCGAGGATCCGGACGACGCGGAGGAATAAGCCGCCCTGCAAACAGCATAAGCGTTCAAAAAAGCCTGCGTCGTTTTCGGCGCAGGCTTTTTTGAACTGAGACTGTCAAAAAACCTCGCTGCAGCGTCAGATGACAGAGCAGCGGGGGAGCTCGAGGGGGCAAGGCCCGCCTCGAGTACAATAGCCCGCCGCTCGAAAAGCCTTGATTTGCAAGGCTTTTCGAAAACAGCATATTGTGTACGGCCAAAATGCTCGGCGGGGAAGCGCAGTCAAAAAATCCCCCCAAGGGACTTTTTTGAACGTCCCCCCTTGACAAATCTGTATTACCGTGTTATTGTACTAATCGCTTAATACAATAACACAAAGGAGGTGCCGCGATTGGTATGGGTCTTTGAGAACGACCAGCCCATCTACACGCAGCTCGTGGATCAGATCAAAGTCGCCATCGTCTCGGGCGAGCTGCCGCCGGGGGCGCGCATGTCCGCCGTGCGCGAGCTCTCGCTCGAGGCCGGGGTCAACCCCAACACGATGCAGCGTGCGCTGCAGCAGCTCGAGCGCGAGGGACTGGTCTACGCCCAGCGCAGCGCGGGGCGCTTTGTGACCGAGGATACGGCGGTCATCGCGCGCGTGCGGGAGGCGCTCGCCGCCGAGCGGGTCAGGCGCTTCCGGGACGCCATGCGGGCGCTCGGATGTACCGAGGAGGAAATGAGGACGCTGCTGTTCGGCAGCAGGGAGGAAGAGAATGGAAACCTGTCTTGAATGCAGAGACCTGTCGAAGCGCTTCGGCTCCGTGCAGGCGCTCGACGGCGTGACGCTGAGCATCGCGCCGGGCCGCGTCGTGGGGCTGCTCGGCCCCAACGGCAGCGGCAAAACCACGCTCATCAAGCTGGCCAACGGCCTGCTGACGCCGTCCTCCGGCGAGATCCGCATCTGCGGCGCCCTGCCCGGAAAGGAGACGAAGGCCGTCGTCAGCTATCTGCCCGACAGGCCCTGCCTGCCCGAGTGGATGAGCGCCGACGAGCTTATGGACTACTTCGCCGACTTCTTCGAGGACTTTGACCGCGCCCGCGCCGCCGACATGATGGCGCGGCTCAGGCTCAACCCGCACATGAAATACGGCCAGATGTCCAAGGGCACCCGCGAGAAGGTGCAGCTCATCCTGGTCATGAGCCGCAGGGCGAGGCTCTATCTGCTCGACGAGCCCATCGGCGGCGTCGACCCCGCCACGCGGGACTATATCCTCGATACCATCATCCGCAACTATGACGAGAGCGCGAGCGTTCTGATCTCCACGCACCTGATCTCCGATGTGGAGAACGTGCTGGACGACGTGATCTTCCTGCGCGAGGGCAGGGTCACGATGCAGGCGAGCGTGGACGACATCCGCGCCCAATACGGCAAGAGCGTCGACGCGCTGTTTCGGGAGGTGTTCAGATGTTAGGCAAGCTGATCAAACATGAATTCCGCGCCACGGGCCGCATCCTCCTGCCGCTGCTGGGGGCGGAGCTGCTGCTCTCGGTCCTGGCCGGGTTCTCGGTCCGCGGCCTTGACCGGGTCGAGAACATGGGCATCCTCGGCGTGATGTACGTCACCACGCTGACGGTCTTTTTCCTCGGCCTGTTCGCCCTGAGCGTGGTGGCCTTCGTGCTGATGATCCAGCGCTTTTACAAGAACCTGCTGCGCGACGAGGGCTATCTCGCCATGACCCTGCCCGTCTCGGTGGACGAGCAGCTTTTCGCCAAGCTGATCGTGTCCTTTGTGTGGTTCGCCGCCGTGGGACTGCTGAGCATCGTGTCGATCCTGACGGTGACCTCCATCGGCGCCCGCTTCGGCGGGGTCGTCAACGCGGACATCGGCGAGATCAGGGACGCCGTGCAGTCGGTCGGCGGGGAGATCGGCGGCGGCAACCTGCTGCTGTTCTTCCTCGAGCTCCTGCTGATGGGCTTCCTCGGCTCCTGCGCCACCTGCCTGCGCTGCTACTCGGCCCTGGCCATCGGCCACAGCGCCGCCGACCACAAAATGCTGCTGAGCTTCGTGGCCTACATCGTCATCGGCTTTGCGCTGAGCGTTGTGCGAAACTCCGTCCTGATCGGCCTGCTGCCGAGCATAGACCCCGGCGCGATCCTCGCGGGGATGAGCTCCGCTTTGCAGTTCCACTCCATTGTCTTCACCGGCATCCTGGTCGCCGCGCTCCACTGCGCCCTGTTCTACTTCGTGACCCGCTGGTTTTTGAAGAACAAGCTCAACCTCGCGTAAAACGAATACCCAAAACAAATGCACCCCCGGCTTCTGCCGAGGGTGCAGCTTTTATACGAGCTCCTTGTACATCGCCGGGGCGTCGGATTTCGAGACGCTTTCGGCCACCTGCGTGACCTCGACCTTCAGCGTCCGCTGCCCGAAAGCGATCTCGATCACGTCCCCGACCTTGACCTGACAGCCCGCCTTGGCCGGCCGGCCGTTGACGAGGACGCGGCCGATGTCGCAGGCGTCGTTTGCCACCGTGCGGCGCTTGATGAGCCGCGATACCTTGAGATATTTATCCAGCCGCATGGGACACTTCCTTTCAAAAAATCCCGCCCTTCTCACGGAAGGGCGGGCAGATTTGCATGCGTAAGACGTTCTTACTTCGAGACGACGTCCTTGAGGGCCTTGCCGGCCTTGAAAGCGGGGACGCGACTCGCAGGAATTCTGATCTCTTCCTTGGTTCTGGGGTTGCGGCCAACGCGCGCGTCGCGCTTCTTGGTCTCAAAGGAACCAAAGCCGACGAGCTGGACCTTCCCGCCCGCGGCGAGCTCAGCGGCGATCGCCTCGAGAGCGGCGTTGACAGCCTTCTCGCTGTCCTTCTTGGAGAGAGCAGCCTTCTCTGCGACGGCGGCGACCAATTCTGCCTTATTCATTACAAAATCCTCCTAAAATTAGATGGGAATATGCTGCCTGCTTCTGAGTTTTCCCCAATTCGGGGACTTTACTCTCATGCACGAATACGGATCGTTCGGCATTCCCGGCAGGCATAATGAATTTACCATACTTCCCTGTATTACGCAAGCCCTTATTTGCAATTTTTTAAGGAAATTCGTCGCCTTTTCAGTGCATATGGAGAAAAATGGCAATCTTTTCACCGCCCGGGATCATGTCCAGATCCTCCTTCGTGACGGAACGGGTGACAATGGCGGCGAAAATGTAGACGATCACCGCAGCGAGGATGGAGACCGCCATGGCCAGCAGCGTCGACAGGCGGCTGTGGGGCGGCAGGAAGCGCACGGCCAGACCGTAGAGGCCCCAGGCGGCCGCGCCCATCAGAGCGCTCGAAAACATCGGACCGGCAAAGACGCGCAGCACGCGCGGGCGGCGGTCCAGCGCACGGCTCAGGAAGATGAAATCCATCAGGGCCATGACGACATAGCTCACCAGCGTGCCGATCGGCGCGCCGTAGATGTTGATGGGGCGCTGGGCGACCAGGAACCAGTTGATGACGATCTTGACCAGACCGCCGGTGATGAGCGTGACCATGGTGAGCTTCTCCCGGCCGGAGGCCTGGAGGATGGCGTTCTCCATCAGGACGATGCACACAAAGAAGGAGGCGATGCCCATCACGCGCAGCAGCGCCGGCCCGGCGACATGGCTGCCGGGATAGAGGAGCTTCATGATCGGCTCGGACAGCACCGCCAGACCCACGCCCATCGGGATGGCGACGGCCGCCGCGATCCGCATCGAATCCTCCGACACCTTGATCGCAAGGCCGCGCTGGCCCTTCGCGACCGCCTTGGCGATGGCCGGGACGATGGAGATGGTCAGCGGGGTGATGAAGGCGGCGGGCAGATTGAAGAGCGTCTGCGCCTTGCCATAGACGCCGTAGAGCACCTTGGCCTGCCGGTAGGTGAAGCCCGCGGCGCTTTGCAGGCGGTTCATGCAGAGCTTGGAGTCGACGCTGTTCAAAAGCGCCATGATGCAGGCGCCGAAGGCGATGGGGACGCCGATCGAGAAGATGTTTTTTACGATCTTCATCGCGGGATCGACCAGCTCGTCGTCGTCCGGGGTGTCGTTGGGGTCGTGGAAGCCCGCGGTGTAGGGCGCGGCCAGCGTCGAATAGTTGCGGTGCTTGTACCAGATCATGTAGCCGAGCGAGACCGCCGAGCCGATCGATACGCCGAAGATCGCGCCCGCGGAGCCCATCGGCAGGGCCATGGGATGCCGGGGCGGATAGGAGCGCAGCACCAGCACCGCGATCACCAGACCCGCGACGACCTTGAAGAGGACCTCCAGCACCTCGTCGACCGTGGTGGGGAGCATGTTGCCGTTGCCCTGACAGTAGCCGCGGTAGGCCGAGACGATGCACACCAGCAAAATCGCCGGGGCCATCGCCCGGATGCTGGGGCCCGCGTCGGGGTTCTCCAGATAGACGGCGGCCAGCCAGTCGGGGAAGAAGAACATGATCGAGGCGAAGACCAGACCCAGCAGCGAGAAGGTCACAAGCGCCACGCGGAAGGTCTTCTCCTCCTGCTTGGCGCGGCCG
Source organism: Oscillospiraceae bacterium (assembly GCA_902802215.1). Taxonomy (GTDB): domain Bacteria; phylum Bacillota; class Clostridia; order Oscillospirales; family Oscillospiraceae; genus Limivicinus. The sequence continues at coordinate 5,756 of CADCLH010000026.1, forward strand.
TTGGCGTCCGCCTCGGCCACCAGGCGCGACAGGGCGACCGGCAGACCCGCCGTCGCCAGCGTGAAGAAAATGTAGTAGATGCTGTAGGCGCCCATGAACATCGAGTAGCCCTCGTCCCCGAGGATGTTGCCCAGGGGGATCTTGTAGAAGAAGCCCAGGATCTTCATGATGATGACGCCGACGGTCAGGATGGCCGCGCCGTGCATATAGTTTTGTCCCTTGATTCTTGACATCGGAACCTCCAGAAAGGATCTGCGTTAGGATACTATACGCGCGCAGAGAGAAAAATACAAGCGGAGTATGTTAAAGTTCGCCCATCAGGCAGCGGGCCGCGAAAACGCCGCTGGCCGAGGCGTGGGACAGAGAGTGCGTCACGCCCGAGCAGTCGCCGATGACGAACAGGCCGGGACAGCAGGTCTCGAGCCGCTCGTCGATCTCGACCTCCATGTTGTAGAACTTGACCTCCACGCCGTAGAGCAGCGTGTCGTCGTTGGCGGTGCCGGGGGCGATCTTGTCCAGCGCGTAGATCATCTCGATGATGCCGTCGAGGATGCGCTTGGGGATGACCAGACTCAGGTCGCCGGGCGTGGCCGCGAGCGTCGGGGTGACAAAGCTCTCGGCGATGCGCTGCTCGGTGCTGCGGCGGCCGCGCACCAGATCCCCGAAGCGCTGCACGATCACGCCGCCGCCGAGCATGTTCGACAGGCGGGCGATGCTCTCGCCGTAGCCGTTGGAGTCCTTGAACGGCAGGGAGAAGTGCTTGGAGACCAGCAGGGCGAAGTTCGTGTTGGCCGTGTGCTTCGCCGGGTCCTCGTAGCTGTGGCCGTTGACCGTGACGATGCCGTTGGTGTTCTCGTTGACCACCACGCCGTGGGGGTTCATGCAGAAGGTGCGCACCATGTCCTCGTAGGTCTTGGTGCGGTAGACGATCTTGCTCTCGTAGAGCTGGTCGGTCAGGTGGGAGAAGATCTCGGCGGGAAGCTCCACGCGCAGGCCGATGTCGACCCGGTTGGACTTGGTCGGGATGTTCAGGGAGGAGCAGACCGACTCCATCCACTTGCTGCCACTGCGCCCGACGGAGATGATGCAGGCCCGGCAGCTCAGGCTGCCGCCCTCAAAAAAGACCCGGTAGCCGCCGCCCTCGCGCTTTTCGATGGCGGTGACGGCGGTCTCGAAGCGGAAGTCCACCTTCTCCTTCAGCTCCGCGTAGAGGTTTTCGAGCACGACGTAGTTCTTGTCCGTGCCGAGGTGGCGCACCTGCGCGTCGAGCAGGTGCAGGCCGTTGGTCAGGCACATGCGCTTGATCTCGGAATTCGCGGTGGAGTAGAGCTTCGTCCCCTCCCCGCCGTGGGTGACGTTGATCTCGTCGACGTACTTCATCAGCTCAATGGCCTGCTGCTTGCCGACATGCTCATACAGCGTGCCGCCGAACTGGTTGGTGATGTTGTACTTCCCATCGGAAAAGGCGCCCGCGCCGCCGAAGCCGCTCATGATCGAGCAGGTTTTGCAGCCCACGCAGGACTTGATCTTTTTGCCGTCGATCGGGCAGCGGCGCTGATCCAGCGGCTTTCCGAGCTCCAGCACGGCGACCTTCAGGGGCTTTTCGGCGTGGGCGAATTCCCACGCGGCGAAGATGCCGCCGGGACCGGCGCCGACAATGATGACATCGTAATCCATAAAAACACGTCCTTGTCTGAATCAAAAGGTTCTGCTCAGTCTCGACCGAATGATACGGGGAAAATGTCCGATTTCCGTCCTTGCGCAAGAAGAAACGGATTCCCACGCCAGTGCTGCGGCACTGGCTCGGAATGACGGGGGCGGACGGAAGCGTATGAATCAAAAAAAGAAACCCCAAGTTCCCAAAAGGCGGGGAATTTGAGGCGGAGTCCCGAAAAAATTCCTGCGTGAGTATAACACGGGGCCCGGGGAATGTCAAGGATAAGGGCTGCGCTCCGGAGGGATCGGGAAATCCCTCCGGAGTCTGACGGTCCCGCTTCCCTTCGTTCAGCTTTCGGCCTCGGGAAGATAGACCAGACCGTAGGCGCGGGTCGTCGTCACGGCGGCGGCGGCTCCGGGCACGACGTAAATGCTCCGCTTGAGGCGGCCCTGCTCGTCATACTCAAAGCTCGTGCGCTCGAGCATGGTCCCGTCGGCCGCATAGCGCTCCTGCTTGACAAGGCGGTCTTCCTCATACTCGTTTCGGACCGTGAGGTTGACCCCGTCCTCGCCGTTGATCGCCGTGGGGTTGCCGTGGGCGTCGAAGGCGACGGAGCTGAGATAGTCCCCCGTCTCGGGGTCGTTCGCGATGCAGTAGCGCAGCGAGCCGTCGTCGTTGAGCGTGTATTCATACACATAGGCGGTATGGCCGCCCTGCCCCAGATAGCTCCCGTATGCGTCGTAGCGCTTCTCGACCTGCCCCTCAGTGACGCTGTAGCTGCCGTCCTCCGCAAAGGAATAGCTGTAGACGCGATCCTCCCCGCCGTATTCGGAATACTGCTCGGTCTTTGCCAGAAGACGGCCGGCGTCGTCGTAGCTGTACAGCGTGGTCAGCGGCCCGTCGCAGCCCTCCTTCTGACTGACCGTCTCGGAGACGAGGCGCTCGAAGAAATGGGCGGCGCGGACGGCGGAATCCCGGTAGTCCCCGAGAGAGACGAAGAGCGCGCGCGCGTCGTCGTTGGCGCCCTCGTCCAGCAGCTCCAGGGCCTTGCGGTAGCCGCACTCCGAGACGAGCTCGGCGCTGTCGCGGTAGCTGCCGAGGGAGAGATAGAGCTCGGCCGCGTCGTCATAACGGCCGTTTTCCAACAGCTTGCCCGCGCGGGTGTACGAGCTGAGCTCGGCGTCGGAAGCCCGGGCCTCCGACGCGCGGGCCGGAGCGTCCTGATAGTCGCCCAGCCTGTCGAACGCCGCCGCAGCCTCGGCATAGTCCCCGGAGGCCAGCAGGGCGGAGGCCCGCGCATACGCCGCTTCGCGCGCCTGCGTGTAGTACCAGACACCGGCGGCGATGCCGGCAATGACCAGGAAGGGGACCAGGATCAGAGCGGCGCGGCGCAGCCGATAGCCCCGGCTGCTCTTTTTCCGCTCCTCCTCCGCAAGCCGCAGCGCCTCCGCCTCGAGCCGCTCGGTCTTTTTGGCGCGCAGAAGATCCACGTCCAGAAGCCGCTTCGCATCCTCCAGCGTCAGCGCGCAGCGGAAACAGGCCTCGCCGCTGTGATTGAGCTCCCCGCAGGCGCACATCCACAGATCCCCGCAGGTCTGCGGCACATAACGGCTCCGGTCGCTGGTTTCGAGCTGGTACTGGCGGATCAGCTCCGCATCGAAAAGACGGGCGGTGAGATCCTCCTGCGCGGGCAGCGGGAGCCACGGCGCGTTCGTACCGGCATAGCGGCTGCCGTCGGAAAAGAACACCGCGAGCACCTGCACCGAAAAAGAGCGCACCGAACGGACCGGCAGCGGGATGGCCTCCTTGGCGCCGAACATCTCGTCCCGCCGGACGTCCAGATCCAGATACTGATGCTCCTCACGGCAGACCTCGGCCTTGGCCATGTCATAGCCGACAACCTGAAGCTGTACGGCGCTGATCGAAATGTCCGAAAGACTGCGCAGCTTGAGCTGCGCCAGGACCGAGCCGGTCTGACTGTCCTTGAGCAGGGCGCCCGCGGCGATCACCAGAGGCGCGCCGGTCGCATAGAGATCCTGCGGCAGAGAAAAAAGCCGGGTATAGCGTTCCGCCATCGTCTGTCCCCTCTTTTCCGAGCATACATCACAAACAGGGTTACATAACACAGTATAGTATAGCATCCCCTCCGGTGTTTTTCAATACGTATTTTTCCCTGTTCAGACCTTTTTCCGCGCGGTTTTGCCGCCGGGAGAGCGCATAGACCCGCCCCGGCGGGCATAGAGTGAAGGGACAGGAAAGGGGGGAGGCGTATGCGCGCCATCGGCAGAGCCTTCGTCAGCGTGCTGACCTCGCTGGGGCTGTGTCTGTTCTCGGCCGGCGGGCTCGGCGGCGAGCTGCGCCGGACCATGATCGACAGACCCGCCGGCGAGCGCATGAGGAACGTGCGCGTCTCGGGGATCAGCACCGCTTCCCCCGCGCCGCCGCAGCCGACCGCATCCGCGCCCGCGGTTAATGAGCGGGAAGCGCAGATGCTGCCGGTCTCCGCTCTGCCGCCGATGGACGTGCTGGAGAGCGCCGGCTCCGCGCTGGGCGGGGGACAGGACGAGCCGGTGCTCGAGACCACGATCGAGGGCGGCATCCGCATCCGGAACGAGACGCAGTACTGGGTCGACGCGGCGCAGATCCTCGCGGAGGGACCGGGACTCGAGCTGCCCGCGGAGGGGCCTCAGATCCTCATCATCCACACCCACGCCAGCGAGGCCTACACCCAGGCGGGACTTGACCGCTATTCCGCCAGCGATACCGCGCGCACCGAGGATACCCAGTTCAACGTCGTGCGCATCGGCGACGAGCTCAGCGACATCCTCACCGCCGCGGGACTCGGCGTGATCCACGACCGCGGGATCTACGACTATCCGAGCTATACGGGCTCCTATACGCGCTCGGGACAGGCGGTCGAACAGATCCTCGAGAGCTGCCCCGGCATCCGCATCGTGCTGGATATCCACCGCGACGCCCTCGGCAGCGACGGCGTGGTCTACAAGACCATGGCTGAGGAGGAGGGGAGCGTCGCCAGTCAGGTGATGCTGCTGGTCGGGACCGACGAGAGCGGACTGCCGCACCCCGGCTGGCGCGGCAACCTCGCGCTGGCCATGTATTTGCAGAACGCCGTCAACAGCGTCTGCCCGACCCTGATGCGCCCCGTCGCGCTCGTGCCGCAGCGCTACAACCAGCAGCTCGCGCCGGGCTCGCTGATCGTCGAGGTGGGCAGCAGCGGCAATACCCTGCGCGAAGCCCTCGCCGCGATCCGGCTCTTCGGCCACGCCGCGGCGCCCGCGCTGCGGGCGCTGGTTGCGGAGGAGGAATAGGGGGGCGGGCGCACTGCACAGAAAACGGCCCGCATACCGACAAAAAGAACGGATTGCCACGGCAGTGTGCGCACTGCCTCGCAATGACGCGCAGGGGGGAAGGCGGACGGCTGATAGCCGCCCCTGCGGAAGCTGGGGTTGCGGGGTGCAGAATGGGGGACGACACCTCATCCGCCCTGCGGGCACCTTCCCCTCAAGGAGAAGGCGACGGGGGATGACGGCGGGGGCGTCGGCCCCTACAAGGAGAAACGGATTGCCACGGCAGTGTGCGCACTGCCTCGCAATGACGCGCAGGGGGGGATGCCATGCGGGCTGCCGGGGGCGTCATAAAAAGTTTTCTTTACAAAGATCGGCGGGCATGATACCATAGAAACACCAAACGGCACGCCGTCTCCGGCGGCCGGAGTATACAATTCAAAGATTGCCCCGAGAGGGGAAGGAGGTCAATTCTATGGCAAAATGGGTTTGCCCCGTATGCGGTTACGTCCATGAGGGCGACAATCCCCCCGAGTTCTGCCCCGTCTGCAAGGTCCCCGGCAGCAAGTTCAAAAAACAGGAGGCTGAGATGAGCTGGGCTGCCGAGCACGTCGTCGGCGTCGGCAAGCAGTTCGGCGCGGATGTCCCCGCCGAGGTCCAGGAGGAGATCATCAAGGGCCTGCGCGCCAACTTCGAGGGCGAGTGCTCCGAGGTCGGCATGTATCTGGCCATGGCCCGCGTCGCCCACCGCGAGGGCTATCCCGAGATCGGCCTGTACTGGGAGAAGGCCGGTCTGGAGGAAGCCGAGCACGCCGCCAAGTTCGCCGAGCTGCTGGGTGAGGTCATCACCGACAGCACCAAGAAGAACCTGCAGATGCGCGTCGACGCCGAGAACGGCGCCACCGCCGGCAAGTTCGAGCTCGCCAAGCTCGCCAAGAAGTACAACCTCGACGCCATCCACGACACCGTCCATGAGATGGCCCGCGACGAGGCGAGACACGGCAAGGCCTTCAAGGGCCTGCTGGAGAGATACTTCAAGTAAAGGAGATATTCAAATGAAATACGTATGCAATGTCTGCGGCTGGGTCTATGACGAGGACGAGGCCGGCGTGAAGTGGGAAGACCTGCCCGACGATTTCGCCTGCGAGCTCTGCGGCGTCGGCAAGGACGAGTTCTCCCCCGAGGAATAAGAAGCAGAAGGACGGGACCGCAATCGGTCCCGTCCTTTTTTTATGTGCTTTTTTATGATTGAATTCTTGACGGCGGAAGCGGCGCGTGTTATCCTTATATTACAAACCGGTTCAATCGGGAAAGGAGAGACAAAAATGAGCTTTCAGACTATCATTGACTATGCCAAGAAATGCGTTCTGGAGAACTACGCAAACTTCAACGGCCGCGCCAGACGCGCCGAGTACTGGAGCTTCGCGCTGTGCACCGGCGTCATCAGCACCGTGCTGAACATCCTCTACCAGGCCACCAACGCGGGCTTCTTCAACATCCTGGCCACGCTGTTCGCCCTCGCCGTCCTCGTGCCCGGCCTCGCCGTCGCCTGGCGCCGCCTGCACGACATCGGCAAAAAGGGCAGCTGGTATTTCATCGGCCTGATCCCCGTCGTCGGCTGGATCCTCCTGATCGTCTGGTTCTGCCAGGACAGCCAGCCCGGTGAAAACGAGTTCGGCCCCAACCCCAAGGAGTAAGCTTTTCCGTAATCCAAAAACAGCCTCCGTGCTTTCGCACGGGGGCGATTTTTTATGCATTGAGGGAATGAGTTTCGGTTAAACCATTGCTCCCTTGATCAGGTCCAGGAGATCGCCGTAGTCCTCGCAGGAGGGGATCTCGGGGTACTGGGCCTTGATGCTCTCGGGCGCGCGGAAGAGGAAGCCCGCCTTGCTGGCCTGGATCATCGCCAGGTCGTTGAAGCTGTCGCCGGCGGCGATGGTGTCATAGCCCACGGACTGGAACGCGCGGACCGTGGAGAGCTTCGTCTGCTTGCAGCGCAGACGGAAATCCGTCACCTCCCCGTCGGGGGCGACGACCAGCTCGTTGCAGAACAGGGACGGCCAGCCCAGCTTGCGCATCAGAGGCTGGGCAAACTGCGTGAAGGTGTCGCTCAGGATCACGGCCTGCGTGATCGAACGCAGCTCGTCCAGAAATTCCTTCGCGCCGGGCAGGGGGTCGACCGTGGCGATGACCTCCTGAATCTCCTTCAGGCCGAGGCCGCGCTCCTTCAAAATGCCGAGCCGCCAGCGCATCAGCTTGTCATAGTCCGGCTCGTCCCGCGTCGTGCGGCGCAGCTCCGGAATGCCGCTGGCCTCGGAAAAGGCGATCCAGATCTCGGGCGTCAGAACGCCCTCCAGGTCCAAACAGGTAATGTACATGGTTTTCGTCCTTTCAATCGTTTTTTACCCAGGAGGGCTCCGCCTTCCGGCGCATCACATAGGCGAGCATGTCCGCCGGGGCCACGCAGTCCCGGTGCAGGACCGGGCGCTCGCGCAGGCCGCGCAGGTTCGCGGGCATGGGAACGCCGGTCAGAGCCTCGAGCGCGTCCATCATCTGGAATTCGTCCTCGCCGCCGTCGACGCCCAGCGCGGAGAGCACCGCGGCGGGGAACTTATAGGGCGAGGCGGTGGAGAGAATCACCGTCGGACCGCCGCCGAAGTCCCGCGCCGCGCGCCAGCCGACCGCGGTGTGCGTGTCCATCAGATAGTGCGAGCGCTCCCAGACCTCCCGGATGGCCGCCTTCGTCCCGGCGTCGTCGCAGCAATAGGCCGCAAAGCGCCCGCGCAGCTTCTCCATCAGATCGTCCGGCGCCGTGTAATGCCCCTCGGCCGCGAGCTGCGCCATCAGTGAGGCGACCAGCGCAGAATCCCCGCTGAGCAGGTACAAAAGGCGCTCGAGGTTGCTCGAGATCAGGATGTCCATCGAGGGGGAAATCGTCTTGTGGAAGGGGCGGCGGCGGTCATAGACGCCGGTGCGGATGAAGTCGGTCAGGACGTTGTTCGCGTTGGAGGCGCAGATCAGCTTCCCGACCGGAAGGCCCAGCTCCAGCGCGAGGAAGCCCGCCAGAATGTCGCCGAAGTTGCCGGTGGGGACCGAGAAGTTCAGCTCCTCGCCCGCCCGGATGCGCCCCATGCGCACCGCGTCAAAATAGGCGGAGAAGTAGTAGACCACCTGCGGCACGAGACGGCCGATGTTGATGGAGTTGGCCGACGAGAGCCCCTCCGGCGCGGCGGAGAAGATGCGCTTGACCCCGGTCTGGGCGTCGTCGAAGTTCCCCTCGACCGCGCAGACCCCGACGTTCCGCCCGGCCTGCGTGACCATCTGTGCCTTCTGCACGGCGCTGACCCCGTCGCGCGGGTAAAAGACCAGGATGCGGATGCCGTCGACGTCGCGGAAGCCCTCGAGCGCGGCCTTGCCGGTGTCGCCGCTGGTGGCGGTCAGGATCAGAATATCGCCCTCGTGCCCGCAGCGGGCCGCCGAGGCGGTCATCAGGTGCGGCAGCAGGCACAGCGCCACGTCCTTGAACGCGGCGGTGGGACCGTGGAACAGCTCGAGAAACAGGTCGTCCCCGGCCGCGCGCAGGGGCGCGATCGCCGGATCGGAGAACTTGCCCGCGTAGGCGCGGCGGACCATCGCCTCCTCCTCCGATTCGGAAAAGTCCGGCAGGAGGGCCGAGAGGACGCGCGCGGCCAGAGCGGGGTAATCCAGCTCCATGAGCGCGCGCCAGTCCAGCTTCGGAAGCTCGGACGGGGCCATGACGTACAGGCCGCCGTCGGGCGCGAGGCCGTCGACGACCGCCTGCGCGGAGCTCACGGCGGGGGCGCCGCCGCGGGTGCTGATGTATTGCATGCGATCACTTCCTATCGTAATAACACGGACATGATACCGTGTGCGCGGGGAAAAGTCAAGTGTCGGCGAGGGGCGGAAGGAGACGGATTGCCGCGGCAGTGTGCGCACTGCCTCGCAATGATGTGCGGGGATCGGAGAACGCAATCAGAGGGATGTGAGGTCGAGGCCGAGCTGGGTGCAGAGCACGTCCAGCCAGCGGGCGAGGGCGGTCTCGGAACAGAAGCAGGGGACCGTGCCCTCCGGCGGGTGGAGCACGACGTTCAGCGCCTCGCCGTCCGCCTGGCGCTCCATGCGCTCGATGGGCAGGTCCAGATAGAAGTGCTCCTGCCGGATGTGGCGCAGCTCGTGCTCCAGCGTCTCCTGCTGGCGCGCCGGGGAGAGGCGGGAGTTGATGTAGACGTCAAAGCTGCCGTCCTCGTTCGGGAGCGTCACGCCCTCCACCTTCACCGGCAGCGGCACGAGCCGCACATAGGCGTCAGTCATGGCGGCGCAGGGCCTCGATGATCCGGACCGCCTGACGCACATCCTCGGGCGAGGCGCCCTGCGCAAGCTTGAAAAGCATGCGCATGTCCTCGCGCTCGCGCAGAGAGCTCAGAAGCTCCGCGAGCTCCCCGTCCTCTTCCGGGGCGGGCGAGACCTCGTCCGTCTCCCCGCGCAGATACTCCGGCGTCGTGCCCAGGATGCGGGCGACGACCGCGAGCTGAGAGACTGCGCGATGAAGCGCTTCGTGATCCCGCGGGAGGCACGGAGCGCTTCAAATCTTTCATAAATGAACAAAGGCTTCACCTCATCTTTGTGCATTCCACCGAATCTAAAAAAAGTACGACCAAAACCTAGATAATCTGAAATTAATGCGATATAATGCAAGCGCATCTGAAAAAGATAAGATCCTTCCCGCGGCCCGCAGCCTTATTTTACGGCAGGTTCCGGGGCTTGTCAAGGAAGAATCTTAATTTTGTGAGATTAGGATGGGGACGGCATTGAGACTGATCGCGGACGATCCGATCCTGCGCTGCATCGAGCGCAACGGCTGGCCGCCCTGGCTGCTCCCGCACGCGGCGGAGACTGACACGGAGCCGGGACCGGAGCCCGGCGGAGAGGACGAAGATGGCTAACTACAAGAAGATCTGTTGGACGGAGGCGGACGTGCAGTGCCCCTTTTATATCTCGGACGACCGGAGCGGACGCTCCATCACCTGCGAGGGCTACAGCGCGGGCGCGGAGATCGTCAGCCGCTTCCGGACGCTGGGGCAGAAGGACCGGCACATGGGCTGCTTCTGCGTGGGGCGCTTCACGCGCTGCCCAGTCTACCGCTGCACCTATTCCAATAAATACGGGGAAAACGAATGAGAGACTGGACCGCGCTGCGCAGAGCCTTCATCGAGGAAGGAAAAAGCCTGACGCAGATCGCACGGGAGGCGTCGGTCCCCTACAGCACCCTCACGGAGAGGGCCAAGCGCGAAAACTGGCGCGGGCAGCGGGAGGCGTTTCTGAACGAGGACAACGACAGACGCCTTGAACGGCTGACGAGAAAGCTGATCGACCAGATCGACGCCGTGGTGAGCGCCGGGGACGGGATGGACGCCAAGGACTTCAAGGCCGTGACCGGCGCGCTGCGGGAGCTCAAGGAACTCCGCGGCGAGAAGGAGACCGGCGCGGGCGGCGGGGAGCTGACGGTCCGCTTCGTCGGAGAGGCGGAGGAGTTCAGCCGCTAGGAGGGGCGGGCGGCGACAGCTCCCCTTTCGGGGGAGCCGGGGAGGGAGACAGGGTATGGCGGAGCTGAGGCTGCCGGAGCCGAGTGAAAAACAGAAGCAGTTTTTGCGCGACGAACACCGCTACATCGGCTACGGCGGGGCGCGCGGCGGCGGCAAGAGCTGGGCCGTGCGCGTCAAGGCCGTGCTGCTGTGCCTGCGCTACGCGGGCATCAAGGTGATGATCGTGCGCAGGACCTACCCGGAGCTGCGCGAAAACCATATCCTGCCCCTGTGCCGGATGCTCGGCTGCTACGGGCCGGAGGAGGAACGCATCGCCGTCTACCACGAGGGACAGAAGACCATCGCCTTCCCCAACGGGAGCCGCATCCTCTTCCGCTATCTGGAAAACGAGAGCGACGCCCTGCGCTTTCAGGGCAGCGAGGTGGACGTGCTGTTCGTCGACGAGGCGACCCAGCAGTCCGAGCAGAAGATGGAGAGCCTGCGCGCCTGCGTGCGCGGCGTCAACGACTTCCCCAAGCGCATGTACTTCACCTGCAATCCCGGCGGCGAGGGGCACGGCTGGGTCAAGCGCCTCTTCATCGACCGGCGCTTCCGCGCGGGCGAGGACCCCGACGAGCACAGCTTCATCCAGGCCCTCGTCACCGACAACCACGCGCTGATGGAGGCTGATCCGGACTATGTGCGCAGGCTCGAAGCCCTGCCGCCCAAGCTCCGGCAGGCCTGGCGCTACGGGAGCTGGGACATCTTCGAGGGACAGTTCTTCGAGGACTTCCGCCTCACGCCCGATCTCGCCGCGGCGGCGGAGCACGGCTGCACCCTGAGCGAGGAGGAGCTGAAGGCGCAGGGGCGCTGGTGCCATGTGATCGAGCCCTTCGACCTCAACGCGGGCTCAAGGCGCGGCTGGCGCATCGTGCGCAGCTACGACTTCGGCTACGGCAAGCCCTTCTCCTGCGCCTGGTGGGCGATCGACTACGACGGGGTGATCTACCGCGTGCTCGAGCTCTACGGCTGTACCGGCACCCCCAACGAGGGCCTGCGCTGGACGCCCGATCAGCAGTTTCAGGAGATCGCCCGCATCGAGCGCGAGCACCCCTGGCTGCGCGGAAAGCACATCGAGGGCGTGGCCGACCCCGCCATCTGGGACGCCAGCCGCGGCGAGAGCATCGCCGATACCGCCGGGCGCTGGGGGATCTGGTTCACGCCCGGCGACAACAACCGCATCCCCGGCTGGATGCAGTGCCACTACCGCTTGCAGTTCGACGAGGAGGGGCGCAGCCGGATGTACGTCTTCTCCAACTGCAAGGCCTTTCTCCGCACGATCCCGCTGATGGCCTTTCACAAATCGCGGCCCGAGGATCTGGACACGGAGCTGGAGGACCACGTCGCCGACGAATGGCGCTATCTCTGCATGTCCCGGCCCGTGGCCCCGCTGCGGCCGGTCGAGCGGCGCGAGCTGCTGATCGACCCGCTGAAACAATAAGGAAATATCGGAAGGAGAAGCCAATGGAAGAAAACAGAGCCCTGCCCGTGGACGAGAGCAGGCTCCGCACGTTCACGAGCATCTTGCAGAAGTACAAGGCCGGAAAGGTCAGCGTCGAGCGCAGATGCGTGGCCGCCGAAAACTGGTGGAAGCTGCGCAACAGCGCCGAGGAGAAAAAGAGCTCCGAGGGGCTCGGCGGCTTCCAGGCCGTCAGCGGCTGGCTGCACAATGTGATCGTCTCCAAGCACGCCGACGCCATGGACGCCTTTCCCGAGCCGAACATCCTGCCCCGCGAGCCCGACGACCGTCAGGAGGCCCGCATCCTGTCCAAGATCCTGCCGGTCATCCTCGAACAGAACGGCTTCGAGAAGACCTACTCGGAGGCCATGTGGCAGAAGCTCAAGACCGGGACCGGAGCGTACAAGGTCTTCTGGGACCCGGACAAGGCCGGCGGCCTCGGCGACATCGCCATCGAGCGCGTCGACCTGCTCAACGTCTTCTGGGAGCCCGGAAAAAGCGACATCCAGGACAGCCGCTACCTGTTCCACACGCGCCTCGAGGACAACGACAGGCTCGAGGAGGAATACCCGCAGCTGAAGGGAAAGCTCAAAAACAGCGGCTTCACGGCCACCCGCTTCCTCTATGACGACGCGGTCCCCACCGACGGCAAGTCCACCGTCATCGAGGTCTATTACAAGAAACGCGCCGGGGCCGGGCAGGTGCTGCACTACTGCCGCTACGTCGGAAACACCCTGCTCTACGCGAGCGAAAATCAGACCGGGGAGGACGGGTACGCGCCCGGACTCTACGACCACGGGCGCTATCCCTTCGTGTTCGACAGCCTCTTCCCCGTCGAGGGGAGCCCCTGCGGCTACGGCTACATCGACCTGTGCCGCAACAGCCAGACCCAGATCGACCTCATGCAGACCGCCTTCCTCAAAAACACCATGGTCGGCGCCACGCCCCGCTATTTTCAGCGCAGCGACGGCGCGGTCAACGAGGAGGAGTTCCTCAATCTGGCAAACCCCATCGTCCACGTCAACGGCAACCTCGGCGAGGACAGCCTGCGCATGGTCGAGTACCGGCCGCTCAGCGGCCACTACCTCAACATGCGCACCAGCATCATCAACGAGCTGCGCGAGACCTCCGGCAATACCGAGACCTCGGTCGGCCTCGCCAACGCCGGCGTGACCGCGGCCTCCGCCATCGCCGCCTTGCAGGAGGCCTCCGGCAAGGGCAGCCGCGACTCCACCCGCGCAAGCTACCGCGCCTACGGGGAGATCATCGACCTGTGCATCGAGCTGATCCGCCAGTTCTACGAGCTGCCGAGACAGTTCCGCATCACGGGCAGGCTCGGCGCGGAGGAGTTCGTCTCCTACGACAACGCGGGGCTCAGGCCCCAGGAGCAGGGCGCGCTCGGCGGCGTCGAGCTCGGACTGCGGCAGCCGGTCTTTGACATCCGCGTGCTCCCGCAGAAGGGCAGCGCCTATACCCGGCTCACCCAGAACGAGCTCGCCTTGCAGTTTTACCAGCTCGGCTTCTTCGCCCCCCAGCAGAGCGACCAGGCCCTGGCCTGCATGAGCATGATGGAGTTCGAGGGCCGGGACGAGCTGATGCAGCGCCTCGCCGTGAACGGGACCATGCAGCGCCAGCTCGCCCTCTATCAGCAGTACGCGCTGGCCATGACGCAGAAATACGAGCCCGAAAACGCCCCGGCCCTGATGGCCGGGATCACGGGCGACGCGTCGATCGCCGCGCCGCAGCGGGAAAAGGCAGAGGCCCGCAGGCTCGACCGCATCGAGCGGGCCAGGGTCGGTGCGGCGGGCGCGGCGCTGCCGGGAGGCGCGTGATGACGGAGATCGTCTATGAGCCCGCGGAGCTGCGCCTTCGCATGGAGGGACACGCGGGGGCGGGCGCGTACGGAGAGGACCCGGTCTGCGCCGCGCTGAGCATGCTCAGCATGACGCTCGAACGGCGCGTGACGGAGCTCGCGGAGCACTGCTTTCCCGCAATCAGCCGCGCTCCCGGACGCTTTCAGGCCGTATGCAGACCCGAGGAGGATTTCGCCGGACAGTGCCGGGAATGCTTCGAGACCGTGGCGGCAGGGCTCGCCCTGCTCGCGGAGGAGAGGCCGGAGCACGTGCGCTTCCGGCGTCAGGAGGACGCCAACGAGGAGGATTGGGAAGCATGACACAACAGGAGCAGATCCTGAAAACGGGAAGCGAAGGGGCCTACGGCAGCACCATGGAGGCCCTGCGCCGGGCGGAGACAAGTCTGCCCGATCTTACGACCAGCTACGACGGGGAGATCCGCAGCCTCTACGAGAAGATCGTCAACCGGCCGGCCTTCCGCTATGAGGCGGAGAGCGACCCCCTGTACGGGATGTACCGGGACCGCTACGTCCGGGAGGGGAGTCTCGCCATGCGCGATACCATCGGACGCAGCGCCGCGCTCACCGGCGGCTACAGCTCGAGCTACGCCCAGAGCGTGGGACAGCAGCAGTACGACGCCTATCTCCAGAAGCTCGGCGACGTGATGCCGGAGCTCTACGGAGCAGCGTACAAACGCTGGCAGGCCGAGGGCGAGGCGCTGTCCGACCAGCTCGGGCGCGCGACCGCGCTGGCCCAGGACGAGTACGGCCGAAAGAGGGACAAGCGCAGCCTGGCGGCCGAGATCGAGAAGAAGGATTACGACCGGCGCTGGGCCTCCTACCAGAGCCTCATCAGCGTGATCGCCCAGAGCGGCTACCAGCCGAGCGATCAGGAGCTGACTGAGACCGGGATGAGCAGAGAGCTGGCCGACGCGCTGCTGAAGGAATTCCAGCGCACAAGGAGCCCCGTCGGGGGCGGAGGCGGCGTCTTCCGCACCGGCACCGGCGGTCACAGCAGCAAGAGCGCCGCCAGCGCCGCCAGCTCCGGCAGCAAGGAGGCGGTCAAGCTGTCCGAACGGTCCAACAGCGAAAAGACCAGGCGAAGATAATCGCCGGGGATCGTCAAGCCCTTTTGCCCCCGCTGCAGAGGGGGATTGAATAATACGATTCGCCGATAAAAAGCATCAGAATTTTACCGAGTCAGAATTGTGTCAGGCAAGGCGGCGGCCGCAGGGCATAATGGAGATATATGGCCAAGGCCGCCAACGATGCATGGCGCGATTCTGGCCGGTAAAAAAGGAGGAACCGGTATGGAAGCCGAGAAAACCGAACAGACCACAGCCGGGGAGATCGAAAACCTTCCCGAGAACGATCCCGCCGGAGCTCCGACGGAAGACCACAAGACCGACGCCCCGCAGTCCGGCGAAAAAAGACCGAGCTGGGAGGAGATCCTTGCCGACCCGGAGTACCGGAAGCAGTACGACGAGGCGGTCGGTCGGACCGTGCAGCGCAGGCTCCGCTCCCGCGCCGAGGCCGAACAGAGGCTCAGCGCCCTCGGACCGGTGCTCGATGCGCTGCGGGAGCGCTACGGCGAGCAGGACGAGACGGCGCTGGCCGCGCTGATCCGCCGGGGGGAGTGTCTCTACGGCCCGGAGGAGATCCGCCTGCATCTCGACGGCCTGCTCGAACAGGCGGAGCAGCTTCGTTCCCGGGCGCCGGACTTCGATCTGCTGCGCGCCCTCGAGGACCCGGCCTTTCTGCGCCTGACCGCGCCGCACAGCGGCGTGTCGCCGGAGGACGCCTGGTACGCCCTGCACCGCGCCGAGATCAGCGAAGCCGCAGCCCGCAAAAGTTTGCAGGCCCTCAGCCGCAGCCTCCGTACCCAGGCCGCGCGGCCGCGTGAAAACCACGGGGGCGGAGGCGGGGCAGCCGTCAATCGGGACCCGAGAAGCATGTCCAGACAGGAACGCGAGGAGCTCAAAAAACGCATCCTCGAAGCCAAAGCACAGGGGCGGAAGCTCTCCGTCGGAGAGTGACGCCCCGGAAAAGGAGTATGAAAGAGACTATGTTTGATTTGCAGCATTTCGCCGACGCCGGCACCCTCGTCAACGCCACCGGCAATTTCGTCAACGCGGGAACCGGCGAAACCACGGACTTCGACAGCGCGCACAGCCTGTCGAGCGAGCTCAAGGCCTTCTATGACACGGAGCTGCTGGAGAACGCCCGCAGCGAGCTGTTCTACGCGCAGTTCGCCAAGCGCCAGCCCCTGCCCGCCAACCACCACGGCGTCGTCGAGTGGCGCAAGTGGAACACCTTCGACAAGGCCGCAAAGCTCACCGAAGGCGTCATCCCCACCGGCCAGAAGTTCGGCGTCACCGCCGTCACCGGCACCGTCGATCAGTACGGCACCTACACCGCCATCACCGACAAGCTCGAGCTGCGCGCCTACGACGACGTCATCCTCGGCGCGACCGAGGAGATGGGCGCCTCCGCCGCCGAAACCCAGGAGGCCCTGATCCGCGACGCCCTCTTTACCAACACCAACGTCCTCTACTGCGACAAGATCACCCGTTCCACCGGCGCCGTCGCAGCGACCCCCAGCGCCCAGAGCGCGCTCGTCGAGAACGCGGACTACCACTGCCACCTCACCCCCGAGATGGTCAACAGGGCCGTCACCGTCATGAAGAAAAACCGCGTGCCCCGCATCGGCGGCAAGTACTGCGCGGTGATCCACCCCTCCGTCGCCCACGATCTCAGAAACGACGAGAGCTGGATCGAGGCGCACAAGTACGCCTCCCCCGAGGAGATCTTCAACGGAGAGATCGGCGAGCTGCACGGCGTGCGCTTCATCGAAAACGTCTTCGCCCCGGTGCTCAAGGGCGCGGACCTCGCCAGCGACAGCCGCACCCTGACCGTCAACTATTCCGACGGCTACTCCGGCGCCATCACGAGCGTCGCCTTCGACGGCGGCACCGTCGCCGGCAGCGCGCTGGTCGGCCGGTACATCTCCATCAACGGCGTCGTCGCCAAGATCACCGCGAACACCGCAAACGCCCTGACCTTCGCCTCCACCAACTTCGGCGCGATCAGCAACGATACCGTGATCTACCCCGCCGACTTCGGCGCCGACGATGCGGCCGCCTACGCGACCTACTTCTTCGGCAAGGACTCCTTCGGCATCATCGATCCCGAGGGCGGCGCGCTGGAGATGATCATCCACGACAAGGGCGAGATCGGCGGCCCGCTCAACCAGTTCAGCACCATCGGCTACAAGTTCGAGACCAACGGCGCGACCATCCTCTACCCCGAGCGTCTGCTGCGCGTGATGAGCACCAGCTCCTTCAGCGCATCCGACGAGGTCAACTGAGAGGAGGGGACAACATGGCTGAAAAACGCATCGAGGTCTTTATCCCCAGAGGCGGCGACCGCGCCGATCCCAACCTCTTCGTCGGCATCAACGGGGTGAATTACCTGCTGCCCAGAGGCAAGAAGTCCATGGTCCCCGCCGCGGTGGCCGAGGAGATCGCCAGAAGCGACCGCGCCGCCGACCGGCTCTACGAGAGCATGGACGAGCGGAAGCAGACCGGCTCCTGATCCTGCGGGCGCCGACAGCATAAGGCAAACAGGAACTTCCCGGGAGCGCGAGCTCCCGGGAAGAAGGAGGAAAACAATGAAAGCGATCGACATGATCGAGCGGGTGGATCTGCTCGAGCCCAACGACTATTCCCCCGAGCAGAAGCTGCACTGGCTCTCCAGCCTCGACGGGAAGGTGTTCCGGGAACTGATCGAGACCCATGAGGACGCGCCGACCGATACTATTACTATTTGCAGGCGATGATCGCGGCGGAAAACAGCGAGACACAGCGCTACAACAAGCGCATGACGCTGTTCAACAGCGCCTACACCGCCTTCGCCGCCTGGTACGCCCGGACCCACCGGCCCAGACGCAGCGGCGATCATTTCCGCTTCTAGGAGGGATGCGCCATGGCACTGCTGCCGTCACTGAGCTATGAATACACCGAACGGGAGGTGACCGACACCTTCCGCGGCTACAACCACCAGCTCAAGATCGACGAGGGAGAATTCTACGACATGCGCAATCTCACGAGCGCCTGCTTCCCCCTGCTCTCGAACCGCAAAAAGCGCGGGAGGGTGCGGAGCCTGACGGCGCCCGGAGGCCTGCTCGCCAAGGAAAAGCTGGCCTGGGTCGACGACGGGAAGCTGTATCTCGACGGAACGGCGACACCGCTCACGGGGCTGAGCGCCGGTGCCAAGCAGCTCGTCAGCATGGGGGCGTATATCGTCGTCTTTCCCGACAAGAAGTACTTCAACACCGCGGACCCGTCGGACCGGGGCAGCCTGGAGGCGCTCTATACCTCCACCGGCGCGGTGGAATATTCCCTCTGCCGCATCGACGGGACCGCCTATCAGCAGCCGACGGTATCGGATACGGCGCCGGACAGCCCGGAAAACGCGGCGCTCTGGATCGACACCTCAAAGGAGAAACACGTCCTGCGTCAGTGGAGCGCCGCCATGAGCGAGTGGAACGAGATCCCGACCGTCTATACCAAGCTGCGCTTTCGCTCGGAGGGCGAGCTGCCGACGCTCTTTCGCTGCGGCGACGGCGTGAGCATCTCGGGCGCAGGGCCGGCGGACGTCAACGGAGAGAAGATCCTCTGCGCGATCGGCGGCAGCGAGGGCGTCCTCGACTACATCGTGGTGACGGGACTGCTGGAGCAGGCGGCGACACAGACCGAGGGGTCGGTCCGTATCGAGCGGAGCGTCCCGGCGATGGATTATGTGATCGAATGCCAGAACCGGCTCTGGGGCTGCCGCTACGGGACAGAAAACGGAAAAAACCTGAACGAGATCTACTGCTGCGCGCTCGGAGACTTCAAGAACTGGCGGCAGTATATGGGCCTGAGCACCGACAGCTGGACGGCCTCCGTCGGCTCGGACGGACCCTGGACGGGCGCGGTCAACTACCTGGGCTGCCCCACGTTTTTCAAGGAAAACCGCATCCATCGCGTAGCCGTCTCCTCCGCCGGAGCCCACGCGGTCAGCGAGACCGTATGCCGCGGCGTGCAGGAGGGCAGCGCGCAGAGCATCCAGGTGGTCAACGAGACGCTCTTTTACAAGAGCAGAAGCGACGTCTGCATCTATCAGGGCGGTTTTCCGCAGAGCATCAGCCAGCCGCTCGGCGACGAGGTCTATACGGACGCGGCCGCAGGAGCGGCGGGAGACCGCTACTACATCTCCATGCGCGGAGCCGACGGCGCGTACAGCTTCTTCGTCTACGACATCCGGCACGGGCTCTGGATGCGGGAGGATGAACTCCACGCCGCGGCGTTTGCCCGACTCGGCGACGAGCTGTACGCCCTCACCGCAGACGGGACGCTGCTGGCGCTGCTGGGAACGGAGGGCGAAAGAGAGCCCTACATCGCCTGGGAGGCGGAGACCGGGCTGCTGACCTATCAGCACCCCGACCGCAAATACGTCTCCCGCTTCAACCTGCGCCTGAATATGGAGGAGGGCGCGGAGCTGAGCGTCTGGCTGATGTACGATTCCGACGGGACCTGGGTGCGGCAGGGCCGTATCCGGGTGAAAGGCACCCGGACCGTGACCCTGCCGATCCGGCCGCGGCGCTGCGACCATCTGCGCATGAAACTGGTGGGGAAGGGCGAGGTCCGCCTCTACTCCATCGCAAAAATTCTGACGTACGGGAGTGATGTCGGATGACAGAAATGCCGCCCATCCTTACAGGAGACGTACAGCAGCAGATCAATCAGCTGCGTGAGTATCTGATCCGGCTCATCCGGCAGCTAGAGGAGGAAAAACATGCTTGAATGCTATGTCTGCGGGCAGAGCCTGAAGCTCTATACGCCGGTGATCGCGGCGGACAGCCTGCACTATCTGACGGGACTGGCACATTTCAGCGGCAGCGATTGGGACGATCACAGCGCCTGGCTCCATTTCCGGCAGGGGGAGACCCTTTACGACATTGCGCTCGACGAGGACGGCGCCTTTGACGAAGCTGCCGAGCTCAGTCTTACGGTCGGCGAATGGGAGCTCTACATGACGGGGACCGACGGGGAAGACCGCCTGACGACCGTTCCGGTCATGCTGACGGTAAAAGCCTCCGGCCTGGTGGACGCGCCGCTGCATCCGATGCCGCTGAGCGTGGCCGAGCAGATCGACAGCAAGGCCACCACGGCGCTGGCCTTCGCCGCGGCCGTGAAGGCTGCGGCCGAAGCCGGGGCATATGACGGCGAGGACGGCAAGAGCTTCGTGATCGAGGGCTTCTACGACACCTTCGCCGATCTGGCCGCGGCGGTCCCAAACCCGGCGGCGGGAGAGGCCTTCGGCGTCGGGACGACCGCGCCCTATGACATCTATATCTGGGATGCGGTAAACGAAAGCTGGCGCAACAACGGTACGATCCAGGGCGCCAGAGGAGAAACCGGCGCGCACGGCGCGACCTTTACCCCGTCCGTCGACGCCAGCGGCAACCTGAGCTGGACGAACGACGGAGGACTTGCCAACCCCGCCACACAGAACATCCGCGGACCGGCGGGCGCGGACGGGGCGACCGGCCCCGCGGGTCCCGGCGCCTTTGACGCTGCGGTCGGGGCGGGATACAGCGGGACCGAGGCGACCTTCAACGCGGCGCTGGCCGCGATCCCCTATCACAACGCGCGCCATCTGCCGACGGGGGCCGACCCCATCACGGTTCAGACCGGGAACCTGGCGAACGCCGCCGTGACGGCGGCAAAAATCGCCGCCGGAGCAGTCAGCATCAGCCTCAGCGGCACCATTGAGACGACGGACTGGACCGGAGCTGCCGCCCCGTATGCGGCGGAGATCGCGGCGAGCGGTCTGCTCGCAACGGACAAGCCTGTCGTTGACGCGGTCATGAGCGGGACATACGCGACGGATGAATCGCTTGATGAGGCATGGGGGCTGATCTACCGGGCCGTGGCGGGCGCGGACACGATCACGTTCTATGCCAGGGAAGTGCCGGCTGTCGATCTGCCGTTCAGCCTGTTTGCTGTGAGGAAGTGACGCTATGAGTGATGCATATCTGGTAAGGCGCGGAGGCTCCGGCGGATTGTCCGCCAACGCGGCGGTGCTGCATGTCAAAGCCCCCGCAGGCTGCACCGTCAGCTTTGCGAAGGGCGGTGTTGTCGCAAAGGTCCTCGGCCCCGGCAAGTCGCACGTCAACTCCGCAGACAGCAGTTTTGCAGACTGGTATTATGCGGTCACTCCCGGCAATTTCGGGTCGTGGACCGTTACAGGCGCAAACAGCGAAGGCAGCATCTC